>DASRHG010000039.1:0-24943 GCA_035650655.1 Binatia bacterium | reverse complement strand
TCCAGAGGTCGGGCGGCTCGAGCACGTGCGAATCGGCGGAGATCAGGTGGTACTCGCGCGCCATGCGCGCTTCATACGAACAAACGTTCGCCGAGTTCAAGGGCGCGCCGCTACGGATTCAGCACGACGTTGTCGACCTCGAGCGCGGTGAGCACGGTGTTGAGCATGCCGACGCTGCCGCCGCCGTCCTCGCAGTCGAGGTGGACGTCGAAGCCGATCCCGCTGTCGAAGCCCGTGTGCAGGACGAGCACGGCGGCATCGCCCGCGGGCACGGAGACGCGGCTCAAGTCCCAGGCGATGCCGCCGATCGTGAGCTGGCAGTAGACGAGCGCCTTCGCGCCGCCGTTGTTGATGAGACCGACCTTGGCATCGAGGACGTAGGCGCCCGCGGCGAGCCCGCCGAGCGTGCCGATCGTCCCGAGGACGTCCGGAACGTCGGCGTTCTCGGAGGAGCCGACGTGGGCTCGGCTCGGCCCGGTCGGACCCGTCGGCCCGACGTCGCCCGTCGGCCCCGTCGGTCCCGTCGCACCCGCCGGGCCGGTCGGGCCGGCGTCTCCGGGGAGGCCGGTCGGGCCGGTGGGTCCCGTCGGGCCCGTGGGGCCCGTCGGCGGGGCGTCGACCGAGCCGCCCATCGAGTACGCGACGAGCAGCTCGGGCGTCGGGTACGTCCCCTCCAGGCTCGCGAAGTGAAGCGGACGCGGCCGCGAGCTCCGCACGGCGACGCCGAAGTTCGTGGCGGGGTCGCCCACCCACGACGCCACGAGCGGCGTCACGTCGAGCACCACCCATCCGCGCTTCGTCGTCCCCGCGAGCGAACGGACGTCGACGGCGATGTCGTCGATCGCGGGCGCTCGCGCGCCGCGCGCGCTCCGCTCCTCCCACGGCGTGCGCACGGCGTGCGCGGCGACCGAGTCGCCGGCGGTGGGCTTCGGGTCGAGGAGGAAGAGCCGGAGCTGCGCGCGCTCGACCGACGCCGTCGGAGAGATCGGCGAGACGTCGAAGCCGAGGAGGGCCGTCGACCCGGCGCCGGCCGTGAGGTGCGGCTGTTTCCCCTGGGGCGCTCGCGCCGATCCGACGGACGTGTCGGCGGACGCGCCGAGCACGGTGACGACGACGGGACCGGCGGCGTGGATCGCGGGCGCGAGGACGAGCGCCGCCGACAGCACGACGACGCGGGCGGCGGCGAGACCGGGACGGCGGGCGGACGACATCGGCTGATCTTCGGCGGATCCCGCCCCCGCCTTGAATCGCCGATCCTGCGACGCCGTCCGTCGCTGGTAGGAGGGGCGCCGACGTCCGCCGCGCTCGTCATCGCGCATCCCGGGCACGAGCTGCGCGTCCACGGCTGGCTCGAACGCGCGCGGCCCGTCGTCTTCGTGCTGACGGCGCCTCGGGCCGGCTCGGCCGGCCGCGGATTGCCTCGACCGCCCTCGCCGCGACGGGCGCTCAACCGGGCACGGTCTACGGGCGGCGACCCGGTGCACGACCTCGTCGCGCGCGCCGCCGCCGCGGCGGCGCCGGCGCCGCGCGGGGGAGCGGGTCCGATCGCGACGTTCCACTTCCCGCTCGAGGGGCGGCCCGACGCGTGCCTCCCGCCGGCGGACGGCACAGCGGCGCGGCGGCGAGGGCGACGTCGAGCGCGGGCCCGGCGGTGAGGACGTGCGGCCGGCGGCGAGAGGCGTCAACCGCGACTCGCGCCGCCGCCCATCGGGCGCCGGGCGGCGTCAGCGTGGCTCGGTCGTCGGCGACGGCGAGGCCTTCTTTCCCACACCCGACGTCGCGCCGGCCTCGGCGGACGTGCCTGCGCCCGCCGCCCCGGCGGCGTGGCCGCCAGTCGCGGCGGCCCCCGCGGTGGCTGGACCCGCCGACCTCGTGGCGGGTTCCGCCGCGGATACCTCCGGGGGCTCGAGGAACACGTCCGCCCGCCGGTTCTGCTGTCGGCCGGCGGCGGTCCGGTTGCTCGCGACCGGATACGATGGCCCGAAGCCTCGCGCAGTCACGCGCCCCGCGTCGACGCCTTGCGCGATCAGGTAGTTGCGGACGGTGTCGGCGCGCCGCTGCGCCAGGCGCTCGTTCACCGCATCGCTGCCCGTGCTGTCGGTGTGGCCCTCGATCAGCGCCTCGCGCTTCGGCTGCCGCCGGAGAACGCAGGCGGCGGTCGCGAGCTGGTGCCTCGCCGTGGGTCCGAGGTCGGCTCGCCCGCTCGCGAACTCCGCGCTCGGCAGCGCCGACGCCGGGGTGGCGGTCGCGAGCTGGCTTCGCTCCTCTTCTGCCTGCTTGGTACCGGCGACCTCGCGTGCGACGTCGAGCCTTCGCTGGGTGACGTACGCGAACGTGGTCACGTTGCGGTCGTCTTCGCCGTCTCCGAACGCGACTTCGGCCCGTTCGAGCGACTGAGCGGCCTCGTGCATCGCGACCGGCGCGCGCGTCCTCAGGTCCCGGCTCTGCTGCGCCTCCGCATACGCCGCGCGCGCCTCCTTGAGCGCCCGGTTGGCGGGCCGCGGCCCGCATCCGAGGGCAGCCCCGAGGGCCGCCGTGGCACAGACCGCCAAAGTCATCCAGCTCGCTTCCGACATGTCTCACTCCGCGGAAGGGTTGCGCATCGCACCGACCGGCGACGGGGCGCACGCGGCGCCGCCGCTCGCCTCGGTCGCCTGACGAAGGTCCGCGTTCGTCGCGCGCGCCCGCTCGGCGCCGGTCTTCGCCTGCGCGAGCTTGGCATCGGCGTCCGCCTCCGTGGAGAGGCGCCGCGCCTCACCCCAGTCGCCGTCATCGCGGGCCCGACGCGCGGCCTCCAGCTTTTCGCGGGCGCGACGCATCTCGAGCGGCGCATAGTGTCCCGCGTCGACGTCGTCCGCGTCGGCCACGCGCGTCTCCGCGCTGCAGATGCGCGTCGCCGGATGGCCGCAGGCGATGACGAGGGACGCGCCGCACAGCAGTGGAGGCACGGTGCGCTTCAGCCGCGAGAACGGTCGCATGCGTTTTCTCCCTGGCCGCACCCTCGCGGGCGTGGCTTCTCGGTGACGGGTCGCATTTCCCGTGCCAGCCGCGCCCGGGCCGGCCCGCGGACGGAGACGCCCTCGCAGGGTACGGAATGTCGCGCGCGCAGGGCGATCATCCGTCCGCGAGCGTCTCCCGCGTCCGCCCACCGGGGCGGGCGCTGGCACGAATCCTGCGATCTTGCGGGAGCGGATGGCGTTCTTCCTCGAAAAGCGGACCTCCCGGACGAAGACCGTCATCGTTCGCGTCGACGGCGAGCTCGTCGGTGAGGCGACGCGCGAGCTGCGACGTCTCTGCCACAATCCCAAGGGGCGCCTCCGCGTCGACCTGCGCGACCTCCGCCGGGCGGACGACGCGGGAATCGCCGCCATCCACGAGCTGGAGGACGCGGGCGCGGAGGTGATCGGGGCGTCACCGTACATTGCGCTCCTCCTCGTCGCGCGGCGGACTCGCGCTCCCGCCGCCGGCGCGGTGTCGCCGGCGGTGAAGCCGAAGTGAGTCCGCCGCTACGAGACCGCCTCGCTCCGGACGATCCCGAGCTTCTTCATGCGCGAGCGTAGCGTGCTCGGCTTGAGCCCGAGACGGCAGGCGGCGTTCCCGGGGCCCTTCACCCGCCCGCCGCATCGCGCGAGCACCCGCCGGATGTGGTCGCGCTCGACGTCGTCGAGGCGCTCGGAGGGCGAGTGCCAGACGTCACGGAAGCCATCCGGAAGCGGGTCTTCGATGCGCAGCACACCGTCGGTGGACACGACGAGCGCGCGCTCGACGAGGTTCTCGAGCTCGCGGACGTTCCCCGGCCAGGGGTAGGCGCCGAAGGCGTCGAGCAGCGAGGTCGGGACGCGCGCGATCGCTCGTCCCATCCGTCGCTGGTGCTTGGTGACGAAGTACGACACGAGGAACGGGATGTCCTCGCGTCGCTGGCGCAGGGGCGGCAGCTCGATCGGGAACACCATCAGCCGGTAGTAGAGGTCGGGGCGAAAGGAGCCGCTCTCGATGGCTCCCCGCAAGTCGCGGTTCGTCGCCGCGATGACCCGCACGTCGGTGCGGAGGGCCGAGGTCGACCCCACCCGCTCGAACTCTCCCTCCTGCAGCACGCGCAGCAGCTTCGCCTGCACCTCGGGGGCGAGGTCGCCGATCTCGTCGAGGAAGATCGAGCCGCCGTTGGCGAGCTCGAAGCGCCCGAGCTTCCGCTCCAGCGCCCCGGTGAACGCGCCTTTCTCGTGGCCGAAGAGCTCGCTTTCGATGAGCGTGGCGGGAAGTGCGGCGCAGTCGACGCGCACGAGAGCGCGGCCACGGCGTGCGCTGCGGGCGTGAATCGCACGCGCGACCAGCTCCTTTCCGGTGCCCGTCTCACCGAGGAGCATCACGGTCACGTCGGTCCGCGCCACGCGCTCCACCCGCTGGAACATCCGCCGCATGGCGGCGCTCTCCCCCACGAGATCCTCGAATTCCTCGGCGCGGCTCAGCTCGTGGCTCAGCTGGTTCTCGGCCTCCAGGCGCTCCTTGAGCCGTCCGAGCTCGGCGAGCGCCTCCGCCAGCCGCTCCTCGACGTCGCCGAGACATCCGGCCGGTCGGTGCGTCACGATCGCGCCCCCACCGCCCGCAGGGCGCGCGACGTGCATCTCGAACCACGGACCGGGCCCCTCCCCCGTGAGGCAGGGATATCGGACGGCGCGCTCGCGCGTCTGGCCGGTGAGGACGTCCCGGATCGCCCGCGCGGCGTCCGAGGCGTGCGAATCCTTCGCTCTCTCGCAGACCGCGAAGTAGCTCGTTCCGACGCCGCAGGTCGGGTCGTGCCACCCGTTTGCGGCCGCAAAGCGTCGCCACGCCCGGTTGACCGCGACGATCGTGCCGGTCGGATCGAGCACCGCGATGTGGTCGGGGAGCGCCTCGAGGATGGGAGCGGCAGCGCCCTCATGCACGCCCGAGAGCCGCCGGGAGTCGTGAGAGGACGCCGGGTTACCCGAGGCCGTCATGCGAAGAGCGGGCCGCTGGCCCAACGGCCGGGCAAGAGCGCGGCCGTGCGGCGCGTCGCGCACCGGCGCGACGGACCGCACGCGCCCCGAATGATCGGCGCGCTGCGCCCGCTCGTTCGGGTACGCCTCCCCACGGCATGCCGGTCGCCGTCCAGCCGCTGCGTGCTCCCGGCGATTTCGCGGCTCAGGCCGGCGAGCGCCGTGCTCAGGGCCGCGACGGTGTCCTCCTCTCCTCCCCCGGGAGCGTGCTCGACGAGGCGCACGTCGCGCCGCTCGAGAACCTTGCCGGCGCGGTCGTGGATCGTGACCCGCGCGGCGAGCTCGCCGCCGCCGTCCGTCGTGCGCTCGAAGCGGGAGACGTCCACGGCGATCGCATAGTCGGGAGCCGGCGGGCGCACCCACGGGTAGCCGACGATGCGATCGGTCCCGAGCAGCGTCGCCAGGTTGAGGGCAAGGACGCGCTGGAAGCTCGTTTCGACCGGCTCCGCCCAGCGCGCATCGTCGGAGAACGTGACCCGATTCGGCCCGACGCGCGTGACGAGCGCCGTCCGCCGGAGATACGACGGAAACGTCATCGGCCCGAGGCCGATGACGGCGTCGGGCCGCAGGCGCTCCACGGTGCCGGGATCCGGCGATATCGGGGCGAGGACGAAGAATCGCGTCCGGTCCGGACGCGGCGCGAGCGGCGAGCAGGCGGCGAGCACGACGCCGCAGGCGATCAGCAGCCGAGTCACCTGGCACTGTCCTGCGATACGGAGCGCCCGCGAACGAGCGAGCTCGGGTCGCGCTCGAGCTGCTCGGCCAGGCCTTCGATCGCGCCCGCCGCCGACGTGACCCCCGCCAGCGCCCGCTCGAGCCGGTAGCCGAGCGGCGCGCTGGGCTCGAAGGTCGACTGAAGCGTCCGGAACGTCTCGCCCGCGTCACGCAGGGCCCCGGATGCGGCGTCGAGCGCCGTCGTGAGCTTCGGCACGAGCATGCCGTTCGCATTCGTCGCCAGCTGGTTCATTTGATCCGCGGTCTCGTCCAACGTTCGCAGCAGGTGCTCGGTCGAGGCGGGCAGCGCCTGCGCCTCGCGGGTGCTCAGGATCCGATCGAGCCCCTGGAGCGTTCGCGAGGCCGCGGCGACGAGCTCGTCCAGGTCCACGTTCTCGAGCTTCGACACGATCCGGCCCGCCGCGTCCTGCACCGCCTCCATCGCGGTCGGCAGCGCCGGGATCTCGACGTACGGGACCGTCGGGTCGGATACGAGCCGGACCGGCGTCCCGGGTCGGAGGTCGAGCGCGACGTAGAGGACGCCGGTCACGAAGCTCTCGGTGCTGAGCTGTGCGCGAAGCCCTTCGTCGATGAGACGGCGCAGCGTCTTCTCGTCGACCCCGGTTCTCACCCCTTGCTCCGCGATCCGCCCCTGGTCCAGCTCGATCAGGACCGGGATGCGCACGTCCGCCGCGGCGCGCTCGTGCGGGGCGATGTTCAGGCGGATGTCGCGGACGTCGCCCACCGGGACCCCCTTGAACTTGACGGGCGCCCCGACGGCGAGCCCGTTGACCGAGCCCGTGAAGTACACGACCACGGGCATCGTCGCGCGGAAGTACCGGCCCGAGCCGAGGACGAGGACGCCGACGACCGCCAACACGACGGCGCCGACGACGAACGCTCCGATGACGGCCGGATTCGGACGGCGTCCCATGATACTCACCCCGTTCCGTCACCCCGACGCAGGAAGCGACGCACGGTCGGGTCGGGCGACTCGTCGCGGAGGACGCGCGGCGGGCCGGCCGCCGTCATCGTACGCCGGTCGGTGTCGAGGAAGACGCTGTTCGTGCCGATCGCGAAGATGCTCGCGAGCTCGTGGGTCACGACGACGACGGTCGCGCCGAGGCTGTCGCGCAGCTCCACGATCAAATCGTCGAGGCGCCGCGAGCTGATGGGGTCGAGGCCGGCGCCCGGCTCGTCGAAGAAGAGGACGTCCGGGTCGAGCGCCATGGCGCGCGCGAGACCGGCCCGCTTCTGCATGCCTCCGCTGATCTCGGAGGGGTAGAAGTCCTCGAAACCCCTCAGGCCGACGAGCGCGAGCTTGAACGACGCGAGCTCCCGGACATCGCGCGGGCCGAGCGGCGTGAACTGGGAGAGCGGGAGCCCGATGTTCTCGGCGAGCGTCATCGAGCTCCACAGGCCGCCGCCCTGGTAGAGGACGCCGCACCGCCGTAGGAGGCGCATCCGCACCTCGGGCTCCGCGCGCGTGAAGCTCACGCCCTCGTACAGGACCTCGCCGGCGGCGGGCTCGCGCAGACCGATCATGTGCTGGAGGAGCGTGCTCTTTCCGGACCCGCTGCCCCCCATGATGATGAACACGTCGCCACGGCGAATCGTGAAGCTCAGGTCGTTCATCACGACGAAGCTTCCGTACGCCATCGTCAGGTGGCGGACCTCGATGTGGGCGTCGGGCGTGCTCACGTCAGATCCCGAGGACGTAGAAGACCACCGAGAACACGCCGCACGCGGCGATGACGAGCACGATGCTCGTGACGACCGCCGAGGTCGTCGCCGCGCCGACGGCCGACGAGCTGCGTCCCGCCGCCATCCCGCGCAGGCAGCCGGCGATCGCGATCAGGAGGCCGTACACCCCGGCCTTGAAGACGCCGCCCACGAGATCCGTCACGCTGACCGCGCCGGCCGTCTGCTGCGCGTAGGTCCGCGCGGACAGGCCGAGCATCCCGGTCCCCACCACGCCGCCGCCGACGATGCCGAGCAGGTCCGCGTAGAGGCAGAGCAGCGGCATCATGGCGCAGAGCGCGATGACGCGCGGAAGCACCAGGAACTCGAGCGGCGGGAGGCCCGTCGTCGTGAGGGCATCCGTCTCCTGCGTGACGTTCATCGTCGCCAGCTCCGCGGCGAAGGACGCGCCGCTTCGCCCCGCCATGACGATCGCCGTCATCATGGCGCCCATGTCGCGGACGATCGCGATCCCGACGAGGTTCGCCACGTAGATCGCCGCCCCGAACTGCTCGAGCTGCACCGCACCGACGAAGGCGAGAATCGCGCCGACGAGGAACCCGACGAGCGTGACGATCGGCAGCGCGTCGGCGCCGACCTGCTGCATCAGCAGGACGACGTCCGAGGTGCGGTATCGCGCGCGCCGGCGGAGGACCTGGACGCCGCCGCGCGTGATCTCGCCGACGAATCGGAGGAATTCGTGGCCCGCCTCGAGCGCCCCGAGCGCCCGCTCGCCGACACGTGTCAGCAGGTCGGGGCGGCTGGACGGCCGCCGTGCGGTGGTCTCGGGAACCGCGTCGGCGAGGGCGAGGATGCGCCTGATGCCGGGCGGAAGCCCGTCCTCGTCGACCGCCGCACCGCGCGCCTTCCCGAGAGCGACGACGCTGGCGAGAAACGCCACCACGCTGCTGTCGAAGCGGCAGAGCGCGCCGGCATCGAACCTCACGCGCCGGACCGCGGGTGGGCGCGCAAGCGCTCCCTCGACGGCAGCGAGCGGCGGCGCGCCCGCGTCGAGCCGCCACGTGCCGCCGACTCGAACGACGACGGTGTCTTCCGCGACGCGCCCGACGGCGAGCCTGCGGTCTCCAGAGTCGGACGATTGCTCGGCGCCTGGCATGCGTCCCGTCGCCGAACAGCAAGACGGACGCCGGGCCCGCCGGCCGGCCGGCCGCGGGACGGCGCTCGTGAGGCCGTTCGGAAGTCGTCCCGTCGGACGGAATCTCGCCCGACGGGCGAGATCTCGCCCTCCCTCCGCGGGAGGTCGGTCAACGGCTCGCGAGGCGGAGCCGCTTCATGCGTGACCGTAGCGTGCTCGGCTCGAGCCCGAGGCGTTCGGCCGCGCCCCCGCGGCCTTTGATGCGCCCCCGACACTCCCGCAGGACGCGCTCGATGTGCGCCCGCTCGACGTCCGTCAATCGGACCGACGTCTCGCGGACCGACGTCTCGGGCGCGTTCGGCGGAAGCTCGAAGACGTTCTCCTCGAGGCAGAGCGTCGGCCCGGACGACAGGATGATCGCCCGCTCGACGACGTTTTCGAGCTCGCGCACGTTCCCGGGCCAGCAGTAGGCGCAGAGCGCGTCGAGCGTCGACGTGGCGACCTTCTCGATCGTCTTGCCGAGGACTTTCTGGTGCTTGTCGACGAGGTGGCGGATGAGCAGCCGAATGTCCTCGGGACGCTCGCGGAGAGGCGGCAGCTCGATGGGAAACACCATCAGGCGGTAGTAGAGATCGGCGCGGAACGTGCCGGCGTTCATCGCCTGCGTGAGATTTCGGTTCGTCGCCGCGATCACCCGCACGTCGACGTGCAACGTCGTCGGGGACCCGAGCCGCTCGAACTCCTGCTCCTGGAGCACGCGAAGGAGCTTGGTCTGGAGCTCCGGCGGCATATCGGCGACTTCGTCGAGGAAGATCGTGCCGCCGTCCGCGATCTCGAAGCGCCCGCGCCGTCGGCCGACGGCGCCCGTGAACGCCCCCCGCTCGTGCCCGAACAGCTCGCTCTCGATGAGGTTCGGCGGAAGCGCCGCGCAGTTGACCGACACGAGCGGCCGATCCCGTCGCGCGCTGCGCGCGTGGACGGCGCGCGCCACGAGCTCCTTCCCCGTCCCCGTCTCGCCGACCACGAGGACCGTCGCGTCGGTCTCGGCGACCAGCTCGATCTTTCGGAGCACGGTCCGTATGGAAGCGCTCCTGCCGATGAGGCCGCCGAAGCGCCGTGCGTGGTCCACGTCCTCGTCGCCCAGGGACAGGTCCTCGGCCTCGAGGGTCCGGTGCGTGCGCGCGCCGTCGAGCGTTCCGCGCGGTGTGCCGTGCGTGGGCACGCCTCCGGCGGTCGCCTCGTGGGCGACGACCACGCCGATCAGCTTCGGCAACGGCTTGACGCGCATCTCGAACCAGCGCTGCTCGGGAGTGCCCGTGGAGTATGCGAGGAAGAACTCGCGCTCCGCTCCGCTCGCCACCGCGCGAATGCCGCTCGCCGCGGCGTTGGCCCACTCGCGGTCGGATCCGTCCGCGTGCTCGCAGACCGCGAGATAGTTCGACCCGACCGCGTGCCGCGAGTCGGGCAGCCCGTTCCGATCCGCGAACTCGCGCCAGGCGGCGTTCGCTGCGACGATCGTCCCGTCGGAGCTCAGGACGGCGACACGCGCCGACGCCGTGTCGAGCACGGACGACAGGACGGCCGAGACGAGCGCTTCGTCGCGCAGCAGCGGCCTCGTGATCGGCTGGCGCATGACCTCGAAGAGCGAGTGAAACGGCGCCTCGCGCGTCCCGATTTCGCCCGTGGCGTCCGCGGTCCGTCCTGCCTGCTCGCCTCCGGGACCGCGAGCGCCGACGATGTCGCACCATGTACCCATCATGAAGTCCTTCTCGAGCCGGGTGGCGAGGTCCTTCGGAGGTCGGCGACCGTGGTTCATTAGCAACGTCCCCAGGTCGGGAACAGGGGGGTGCGCTTCAGCGCGGTTCAGCCGACACCTCCCGGCCCCATCGACAGTGCGCGATCGGACGGTCGGGGACGATATCGCGACCGGGTGCGAGATGTCGCACGCGCGCCGCAAGCCAGCGCTCCGCTGCGTAGGACGGGCTCATCGGCTTCCCCCTTGCTAGCAGCCGAGGGCACGACGGAGGGAGGAGACGATGGACCACGGGAGGCGACCCACCCGAGCGTGGAGGCTCGTGTGCGTCGGCGTCACGGCTGTCCTGGCAGCGACCGTTTCCCGCCCCGCCCGCGCCGCCTCCGCCGCCGACCTCACCCGCGACTCCGCGGCGGAGCTGAGCAAGCTCTACGCGCGGCAGCCGAGCGCGAAGGTCCTCGGGCAGAAGGCGAAGGGGATCCTCGTCTTCCCGTCCATCGTCAAAGCCGGCTTCATGTTCGGCGGCCAGATCGGCGAAGGGGCGCTCCGGAGAAACGGTAGGGTCACTGGCTACTACAACTCCGTCGCCGCATCCTACGGCTTCCAGGCGGGCGTGCAGAAGTTCGGATACGCGCTCTTCTTCATGTCGGACGCCGCGCTCGACCGGCTCGACGCGACCCGCGGGTTCGAGCTCGGCACCGGTCCGAGCCTCGTCGTCGTCGACAAGGGCATCGGGAAGTCGATCACGAGCAACACGATCACGAGCGACATCTACGCCTTCATCTTCGACCAGAAGGGCCTCATGGCCGGCGTCGGCATCCAGGGATCGAAGATCACGCGCATCGACAAGTGACCGCCGACGCGAGGTGCCGAGAACAGGGAGGACTCCCGATGTCGGGCGGACGCATTCTGCTCGCCGCCGTGCTGACGCTCGCGTTCTTCCCGACCCCGGGACGAGCCGGGGAGGCGCCGACGGCGGACCTGGACATCCTCCGCGACGCCATCCGGGCCAACAGGAAGGCGCTCGTCGCCGCGAATCTGCCCCTCAGCGACGAGGAAGCCGCGCAGTTCTGGCCGCTCTACGAGCGCTACCAGGCGGAGCTGAAACCCGTGCAGGACCGCAGCGTGAAGGTCATCGCGGACTACACCGCGAGCTTTCGGGATCTGCCGGACGAGAAGGCGATGAAGCTCGCCGACGACTGGCTCTCGGCGGAGAGCGACCGCGTGAAGGTGCGTCGCAGGTATCTCCAGGAGTTCGCGAAGGTGCTGCCGGGACGGAAGGTCGTGCGCTTCTACCAGATCGAGAACAAGATGGACGCCGTCCTGCGCTACGACCTCGCCCGCGGGATTCCGGTCGTCGGGGAGTGAAGCGGCGCGCGCCCGAGCGTCAGACCCGCGCCCAGAATCGCTCGAGGGCGGCCGCCGCTTCCGCCGCGCGCTCGACCGCCCACCAGTGGCCGCAGCCCTCGAACAGGACGAGCTCGCCGTGCACGCGCTCGGCGAGCCGCTCGGCGAAGACCGGCGGGACGAACGGGTCCTCGCGGCCCCAGAGGACGAGCGCGGGCCGGCGCACCCGCTCGAGGTCGGGCTGCCACTCGCGCCCGACGTGCACGGCCGAGCGGTAGAGGCGGAGGATCGCGTCCTTCATCCGGTCGTCCACGTGCCTCGCCGTCTCGCGGGCGACCGCGGGCGGGAGCCCGGCCCCGACGAGGCCGGCCTCCAACGGCTCCCCGGTCATCGTCGCCATGATCTCTTCGCCGACGCCGGGCGTCTGCCACTGCCGTGCCATGTCGTGCCAGACGTACTCGGCGTCGACGGCGCCGTTGCCGCACGCCCACGTGCGGACGAGGTCGGGACGGATCGACGCGATGCGCTGCACGAAGAGGGAGCCCCAGTCGTGTCCGACGAGGTCGACCGGCTCCCCGAGCCGCGCGATCTCGCCGACGAGCCAGTCGACGTACGCCTCCTTCGTCGCCGCAAAGCCGGGCGGCAGGGGCGTCCCGAAGCCGGGGAGGGAGGGGGCGACCACCTCCGTGCGGCGGAGATGGGACCGGAGCGGATCCCAGAGGCGGTGCGTGTCGGGAACGCCGTGGACCAGGAACGCGGGCATCGCAGACCTCCCCCGGCTCGTGCGGCCACGTACGCGCGCCCGCGCGCCCTGTCAACGGTGGCGACGCGCGAGTAGTGGGTCGGTTTGCGCCGCGACTCCCCCGTGCTCCCGCGCGATGTGGTACGACCCGCAGAACCCGCACACTGACCCACTACCGACGCGGCGTCGGTTGACCGCGCGCGGGACTGCCTGCTACCGCCGCCGCATGGCTCGCGCCGCCGCGCTCGCCGGCATCCGCGTCCTCGATCTCTCGCACCAGGCCGCCGGCCCCTGGTGCACGACGCTCCTCGGCGACCTCGGCGCCGACGTGATCAAGATCGAGAAGCCGGGCCGCGGCGACGGCATCCGGTGGGCGGACCGGTCGGGGCGGCTGCCGCCCGAGGTCGGGGGGCTCAACTTCCAGGGCCTCAACCGGAACAAGCGCGGCCTCACGATCGACATCGGCCAGGACGCGGGCGCGGCGCTCCTCCGGCGCCTCGCCGCGGGGGCCGACGTCGTGGTCGAGAACTTCCGCCCCGGCGTGATGGAGCGCCACGGCCTCGGGTGGGAGCAGCTCCGCGCGGCGAACCCGCGGCTCGTCTACTGCTCGATCACCGCCTTCGGCCCGCGCGGACCCCTCGCGCAGAAGCCCGGGATGGACCTGATCCTCCAGGCGATGGGCGGGCTCATGGGCCACACGGGCGAGCCCGGCGGGCCGCCGATCAAGTCGGCACCGCCCGTGGCGGACATCACGACGGGCATCTACGCCGCGCTCGGCATCACGGCCGCGATCCTCGAGCGCGAGCGGTCCGGGGTCGGGCAGAAGGTCGAGGTGGCGATGCTCGACGCCGTCGTCTCGCTCTTCGCCGACAACTCGGCGAACGTGCTGACGCTCGGGACGAAGTTCGGGAAGTTCGGGAGCGGGCATCCCGATCTCGTGCCGTACCAGGCGTTCCCCGCGAAGGACGGGTGGTTCGTCGTCGCGTGCCTGACGAACGCGTTCTTCAAGCGGCTCGCGGCGCTCCTCGGGCGCGAGGACCTCCTCGCCGACCCGCGCTTCGCGACGAACGAGGCGCGCGTCCGGCACCGGGCCGCGATCGTCCCGGTCCTGAGCGACGTCTTCCGGACGCGCGAGCGCGCGCACTGGATCGCGCTCTGCGAGGCGAACGACATCCCGGCATGCGTCGTGAACGAGCTGGAGGACGTCCTCGCCTCGGAGCAGATCGCGGAGAACGGCCTCGTCGTCGAGCACGAGGACCCGCGGCGCGGGAAGATCCGCGTCCTCGGCCCGCCGATCAAGCTGTCGGCGACGCCGACGGCCTTCGAGCGGCCCGCGCCGATCCTCGGCGAGCACACGGACGCGGTGCTGCGGGAGCTCGGGGTCGGGGAGGAGGAGATCGCCGCGCTCCGGGCGGCGAAGGTCGTCTGACGGCGCGACGGGGGCCGTCAGCGCTCGCGCTTCGCGAGCACCTCGTCCGTCCGCGCCTGCCGCCACGCGCGGAGCCGCTCGCGCACCTCGGGGTGCTTGGCCGCGACGATCGCGGCCGCGAGGAGCCCCGCGTTCGCGGCGCCCGCCTTCCCGATCGCGAGCGTGCCGACCGGCACGCCCTTCGGCATCTGCACGATCGAGAGGAGCGCGTCGAGGCCGTTCAGCTGCGTCGCCGGGACCGGCACGCCGAGGACGGGGAGCACGGTCTTCGCCGCCACCATGCCCGGCAGGTGCGCCGCGCCGCCCGCGCCCGCGATGATGACCTCGAGGCCGCGCTGCTCGGCCGTCTCCGCGTACTCGAACATCCAATCCGGCGTCCGGTGCGCGGAGACGATGCGGACCTCGTGCGGTACCTGGAGCTCCGCGAGGACGTCGCGCGCGGCGCCGAGGTGCTCGAGGTCGCTCTCGCTCCCCATGACGATGCCGACCCAGGGACGGGCGCTCGTGGGCGCGCTCGAGGGCATGCGCCGAGGCTCGCCCGGGGGTCCGGGGGTTGTCAAGCAGACCGCGCCACGCGGCAGACCGCGCCACGCGGCAGACCGCGCCACGCGGGGCGACGCGCGACGCTGGCGAGGACGCGGCCGCGCCTGGTAGGGTCGCCTCCCATGGCGGCGGTCGACCTCGGCTCGCGCCACCTCCGGGCCACGAAGGCGGGCGGCGTGCTGCGCGTCGTCCTCGACCGCCCCGCGCGGCGGAACGCGCTCACCATCGAGATGTACCACGGGCTCAAGAAGGCCGCCGTGCTGGCCGAGCGCGACCCCGGGGTCGACGTCCTCGTCGTGACCGCGACCGGCGAGCACTTCTGCGTCGGCGGCGAGATGGGCGGGAAGCACGAGGGCGGGCAGGCGCTCGACCGCGAGACGGACGGGATCGACCTCCTCCCCTTCGTGCAGTTCGAGCGCTGCCCGAAGCTCGTCGTCCTCGGCATCAACGGCACGTGCCAGGGAGGCGGCGTGAACCTCACCCTCACGAGCGACGTCTCGGTCGTCGCCGCGCAGGCGCGGTTCCGCGTGCCGGAGCTCCTCCGCGGTGTCGCGGACTGCTTCCTCGGCGCGCGGCTCGCGGCGCGCGTCGGCGTCGCGCGCGCGAAGTACCTCCTCTTCACGGCGCGCGAGTTCGACGCCGCCGAGGCGCTCGCGATGGGGCTCGTGTCGCGCGTCGTGCCGGACGACCGGCTCGACGCGGCGATCGACGAGACGGTCGGCTGGATCCGAGAGACCGGCCCCGAGGCGCGCGCGGCACTCAAGCGCGACCTCCAGCGTCAGCTCCCGTCGATCGACTTCGCGATGTTCGCCGCGTCGCTCCGCTCCGACGAGGTGCGCGAGGGCTTCGCCGCATTCGTCGAGAAACGGCCGCCGCGCTGGGTTCGCCGTCCGCCCGATCGAGATTGACGAACGAACGTTCACCTCGCTATGCAGCCGGCGGAGGGGGACGAGTGAACGGGACGAAGCGATCCGGTAAGTCGCGGGCGCTGCCGCAGCCGCCGACCCGCCAGGCCATCCTCGACGCCGCGGAGCGGCTCTTCTCGGCGCGCGGGCTCGAGGGCGTCGCCGTCCGCGACCTGGCGCGCGAGCTCCACCTGACGCCGTCGAGCCTCTACAACCACTTCCCGAGCAAGCAGGCCCTCTACGACGCCGTCCTCGAGCGCGGGCTCCGCCCGATCGTCGCGATCGTCGCCGACTCGTGGCGGCCGGGGAAGTTCCAGGCCGAGCAGATGCGCGGCACGATCGACCAGCTGACCGCGCACCTCGTCACGCACCCGCATCTCGGCCGTCTCCTCCAGCGCGCGCTCATCGAGGAGAACGGCGCCGGGCAGGCGCTCATGGCGCGCTGGCTCGGTCCGCTCTACCAGCAGGGCGTCGAGGTGACGCGGCAGGCGGCGCTCGACGCCGGCTGGGAGCCGCAGGAGATCCCCCACCTGACGCTCGGGCTCTTCGGCCTCATGTTCGCGTTCTTCACGAACGCCGGAGCCATTCGCCGCCTCGCCGGTTGGGGCGACGACGTGTTCTCGGCGCGCTCCCTCGTCGTGCAGCGGCGCTTTCTCGAGAAAGCCGTCTACCGCCTCCTCGGACCGCGCCCGCCCGAGTCCCCGCCCGAGCGGCCGGCGAGGAGGCGACGGAGGAAGTAGCATGTCCGAGGCAGGCAGGATCACCGACGAAGGCATCGCGCGGATCCGCGCGCGCATCGGGCAGGGCTTCCCGGGACGCCGTCCGTGGCGCACCGAGGCCACGCGCGACGCGATCTACCACATGGCGCTCGGCATCGGGGATCTGTCGCCGCTCTACCTCGACGAGGAGTACGCGAAGAAGACGCGCTGGGGAACGCTCATCGCGCCGCCGATCATGATCCAGACGATGGACACGCTCCGCGCCGTCGGCTCGAGCGGCCTCCCGGAGGGGCTGCCCGGCGTGCACTCGATCTGGACGGGCTCTCGCTACGAGTGGGAGCGCCCGCTCAGGCTCGGCGACCGCGTGACGCACGAGTGCTACCTGAAAGACGTCGTCGAGCGGCCGAGCACGTTCGGCGGCGGGGGCCGCTCCGTCTACCAGACGTACGAGGCGGTCTACTGGAACCAGGACGGCGAGAAGATCGGGGTGCGCCAGGACACCTGGATCCGCGTCGAGCGCGCCCGGACGGCCGAGAAGAAGAAGTACGGCGACATCCCGCTCGCGCACTGGAGGCCGGAGGACATTGCCCGCTTCATGGAGGAGTACCGGACCGCGCGGCGGACGACGGAGCGCTTCTGGGACGACGTGCGGGTCGGGGACGAGCTCGGCCCGCTCATCAAGGGGCCGCTCACGCCGACGGCGGAGATCGCGTTCGAGTCGTGCCTCGGCATCTACCTCGTCGGCAACGCCGTCGCCGCGAACCTCTACGCGAAGCACCCGCACCTCATGCTGCCGAACGAGCAGGGCGTCCCCGAGCCGCCGCAGCGCGTCCACTGGGACAACGCCTTCACGCAGAAGCTCCTCGGCCTTCCCGGCGCCTACGACCTCGGCCCGGAGCGGTGCGCCTGGCTCATCCAGGTCGTGACGGACTGGATCGGCGACGACGGGTTCCTCTCGATGATCGACGTCCAGTACCGTGGCTTCAACTTCATGGGCGACGTCACGTGGTGCCGCGGGGAGGTGACCGACAAGTTCGAGCGGGACGGCAGGGCGTACGTCCGCTGCGCGGTCGAGTGCGTCAACCACCGCGATCAGGTGACCGCGAAGGGCACGGCCGAGGCCGAGCTCCCGCGCCGCTGAGCGCCGTGGACCGCGCCGCCTTCGAGGCCCTCGCCCGCCGCGTCTCCAACTGGGGGCGCTGGGGCGCCGACGACGAGCGGGGGACGACGAACTTCATCACGCCCGACGTCGTCCGCCGCGCGGCGGCCTGCGTCCGGCGCGGCGCGGTCTTCAGCCTGGGGCTGCCGCTCGGCGCGGACGGGCCGCAGATCGGGCAGGGCGGCCGCGTGAACCCGCTCCACGTCATGACGGCGACCGAGGGACGCCTCGGCGCGGACCCGGACGGTCCGCGCTACGCGGACGACATCATCGTCATGCCGCTCCAGTGTGCGACGCAGTGGGACAGCCTCGCCCACGTCCACTACGGGGGGAAGCTCTACAACGGCTTCCCGTCGGCGACGGTCACTCCCGCCGGCGCGGCGAAGAACGCGATCGACCGGCAGGCGGCGGGCGTCGTCTCGCGCGGCGTGCTCCTCGACGTCGCGCGCGCCCGGGGCGTCGCGCGCCTGGCACCCGGCACGGTGATCGGCCCCGCCGAGCTCGAGGCCGCGGAGCGCGCCGAGGGCGTGCGCGTCGAGTCGGGCGACGTCCTCCTCGTCCGCACCGGGCACCTCGCCGTCTTCACCGCGGACGGCGATCGCGTCGGCTACATGCGGCGGATGCCGGGGCTCGGCGTCGCGTGCGTCGAGTGGCTCCACGCGCGCGAGGTCGCGGCCGTCGCGAGCGACACGAACGCGGTCGAGGTGATCCCGTTCGAGGATCCGGCGCTCCCGCTGCCCGTCCACGCGCTCTGCATCCGCGACATGGGCCTCACGCTGGGGGAGATGTTCGTCCTCGACGCGCTCGCCGCCGACTGCGCCGCCGACGGCGTGTGGGAGTTCCTCTTCACCGCGCCGCCGCTCCCCGTGACGGGCGCCGTCGGGTCGCCGATCAACCCGCTCGCCGTCAAGTAGCGCGGCCGCCGGTCGGGGGTCGGTTGGCGGCTCGTACGGCACCGTGCGGGAGGGCGGGGGAGTCCTCGTGGAGGCGACAAGGTGCACCACCACGTCTTGCGGTGCGAAGCGGGCGTCGTGTCGGTGGTGCGCTCGCCTCCGCGAGGACTCCCCCGCCCTCCCGGGTCGATGGCGTCGCGCCAACCGACCCCCGACCGGCGGCCGCGCACCCGGAAGTAGGAATTGACAGCGGCGACGCGCTGCTGGGACCGTGCTCCCGCCGCACCGCCGCCGGTGCGGCGTCGCATGTCGCGCCGCTCCCCGCTCCTCGCCGTCGTCGGCCTCGCGCTCGCCGCGGCGTCCGCCGCGCTCGCGCTCCCGCTCCCGCCCCTCGGGCTCCCCGTCTCCACGACCACCGTCACGACGACGACCGAGGTGCCGACGACGACCGACACGACGACGAGCACGACCGCGACGACGACGGCCCCGCGGCCGCCGACCACCACCACGGGCACGGTCGCCACGACGACGAGCGTGACCGTCACGACGACGCCGACGACGACCGCGCCGCCGCCCACCTCGACCACGACGGCGCCCCGCCCGCCGACCACGACGACCGCTCCGCGGCCGACCCTCACGACGACGACGCGCGCGCCGGCAACGTCGACCACGACGAGCCTCCCGGCCTTCCCGGTCCCGACCACGACGACGCTGCCGCGCCGCCCCGAGGTGTGTGGGAACTGCGCCGACGACGACCGCAACGGGCTCTACGACTTCGAGGATCCCGCGTGCTGCGCCGGGGGATCGGCCGTCATGACGCTCAAGCGCGCCCGTCTCGTCCGCCGCCGCTCGCTCCTCTCGAGCCTGCGCGTCGACGCGACGGTCGCGTCGCCGACCGGCATCGACCCGCTCGTGCAGGACGTCTTCGTGACCATCCGTCCCGCGGGCCGCCCGCCGCTCTTCTGCGCGCGCCTCCCCGCCGACGCCTTCGACGCGGCCGGGCGCGCCGTCCTTTTCCGCGACCGCCGGCACGCGGTCGCGAGCGCCGTCGGCATCGACCGCCTGCGCGCCGTCGTCCGCCCCGACGGCACCATGGCCCTCCACGTCGAGGGCCGCCGCATGTCGTTCGTCCCGCCGCCGGAGCGCCGCCTGACGGTCACGCTCGGCTTCCGCTTCCCGACGACGGCCGAGCAGACGAACCACTGCACGACGGCGACCGCGGTGCTGCGCGCGAACGCGCGGGGCACGCGGCTCGTGTTTCCCTGAGCCGGTGCGGCCGCTTCCTACGGACGCCGAGTCTTCGGAGGGAACTTGCTTCCTCGACCGTACTGAACCCCGGGGCCCCCTTCGTGGCTCGACTTCTTCACCAGGATCTTCCGCTGCACGAGATCAGCAAGGACGTTGCTCGCGCGCTGGATGCCGACGTCGAACAGGTTCTGTACGGTACGGTTCGTTGTCGTTCGGTGCTCTCTCACGTGGGCGATGATCTTACGGTCCGTCTCATCTACGGTCCGGCGCTGATACGGGACAGCAGCGCCAAGAGCCCTCAGGACTTCGCCTCTGAGCCGATAACTCGGATGTGCTCTTCCTCGGGAAGTTGTGCGACGAACCGGGCGATCTGCGTGTTCGGTGCGCCTCCGAGCAGCGTCACGCGGACGTGATCGGCGAGGTCTTCGATCTTCGGCGCTTCTCTCCCGGAGCGAATCATCTCTCGATACATCCGATCGACCCCGCGTCCGACCTGTTCGGCGAAACCGAACTGACGGATTGCGCTCGCAAGAGCCGGATTCCGTGGCTTTGACGGGTGGGTGACGATGTTCTCGGTCGTGACTCCCGAGACCAACGGGCCGGGGGACGTGACGACGAACACCTGGGGCGAATGCTCGACTGTCACCGATGCATTGAGGTGGTAGTCGCGATGGATGACTGCGTTCGCGAGCGCCTCTCTCACGGCGAGCTCGGGGAAGTCTTCGATGTTCATCTGCTGCCCGCTCGGAAGATTGAGGGGACGTTCCGGCGCGCTTCGATGAAGCTCATGACTTTGTCGAGGGCGAGGAGAAGTGGGGGATCGAGTCGCTCGATGCTCCTCGGTTCTCCGCCCTGGGTCTGTCTGCAAAGGTCCTCTCGCGGCGCAAAAGAGAATTTCCCCTGCCTTCAACAGCTGCCCTTTTCCATCAAGTACGCCGAGCGCTCGTAGCAGGTCTTCGTCGCCCAACCGCGCCAGACGGCGCCGCTCGTCCGTGAACGTCGCCGACCGGTTGCGAGCAGCCGCGAGGGCCGCCGGTGGGACGTCGTGTAGAGTTCGATCGGTGGCTGGGCCGACGGGTCTACTCCGTGCCGCTCTTCACGGAGCCGGGCGACCTCGTTGGGAGCCATGGGGATGCAGTTCTTCCCTGCCCGCCGGAGCGCGCGTCCCTGGGTGTCTGCATGGATCTCGGGACTCAAGGGAACGTAGATCACGAGGAGCCGCTGTCCCGCGCGCGTGATGACTTCCGAATCGACGGTCAAACTCCGGTGAGGCGTGCTGCCGGGGGCCTCCCGCGCCGGGCGACGTGAAGGTTCTGCTGCCCGTGCGCCGCCGGTGACGGGCGGCGGGCCGTGCTGCGTCGGAGGCGACGGCCGGACGACGCTACACGAACTGACCGCGCGGCCTACCGCCGCACGAACGACCGCTCGACCTGCTCGCGCAGGCGCCGCACGAGCCGGTCGCGGTCGGCCTTCATGCCGCTCGCGACCCAGTCGGCGAGGAGCACCTGGTCCATCACGGAGAAGAGCCGCGCGAGGTACGCGGGGTCCTCGTCGACGAAGACGCGCGCCTTGACGCCGCGGTGGAAGATGTCGGCCTGGAGCGCGTGGATCTCCGTCCAGTGGCGGACCTGCACGGCGCTCGCGGACGCGGGGCCGAGCGCCCACGAGGCGCCCGAGCGGAGGTGCATGCGGAGGAAGTCGGGGTGGGCGACGAACCAGTCGATGTAGAGCCCGATGAGCGCGTCGAGCGCCTCGCGGGGCGGAAGCCGGCGGGCGGCGACGTCGTGGACGAGCGCGTGCAGCTCCCGCCCGCGCTCCTCGAGGAGCGCGCGGTGGAGCTCCGTCTTGCCGGGGAAGATCGCGTAGATCGTCCCCATCGAGAGCCCCGCGAGCGCGGAGATCTCCTGCACCTTCGCGGCCTCGAAGCCGCGCTCGGCGAAGACGCGCTCGGCCGCCTCGAGGATGTGCTGGCGGTAGACGTCGTTCCGGGCCCGGCGGGCCTCGTCGCGCGGCTTGCGGCGGACGGCCATGCGAGCGGCCTTCTACCATTCCGCGTCCCGGTTGACAACTCGAATTTCCGAATGGTAGTTCGGTCGAGCGAATTCGCGTCCACGCGACCCGGGCGAAGGGGGGCCTCGATGGAGTTCGGCATCTTCTCGCAGATGCACGTCCCGCCGTGGGAGGACGAGCACTCGCGCTTCCACCGCGAGCTCGAGGTCGCGGAGGCCGTCGACGCGGCCGGCTTCAAGTACGACTGGTCGCCGGAGCACCACTTCCTCCAGCACTACTCGCACCAGCCGGCGCCGGAGGTCTTCCTCTCCTGGGTCGCGGCGCGGACGCGGCGGATCCACGTCGGCACGGCGATCACGAACATCACGGCCGCCGTGAACCACCCGGCGCGCGTCGCCGAGCGCATCGCCACCATGGACCACCTCTCCGAGGGCCGGGTCGAGCTCGGCACGGGCCGCGGTTCGTCGTCGGCGGAGTGGGCCGGCTTCGCGATCCCGACCGCCGCGGAGACGAAGCCGATGTGGCGCGAGTCGCTCGAGCAGATCCCCCGCATGTGGCGGGACGAGCCGTACGAGTTCGAGGGCCGGTACTTCCGCATGCCGCGCCGCAACGTCCTCCCGAAGCCGTACGTGAAGCCGCACCCGCCGCTCTGGGTCGCGTGCTCGAGCCCGGCGACCTTCATCGAGGCAGGCGAGCTCGGCCTCGGCGCGCTCTGCTTCACGTTCGGGACGCCGGGCGACATCGTCGAGCACGTCCGGAACTACAAGGCGGCGATCCGGCGCTGCACGCGGCCGATCGGCGCCTGGGTGAACGACAACATCGCCGTCACGACCAACATGTTCTGCCTCCCCGACGGCGACGAGGCGCGGCACCTCTACTCGCAGGCGAAGGTCGAGAAGTTCACCGAGTACTTCTTCGGCTGGCTCGACTCGATCCCGCGCCCGAAGGGCCTGCCCCCGACGGGCCCGATCACGGGCATCCCGGCGCCGACGCCCGCCGAGCTCGCGAAGGGGCTCCTCCTGGGCGGGCGGCAGGTCGGCGCCCCCGAGGAGATCGCGAAGGTCATCGAGATGTACGAGGCGATCGGCGTCGACCAGCTCATCTACGCACCCTTGACGCTCACGATGGACCAGCAGTACGTGCTCCGATCGATCGAGACGTTCGGCCGGTACGTCCTGCCGACGTTCGACCGGGACCCCGTGCACTCGACCACGCGGCAGCGCGAGGCGGCCCTGGCGGCCGCGGCGTAGGAGCGGGATGGACGCCGCCGTCTGCGACGCGGTGCTGATCGGCGGCGCCCGCGCGCGTGCCGCGGGCGGGACCTACCCGGTCGTCGACCCGGCGACGGAGGAGCCGGTCGGCGCGGCACCCGAGTGCTCCCTCGCGCAGGTCGCGGCGGCCGCGCGCGCGGCGCGGGCGGCCTTCGAGCGCGGGCCGTGGCCCCGCATGACGGGCGCCGAGCGCGGGGCGCTGCTCGCGCGCGCGGCCGCCGCCTTCCGGAAGGCGGCGCCCGGTCTCGTCGAGCTCACGATCGCCGAGACGGGCGCCGTGCGGCGCGTCGCCGAGACGCAGCAGGTGGGCGCGGTGGCCCTCCGGCTCGCGAAGGCGGCCGAGCTCGCGACCCTCCCCGACGAGGAGCCGCTCCCGCCGCGCCCGGTCGCGGGCCGGCTCGCGTGCGGCGCGGTCGTCCGCGAGCCGGTCGGCGTCGTCGCCTGCATCACGCCGTTCAACTTCCCGATGACGAGCTGCGCGGGGAAGATCGGCCCGGCGCTCGCGGCGGGCAACACCGTCGTCGTGAAGCCCGCGCCCGCCTGCCCCCTCGGCGTCGCGGAGCTCTGCCGCATCGTCGCGGAGGCGCTGCCGCCGGGCGTCGTCAACTTCGTGAACGGGCGCGGGCCGGAGATCGGCCGGGCACTCGTCGAGTCGGCGGACGTGGACATGATCTCGTTCACGGGAAGCACGGCCGTCGGCCGGACGATCGCGGAGGCGGCCGGCCGCCGCATGAAGCGCACGCTCCTCGAGCTCGGCGGGAAGTCCGCGAACGTCGTCTTCGCCGACGCGGACGTGGAGGGCGCGCTCGCGAGCGCGATGGCCGTCTGGACGTTCCATTCCGGGCAGATCTGCATCGCGGGCACGCGCGTCCTCGTCGAGGAGCCCCTCTACGAGGAGTTCACGCGCCGCCTCGCCGCCGCCGGCCCGACGCTCCGCATCGGCGACCCGCGGGAGCCCGACACCGTGGTCGGGCCGCTCGTGTCCGCGGCCCAGCGCGAGCGCGTCGAGAGCTGGGTGCGCCGAGGCGTCGCAGAGGGTGCAGTCCTCGCGTGCGGCGGCCGGCGCCCGCCCACGCGGCCGCGCGGCTTCTTCTTCGAGCCGACGCTCCTCACGCAGGCGACGAACGGCATGGCGGTTGCCCGGGAGGAGATCTTCGGGCCCGTCATCACGGCGATCCCGTTCCGCGACGAGGCGGACGCCGTCGCGATCGCGAACGACTCCGACTACGGGCTCTACGGCTACGTCTGGAGCGCCGACACCGCGCGGGCCCTCCGCGTCGCGCGGGCGCTCCGCACCGGCACCGTGCAGGTGAACGGCAGCCCGCCCAACCCCGAGGCGCCCTTCGGCGGCTACAAGCAGAGCGGCGTCGGCCGCGACGGCGGGCTCTTCGGGCTCCGGGCGTACACGGAGACGAAGGCGATCGGGTGGACGGCATGAGCTTCGACACGATCGTGAAGGGAGGCACGGTGGTGGACGGCTCGGGGCTGCCGATGCGCCGGGCCGACGTCGGCATCCGCGACGGCATCGTGACCGACATCGGGCGTCTCTCCGGGGCGAAGCGCACGCTCGACGCCGACGGGCTCGTCGTCATGCCGGGCATCGTCGACGTGCACACGCACTACGACCCGCAGCTCTCCTTCGAGCCCTTCGCCACCTCGTCGTGCTTCCACGGCGTCACCTCGGTCGTGGCGGGGAACTGCGGCTACTCGATCGCCCCCGTCCGGCCCGAGGACCGCGGGTGGGTGACGAAGCTCTTCGCGAAGGTCGAGGGCATGACGCCGTCCGTCCTCGAGCAGGGTCTCCCCTGGGATTGGGAGACCTTCCCGTCCTTCCTCGACGTCCTCGACCGCCGCCTCGGCGTGAACGCGGCCGTCTACGTCGGCCACTCCGCGCTCCGGCGCTTCGTCATGGGCGAGGCGGCGTCCGAGCGCGCCGCGACGGCGGACGAGCTCGAGCGGATGAAGGGGCTCCTCCGCGAGGCGATGGCCGCGGGCGCCGCCGGCTTCTCCTCGTCCCACGCGCCGACGCACGTCGACCACCTCGGGCGGCCCGTGCCGTCGCGGCACGCGACCTTCGAGGAGGTGGCCGCGCTCGCCGCGGTCGCGGGCGAAGGCGGCGCCGGGTCGATCGCGTTCCTCGCCGCGACCGCCGTGCAGGGGTACGACGCGACGGATCGCGCGCGGCTCGTCACGCTCGCCCACGCCTCCGGGCTCCCCGTCGTCGTGCAGGGCATGGGCTGCCGGCCGGGCGCGCGCGAGAAGTGGGAGGACCAGACGCGCTTCCTCGAGGACGCGCGCCGGCAGGGCGCCGCGATCTACTCGATGCTCCGCACGCAGCCGTTCATGCGGCCGTTCAACT
>DASRHG010000038.1:0-42966 GCA_035650655.1 Binatia bacterium | reverse complement strand
AGGGGACTGAAATTCCGTGCGGAAGGTGAGTCCATGCGCGAGGCGGACGGTCGCAGAACGATCCCCGATGAGGAGGGGACTGAAATGCAGCAGTCGCGGAGCGCCGTCTCTTCCTTCTATCGTCGCAGAACGATCCCCGATGAGGAGGGGACTGAAATCCCGTAAGCTGATCGCGCTCCTCCGCCCATGCGATCTTCGAGGTCGCAGAACGATCCCCGATGAGGAGGGGACTGAAATCGTTCGCGCGGGAATTCGCGGCGGTGCAGTGACAAGCAGGGTCGCAGAACGATCCCCGATGAGGAGGGGACTGAAATTTCTTGAGCACCTGATCCGTCTCCCGCGCCACGCGCACGAGTCGCAGAACGATCCCCGATGAGGAGGGGACTGAAATGGAACTTCGCGGCGCGCGCTTCGAGCTTCTGCGCGCGTCGCAGAACGATCCCCGATGAGGAGGGGACTGAAATGCGCGACGAGCGCGACCATCGACCTCGCGCGACCATCGACCTCGCGTGGCAGAGTCGCAGAACGATCCCCGATGAGGAGGGGACTGAAATCCGGACGGCGAGGATCTCTGCGAAGTACGCTTTACGTCGCAGAACGATCCCCGATGAGGAGGGGACTGAAATGAAGGAAACCCCTAATGACGAGGGCGTCCACGCGAGGCCGGTCGGACGCCACGCGGCCGTGAGTCCGCGCCGCTGGTGAAACTCGTCGCACGCTGGCCGCGGGTCCCTCGCGTACGCTCCCCTCCTCGTCGCCTGTGCCCTCGCCGGCCTCGACCTCCTCCGGAGGGTCCACCCCCGCGTCGCGTCCCTCGATGCCATGGCGCCGGCGCTCCGGGCGGCGCCGTTCACGGCGATCGGCACCTACGTACTGGCCGACCCGGCCGGCGGCGCGGCCGGCGCTCACGCCGCGACGAGCCGGCGCCGCGGCGTCTCGCGCTCGCGGCCGGTGTCATCGCCCTTCGTCACGCCGGGGAGGACGACGCGGAAGGTCGAGCCCCGGCCGGGCGCGCTCTTCACGTCGATCGTGCCGCCGAGCCGGCTCACGAACTGCTTCACGATGTAGAGGCCGAGGCCGACGCCGCCGTGGCGGCGGGTCATCGAGCCGTCCACCTGGCGGAACATGTCGAAGATGATCGGCAGGTGCTCCGCGCTGATGCCGATGCCCGTGTCGCGGACGTCGACCGCGAGGCTCGTCCCCCGGATGGCGAGACGCACGAGCACCTTGCCGTCGGTGGTGAACTTGAGCGCGTTGCTCACGAGGTTCCGGACGACGAGCGCAAGCTTCTTCTGATCGGTGAGGATCGGCGCGTCCCAGCTCGTCGGCGCCTCCCACTCGAGCGCGACGTTCGCCGGACGCGGCAGGCCGGCGGTCGCGGCCTGGAGCGTCCCGACGAGGTCGGGCAGCGCGACCGACGTGAGATCGAGCGCGATGCGGCCGGCCTCCAGCCGGCCGACGAGGAGCGTGTCCTCGATCAGCTCGAGGAGCTCGCGCCCGCGCGCGTCGAGCCTCTGGATCAGGTCGAGCTGCTGCTCGTTCACGGGTCCGGCGGCGCCCTCGCGGAGCATCTCCGTGTACCCGATGATCACGTTGAGCGGCGTCCGCAGCTCGTGCGACATGGTCGAGACGAACTCCGACTTGAGCCGGTCCGCCTGCTCGAGGCTGGCGACCAGGCGCGCGTTCTGGAGCGCGATCGACGCGTGGTGGCCGATGCCCTCGGCAAGCCGCATCTGCCGCCGGGAGAACGTGCGCCGGCCGGCGAGGTCGCCGAAGACCACGAAGCCCGCGACGAGGTTGCTGCGGAAGAGCGGGACCGCGATCCACGACCCCATGGTCCAGCCCCTCGTCTTGAGGAACGGCCGCGGGTTCGCGTCGTCGCCGACGATCACCTGCCGGCTCGACAGCAGCTCCTGGAGCACGGGGAAGTCCTCGAGCCGGAAGCGCGCGTCGGCGATGCCCTCCGCGACCTCGTCGGCGAACCCCATCGTCGCCGCCACCTGGAACGTGCCCGTCTGCTCGTCGAACCGGTTCGCCGACGCCCAGGGCAGCTCGAGCGCCTGGCACGCGCCGCGGACGAGGAGCTTCCAGAGCTCGTCCTCGTCGAGGCACGCCGAGAGCGCCTGGGAGATGGAGAGGAGCTTGCGCGACACGTCCGCGTCCTCCTGCTGCATCTCGAGGGCGCGCACGTTGACGAGCGCGACCGCGGCCTGCCGCGCGATGCCCTGCACCAGCTCCTTCAGCTCGTCCGTGTTCTCCTCGTCGTAGCCGACGAAGAGCGCGCCCTCGAACGACCCGCGGCAGACCATGGGCGCCGCGAAGCCGCGCCGGAAGGGCGGCGTCACCTTCGGTGCCATCGGCTGCGCGGGGGCCGCCCCGAAATCGACCACCGCGCCCTTCCGCAGCGCGGCGACGATCGGCACGTCCGCGGGGTAGTGGCGCTCCTCGTCGCCGATCGCGCCCCGCGTGAGGCCGCGCGCCGCCGCGAGGTGGAGGAGCTGGCGGCGCTCGTCCCAGAGGAAGATCTCGACGCGGGGGACGCAGACGAGCGCCACGGTCGTGTCGCAGACCGCGTGGAGGAGCGCGCTCACCGAGTGCGAGCCGCTCACGTGCTGGGCGACGTCGAGGAGGGCTCGGACGCGTCCGTAGACCCGCTCGTTGCTCGCGAGGAGCGCGCGGATCTGCTCGGCCTCGCGCTGGTTCGTGGCGAGCAGCTCGCCCCGCTCCGCCGCGAGCTCGCGCGCGTTCCGCTCCTGCGCGACGAGCAGCGCGCTCAGGTAGTTCGCCGCGTAGGCGACGAACGCGTTCAGCATCGTCGCGTTGACGATGATGAACGCGACGAAGTCCAGGCGCTGGTGGGCCGCGGGGTCGTAGAAGGCGACGGCGTGATGCCCGAGCACCCCGCTCGACTCGAGGGCGGCGAGCACCCCGAGCCCGACCGCCATGACGGCGACGTGCGCGAACGCCTGCACGAGCGGCAGCACGGCGCCCGACGCGAGGAAGGGAAGCGCGGTGAAGCAGACGCTCGGGCTCGCGATGCCGCCGTTGAGGTGGAGGAGCGCGATCACCGTGAGCGAGTCGAGCGCGACGAGCGCGTTCACGACGACGAGCGCCCGCTCCTTCGCCTGGCGCTCGATGAGCCACCGGCCGGCCTCGTTGTAGCCCCCGACGCAGGCCAGGAGGGCGAGCACCACGGGGACGGCGTCCGGCTCGGGGAGGATCGCCGACTGCGTCCCGAGCAGGAGGATGCCGACGCCCACCGCGATGCGGCGCAGGACCAGCATCCAGTGGACGAGGTCCACGCGTACTGTCCGGCCCTGGGGCACGCCGGAAAAGCAAGCCCCACGCCATTCGGCGCCGCGTGCCGGCGGACGCCTGGAGCACGGCCCGTCGTGGCTCCGTCACGGAATCGACGCCGGCCGGCGGCCCACCCCCGCACAGGGTGTGCCGTAGGCGGCACAGCGGCCGATCAGCGTCCGGGGGCCGCGAGCCACGCGTCGAGGCGCCCCGTCTCGTCGCGCGCGTGCTCCCAGAGGAGGCGCCGCGCCTGGACCGGCCGCCACGACCCCGACGACTCGCCGGTGACCACGCCCGACGCCGGCTCGCGCGCGACCGCGGCGCGGAGGAACGGGAACTGCTCGATCACGGCGGCGGCCTCGGAGTCGGAGAAGTACGGCGCGGGCTCTGCCTCCGCCGTCGGCACGTGCCGTGGCCGCCGCGTGCGCTCCCGGAGCGCCGCCTCGGCGTCCCACGCCACCTCCGCGGCGTCGTGATAGCGGAGGATGGTGCGGAGCCCCTCGACGACGTCCGTGCGCACGGCCCCGCGCCTGGCGAGCGTCTCGACCTCGCGATGGACGCGGAGGAGATCGCGCCGGTACGCGTCGAGCGACGCGGGCGGGCGGTCGGCGGGCGCGAGCGCGCCGAGCGCGCGCACGACGCCGTCGAGCGTCACCCGCGCGTCCGCGGGAAGCGGAGGCGGCGGCCTCTCGACCAGCTCGCGGACGCTCGGCGGCTCCGGCGGCAGGGTCGAGACGGTGGCGACCGCGCGCGTCCACGTGTCGGCCGCGAGCGCGCCCAGGACCTCGGCGTCTCCGCGCCGCGCGAGGACGAGGAGCGCCTTCCGGTCCTTCCGCGCCTCGCGGAGCGCCCGCTGCCAGTCGGCACACGCGCGGAGGAGCGTGCCGTTCGCCTGCACGACGCCGTCGCCCGCGCGGAGCCCGGTCCGGGCCGCCGCGGAGCCCGCGTCGACGGCGGCGATCGCGAGGCCGTCCTCGCGCGACACGACGGCGAGCCCCGTCTGCCCGCGCGCCTCCTCGCAGCCGCTCGCCGCCCACCCCGCGCGCCCGACGGCGAGCGCGACGAGCGCGGCCGCCGTCACGGATCGAGCGTACGCCACGCTTCCTCCACCCGCGCCTCGAGCGCTGCGAGCGTGCCCCCGTTGTCGATCACGAGGTCGGCGTGCCGCCGGCGCTCCGCGTCCGGCATCTGCGCGTCGATGCGCCGCTCGACCTCGGCGTGCGGGAGGCCGCTCCGCGCGACGACGCGCGCGACCGCGGTCTCCCGCGGCACGGACACGACCCAGAGGCGGTCGACGAGCGGCTTCCACCCGACCTCGACGAGGAGCGGCACCTCGAGCACGATCGGCGCCCGCCCCTCGGCGCGTGCCGCGGCGAGCCGCCGGTGCACCTCCTGGCCCACGTACGGATGGACGATCGCGTTGAGCCGTGCGAGCTGCGCGGGATCGGCGAACACGATTGCGCCGAGGGCCTTCCGGTCGATCGTGCCGTCGGGGGCGACCACCGCGGCGCCGAACGTCTCGACGATCCGCCGGTGCGCGTCCGTCCCCGGACGATACGCCTCGTGCGCGATCCGGTCCGTGTCGATGACGCGGGCGCCGCGCGCGGCGAGGAGCCGGGCGACCGTCGTCTTCCCCGAGCCGATCCCGCCGGTCAGACCGATGACGGGCGCCGCTCCCGACATGCGGCGTCGCTATCGCAACCGCCGCGCGAAGTCGAGGCTGCGGGCTCGCGCCGGACGCGCTCGCCCGCTATAAGCGCGAGCGCGGTCGGCGCGGGCGACGCGGGACGCCGGCTGCGGAGAAGGAGGCCGGATGCGGAACCGCGAGCTGGCCGTGCGCGAGACGGTCGTCGGCGTCGCGTCGATCGCGAGCGCGCCGCGCGGGAGGGCGCGCTGAAGCTCGCGACGCGCCGGCGCCGCATCCCGCTGCCCGGCGGCCGCGCCGTGTCGGCCGTCGTGGCGCTGCCCCCCGGCTTCCGTCGCGCGGGCGTCACGCCCGCCGTCGTCATCGCCCACGGCGCCGGCGCCGACATGCGGAGCCCCTTCATCTCGACCATGCACGCCGGGCTCGCGCGCGAAGGCTGGGTCACCGTGAAGTTCAACTTCCCGTACGCCGAGGCGCACCGGCGCGCGCCCGACCCGCGGCGCGTCCTCGAGCAGTGCTACCGGGCCGTCCTGGACGCGATCGCCCGCGACCGCGCGCTCCGGCCGCCGTGGATCGTGATCGGCGGGAAGTCGATGGGCGGCCGGATCGCGTCGTACCTCGCCGCCGCCGGGGCGCCGGTCCGCGGGCTCCTCCTCCTCGGCTACCCGCTCCACCCGGCCGGCCGGCCGGCGGAGCTGCGCGCCGACCACCTCCCGGCCGTCCCCGTGCCGATGCTCTTCGTGCAGGGCACGCGCGACCCGCTCTGCGACCTCGCGCGGCTCGCCCCCGTCCTCGCCGCGACGCCGCGCGCGACGCTCTACACGATCGACGGCGGCGACCACTCCTTCCGGCTCCCGCGACGCACCGGGCGTGCGGACGCCGAGGTGTGGGAGGAGATCGTGCGGGTCGCCGCCGCCTGGCTCAGGCACCTCGATCGGGGGTCGCCGGCGGGCGCCCCGCGCCTCCCCGCCGGCTGAGCCCGGCGTGATAGGCGCGGAGCCACGCGACCGTCGCGGCCTCGCCCTCGGCGATGAGCCGGAGGAGCTCGCGCGTCTCGGGGTCGTCGGCGAGCCGGGCCGCGAGCGCGGCGATCTCCCGGGTCGAGGAGGCGTCGTCGGGATAGCGGGCGAGCACGAGGGCGATCTTCTCCTCGTCCGGAACGCTCGGCGAGCCGAAGCGCGCGACGGCGGCCGCGCGGACCTCCTCGGGGACGCTCGCGGTCGCGGGCGCGCCGAGCTCGGCGAGCCGCTCCGCGGCGAGCACCGCGTGCGCGGCCTCGCGGCCGGCGATCGTGCGGAGCCCGCCGCGCAGCCCGTCGAGCTGACACACGTCGATCCACGCTCGCAGCACCTCGACCGACGCGGACTCGGCGGCACGGAAGTCGTCGAGGAAGCGAACGACGTCGTCGGTCATCCGTCCTCGCGCTCGAGGACGCGGCTCATCTCGCGCAGCCACTCGAGCGCCACGACCTCGTCGTCGTTGATCGTCTCGAGCAGCGCCTGCGTCTCGGCGTCCCCGCCGAGGCGGCGGGCGAGGTCCGCGAGCGGCGACGGGGCCTGCGCGGGAAACCGCCCGAGCAGCATCGCGAGCTTCGACCGATCGGAGATCTCGGGATGGCCGATCACCCCACAGAGGCCCGCCAGCTCGCGGCTGATGCGCGCGGCCGGTGCCCCGCCGAGGGCGCGCAGGCGCGCCTCCGCGAGCGCCGCATGCTGGAGGTCGCGCGCGCGGATCACCCGAAGCCCGCCGCGGAGTCGCGGCTGGCGGCACACCGCGATCCAGCGCGCCATCGCGTCGCCGCCCGCGCGTTCGGCCGCCTGGAACGCGTCGAGGGCCTCGATCACGTGCGCGCGCGGGGCCTCGCGCTCGGTCGGCGCTCCGTCCCGGAGCATCGATCGAAGGCTAGGGGCAGCGGCCGAGAGTGTCAATCGACGTTCTAAGCCGCGGCGCCGGCCGCTTTCCGTCCGAGCCCGGTTGACGCCGCCAAAGCGGAGTGGGTAAAGGCGGGCGGGAGGCAGGGGGAGAATGGCTTTCGGTACCAGCCGAGCGAGCGAACCTGCCCTGCCCTTCCGAGACACCGCCGAGTCGATGCACGATCCCGCGTTCGTCGTCGCGCCGGACGGCCTCGTCCTCGGCTGCAACCACGCGGCGGCGCGCTCGCTCGGCATCGACGCCGCGGAGGTCGAGGCGCGGCCGTTCAGCGAGCTGGTCGAGGACGGCGAGCGCGTCTGGCGGACGCTCGAAACGGCCTTCGCAGCCGAGGCGGCGGGGCCGCTCGCGGTGCGTCTGCGCCGCGCCGGCGCGTCGCTCCCGTGCAGCATGACCGCCGTCGCGAGCGAGGCCGCGACGCACCCCTGCCTCCTCATCACGGCGGTGCCGCCCGGCGCCGTCGCAGACGCGGCCCGCGAGCTCGCGGCGTTCCGGGACACGTTTCGCCAGCTCCGGACCATGCTCGCGCGAGCGGGCGCCCGGGGCTTCTTCTTCGACGAGGGCGCGATCCTCGTCGACCTCGACGGCCGCGTCCAGTACGCCGCGCCGCCGATCCTCGACATGCTGGGTCAGCCGTCGGACGGCACCATCGGCACGCCGATCGCCGACCTCGCCCGGCTCCCCGGGCTCGCCCCGCTCGCCGCGCCCGAGCCGTTCCCGGACAAGCCCGAGCTCCTCACCGTCGAGCACCCGGACGGCGCGGTGCGGCTCGTCCGTCACCAGGCGTGCGCGCTGTTCGACGCGGCCGGGCGGCGGATCGGCACGCTCCACACGCTCCGCGACGAGACCGCGGTCGGCGCCGGCTCCGACGAGCTGGCGCGCAAGAGCCGCGAGCTCGACGAGGCGCGCGCCCGGCTCACGCGCGCGCAGCACCTGAAGGCGCTCGGCGAGCTCTCGGCCGAGGTGGCGCACGAGTTCGGAAACCTGCTCCAGGCGATCGGCCTTCAGGCGGCCGCGCTCCGTCGGCAGGCGTCGCTCCCCGAGCCCGTCATGCGCTCGGTCTGGTCGATCAAGCAGGCGGTCGACATCGGGCAGGCGCTCACCCGCCGGCTCCTCACGTTCGCGCGCAACAGCCCCGAGGACCAGATGTCGCCGATCGACATCGGCCGCGTGCTGCGCGATCTCGTCCAGCTCCTCGAGCCCCGCATCAACATGAGCGGCCGCTCCGTGCGCATGGAGCTCTCGCTGCCGCCGCTGCCCGAGGTCCGCGGCAACGAGAACAAGCTGACCGAGGCGTTCTTGAACCTCTTCCTGAACGCGATGGACGCGATGCCCGACGGCGGCACGCTGCGCGTGTCGGCGGCGGAGCGGAGCGGGGAGATCCGCATCGCCGTGCACGACACGGGCAAGGGCATGACGCCGGAGGAGGTGTCGCGCGCGTTCGATCCGTTCTTCACGACCAAGCCGGGCGGGACGGGCCTCGGGCTCAGCACCGTCTACGGCGTCGTGCGCGCGCACGGCGGCTCGGTGTTCGTCGAGTCCGAGCCGGGGAAGGGCACGACCGTCTTCGTCTCGCTCCCCACCACGACGCCGCCCGAGGTCGGGCGCCGCATCGTCCCGCGGCTGCCGCTCCGCGAGGCGGGCCGCGTCCTCGTCGTCGACGACCACCCAACGGTCCGCGAGGCGACGTCGGAGCTCCTCGCGACGCAGGGCTACGAGGTCGAGACCGCGGGCAGCGTCGCGGAGGCGCTCGCCGCCCTCCGCCGCGGCCGCTTCTCGGTCGTCGTGACCGACGTCGGCCTGCCCGACCGCCCGGGCTGGGAGGTCGCGCGCGCGGTGAAGGAGTCGTCGCCGGGCACGGCCGTCCTCCTCGTCACCGGCTGGGGCTCGCACTTCAGCATGGAGGAGGCGCGCGCCCGCGGCGCCGACATGGTCTTCGAGAAGCCCGTCGATCCCGACGTGCTCCTCTCCGCGGTCGGCCGCGAAGCGGGCCGCGCGTAGCCGTCGCGGTCGGGCGTCCTAGCGCCGGCCGCCCGCCGCCGCCCGCACCTTCGCGGGCTTCCGCTGCGGGGGCGCCTCGCTCGCGGCGAGGGCGGCGGCGAGCACCTGCTCGCACGTGACCGCGCGGCCGACCTGCACCGGGTCCGCGAGGGTCGCGGCGAACGCCGCCGCCGGGTCGTCGTTGGCGCGCACGAGCACCGCGGCGGGAATCGGGTCGGCGGCCGCGAGCGCGGCGACGGTCGCGTAGCCGTCGCGCCGCGGGAGCGCCAGGTCGACGACCACCAGATCGGGCCGCACGACGCCGAGCAGGTCCGCCGCCTGCTTGCCGTCCCACGCCATCGACACCGACATCCCGTCGCGCGTGAGCGCCTGCCGCAGGCTCATGAGCGCGTCCACCTCCGCGCCCGCCGTGATGACGCGCGTGCCGCGCGTCGCGTACGCGCCGAGGAGGGCGAGGATCGCGTCCGGGTCGACGGGCGGGCTCACGACCTCGATCATGCCGAGCGGGAGGGCCCGGTCGCTCTCCGCCGAGGCGATGCAGCCCCAGAAGCGGGCGGTCGAGCCGGCCGCGCGCGCGGCCGCGATCGCCAGGAGCGCGCCCGGCGCCGCGAGGTTCGCGACGATCCGGTGCGGCGCGAGCTCGACGAGCCGGTCGGCGATCGACTGCTCGGGCGCGAGCGCGACGACGTGGTGGTCGCCGGCCGCGACCGACTCCCACGCGGCGTCGGTGTCGAGCACGACGACCGTCTCGCCGCCCGCCTCGCTCTCGCGCGCGCGCGAGCGCCCGCCCCCCGCCGGCGCGACGGTCACCACCTCCACCGGCTCCGCGGACTGAACCGGCGCGGGCTCGACGGCCGCGTCCGCCGGCGCGCCGGCGCGCTCCGCGCCGAGCGCGCGCTCGGCGACGAGCCGGTCTACCTCCGCCGCGAGCGCGCCGATCCGCTCCGCCGTCTCCGCCTCGCGCCGCGCCCGCGCCGCCTCGAGCGCGTCGACGGCGGCCTGCGCGGCGGCGAGGGCCGTGCCGAGCCGCGCGCGCTCGGCCGTCTCGCGCGCGAGCGTCTCCTCCAGGCGTGCGTGCTGGCTCGCCGCGGCGGCCCGGTCCGCCGCGAGCCGGTCGCGCTCCGCCTCGACCGCCGCGAGCGCGTCGCGGAGCCGGTCGCGCTCCGCGGCGATGCTCTCCACGTGCGCCGCGAGCCGTGCCGCCTCGTCCTCGCGCGAGCGCTGCGCCGCGGCGCTCTCGGCCCGCGCGGCGCGGAGCGCGGCCAGCTCCGCCTCGACCGCCGCGAGCCGGCTCCGCGCGTCCTCTTCGCGCGCCGTCGCTTCCTCGAGCGCCCCCGCGGCACGCTGCCGCTCGTCGACCGCCGCCCGCAGCGCCTCCTCGAGCCGCCCGGCCTCGGCGCGCGCCACGCCCGCCTCCTCCTCGAGCGCGGCCACCACCGCCTGCGTGCTCGCGAGCGCCTCGCGCGCTTCGCGCGCGTCGGCCTCCGCGGTCGCGCGCGCCGCCTCCGCCGCCTGCGCCGTCTCGAGGGCGCGGCGGAGCTCCTCCTCGGCCGTCCCCGCGACGCGCGCCGTGACGGCGGCGAGCTGCTCGTGGAGGCTCGCCTCGCGCGATGCGGCCGCGTGCAGCTCCGCGGCGAGCCGCGCGGCCTCCTGCTCCGCCTCGCGCGCGCGGTGGCCTGCCTCGAGGACGTTCGCCTCGGCGGCGTCGAGCCGCGTCCGGAGCCGCTCGATCTCCGCGGCGTGCCGGGTGAGCCGCGCCTCCGCCGCTTCCGTGCGCGCCGCCGCGGCCCGCTGGACGACGTCGAGCTCGCGGCGGGCGGCGGCGAGGCCTTCCTCGGCCGCGACGCGGGCCTGCTCGCGCGCGTCGGCTTCGCGCGCCCGCTCTGCGCGCTCGGCGGCGGCCGCCTCGATCGCGCTCGCGAGGCGCGCCCGCTCGCGCTCCGCCGCCGCGAGCGAGGCCGCGAGCCCGTCCACGCGCTCCGCCTCCCGCCGGACCCGGTCGAGCTCGGCCGCGAGCCGGAGCCGCTCCTCGCCCGCCGCGTCGACGGCCGCCCGGAGCCGCTCGCACTCGCCGCTGCGCGCCGCCAGCTCCGCGGTGAGCCTCGCCCGCTCCGCGAGCCCTTCGGCGACCTCGTTGAGGAGCCGGTCGCGCTCGGCGACGACGTCCGGCGCGACGAGCCGCGGCCGTGCCGGCTCGGGCGCCGCCGGGCGGCGCCGCGCGCGCTCGATGATCTCGACCAGCTCCGCGAGCGAGCGCTCGAGCAGCCGGATGTCGCGCTCGCCGAACGAGCGCGGCGACAGCGCGACGAGGACGAGGCTGCCGAGCGGCTGCGCGCCGGTGTAGAGCGGGATGCACGCGACGGTGCGCACGGCGGCCGCGTGCTCGACGAGGCGCGGGACGTAGCGATTGCGGCTCGCGCTCTCGATCAGGTACGCGCGGCGGTTGAGCAGCCCGTGGAGCGGCATGTCCCAGCTCGTCGGGTCGCCGCGGCGGACGCTGCGCAGCGTACGGCAGCCCTCGTTCGAGAGCCCGCGCTCCGCGGCGAGGCGGAGGAGGCCGTGGCGCTGATCGAAGAGGCAGATCGCGCCCGCCTGGGCGCCGGTCGCTTCGAGCACCACCTCGAGCGCCCGCTCGAGCGCCTCCTCGGGCGCCGCCACCGCCGCCGCCACCTCGCGGAGCCGGTCGCCGAGCGCCGGTGGACGCGGGCGGGACCCCGAGGCGCCCGGGACGGGCTCGACGGCAGGGAGCGGGCGCCCGCGGCGCGGCTTGCGGAAGATGGCCATCGCCGGGGATCGAGCAACGGCCGTGCCGGGGTTTGGCCGCCGGCGCCGCGGCTCCCCGCCGCCGCCCCCCTGGACCGGCGATCAAAAACGGACGGCCAGCGCTACGCCCGCGACGGCTCCACGTCCTGGAAGACCGGCAGCACCTTCTCCGCGAACAGGCGCGTGCTGCGGAGGTCGTCGACGCGTCCGAACATGCCGATGAAGTAGGTGACGCCGATCGCCAGGTACTCCCGCACGCGCTCGATCACCTCCTCGGGCGTGCCGGCGAGCGAGCGGCGCCGCATGTCCTCGGGCGACGTGCCCCACGCGCGCGCCATGCGCTCGAGCCGGTCGCGGGCGCGCGCCGGGTCCGCGTCGACGACGACGTTCCCGAACCAGGACTTCTCGATCGCGTCGAAGTCGCGGCCTTCGGCGGCGCAGTGGCCGCGCAGCACCTCGAGCTTGTGCCCGAGCTCCTCGACCGTGCCGCCGTTGTTCCACACGTCGGCGTGCCGGGCGACGAGGCGGAGGAGCTTCCGCTCGCCGCCCCCGCCGACGACGATCGGCGGGTACGGCTTCTGCACGGGCTTCGGATGGCAGAGCGCGTCCTCGGCGCGATACCAGCGGCCGGCGAAGGTGACGCGGTCCTCGGTCCAGAGCCGCTTCTGGAGGCGGAGCGACTCGTCGAGCTGCGCGAGGCGCGTCCCGATCGGCGGGAAGTCGTAGCCGTACGCGCGGTACTCGTGCTCGAACCAGCCGGCGCCCATGCCGTGGAGGAGGCGGCCGTCGGAGACGACGTCGAGCGTCGCCGCCATCTTCGCGAGGAGCGCCGGCGGCCGGTAGGAGTTGCACGAGACGAGGATCCCGATCCCGACCCGCTCCGTCGCGCGCGCGAGCGCCGCGAGCAGCGTCCAGCTCTCGAGCTGCGGCTCGTCGCGCGGCCGCACGACGGGGTAGAAGTGGTCGTCGATCCAGAGCGAGTCGTACCCGAGCGCGTCCGCCTCCCGCCAGTGCCGCACGAGGTCCTCGAAGCGGACGCCCTCCTGCGGGGTCTGGATTCCGAAGCGGACGAGCGGCGCGAGCGCCATCGCAGCGCAATATCGCGGGCGCGCCGGGCCTGGCAAGGGCCTCAAGGGCGCCGCGCGGGGTGCCGATAGACCCGGGGAGCCATGTCCAGCTTCGACGTCCTCGTGATCGGCTCCGGCCCCGCGGGCGAGAAGGCCGCCTTTCAGGCCGCGAAGCTCCGCCAGCGCGTCGCGCTCGTCGACCGCGCCGACTGCCTCGGCGGAAGCTGCCTCCACACGGCAACGATCCCGTCGAAGACCCTCCGCGAGACCATCCAGTGGGTCGCGGCCGTGAGGCAGCGCTCGCGCTGGGGCATCCGCACGTCGATCGACCAGCCGATCACGTTCGACACCCTCCTCCGCAAGAAGAACGCCGTGATCGACGGCCAGGTCGAGATGCTCGAGCGGAAGCTCGACCGGAACGACGTGACGCGGATCGGGGGCGAGGCGCGCTTCGTCGACCCGCATCGCGTCGAGGTCACGGACGCGCACGGCGGAACCCGCCTCGTCGAGGCCCGGATCGTCGTGATCGCGACCGGCTCGCGGCCCGCGCGCGACCCGGCGATCCCGTTCGACGAGGAGAACGTCTACGACAGCGACACGATCCTGCGGCTCCACGACGTCCCCCGTTCGCTCGCGATCGTCGGCGCCGGCGTCATCGGCTGCGAGTACGCGTGCATGTTCGCCGCGCTCGGCACGAAGGTGACGCTCCTCGACGCGCGGCCGCGCGTCCTCGACTTCGCCGATCACGAGATGAGCGAGCTCCTGGTCGCGCGCATGCGCGACGCGGGCATCACGCTCCGGCTCGGCGAGGAGGTCGCGCGGGTGGCGGTCGAGGGGCCGCACCGGGTCGTCGCGACGACGAGGAGCGGGAAGGCCGTCGTCGGCGAGAAGCTCCTCTACGCCGTCGGGCGCGATGGCAACACGGAGCGCCTCGCGCTCGAGCGCGCGGGGCTCCGGCCCGGGCGGCGCGGCCTCCTCACCGTGAACCGGCACTTCCAGACGGCGGTGCCGCACATCTACGCCGCGGGCGACGTGATCGGCTTCCCGAGCCTCGCCGCGACGGCGATGCATCAGGGACGTCTCGCGATGGCGCATGCGCTCGGCGTCCCCGTGAACGGCGAGGGCGCCGCGCTCCCGTACGGCATCTTCACGATCCCGGAGCTCTCGATGGTGGGCGAGACGGAGGAGCAGCTGACGGCCGCGAACGTCCCCTACGAGATGGGGCACGCGTTCTTCCGCGAGATCCCGCGCGGCGAGATCGTCGGCGACCGGACGGGCATGCTGAAGCTCCTCTTCGAGCGCGAGTCGCACCGCCTCCGCGGCGTCCACATCATCGGCGAGAAGGCCTCCGAGCTGATCCACATCGGGCAGGCCGTCCTCGCCTTCGGCGGCCCCGTCGACTACTTCGTCGAGGCCGTCTTCAACCACCCGACGCTGTCCGAAGCGTACAAGGTCGCCGCCCTGAACGGCCTCAACCGGCTGTAGGCCCCACGCCGTGGGTCGGTTCGCGAGTAGAGCACCGACCCGGCCGCGGCGTGCCGCGGGTTGACAACCGCCGCGCGACGCCGTCAGCTTCGGCCGTGCGCCCCATGGACCGCGCCGACTTCGAGGCGCTCGTCGCCGACGCGCTGGACGGGATCCCGGAGGAGTTCGCGCGCCATCTCGAGAACGTCGCGGTGGTGATCGAGGACGAGCCCTCGCCCGCCCTCCTCGCGCGGATGCGTCTCGATCCGCGGCGCGCGACGCTCTTCGGGCTCTACGAGGGCGTGCCGCTCGACGGGCGGCCGTACGACTACGCGGGCAACCTGCCCGATCGGATCACGATCTTCCGCGGGCCGCTCGTGCGCGCCTGCGCCACGCGCCAGGCCCTCGAGCGCGAGGTCCGGAAGACCGTCGTGCACGAGATCGCGCACTTCTTCGGACTGGACGACGCGCGCATCCGCCGCCTCGGGTACTAGGGATTTGACAGGCCCCGGGGGGCGCCGGCATCATGCGCCCTCATGCCGCGACGGGCCGTGCTCCCCGTGCTCCTGGCGTCGCTCTGCCTTTCGGCGCCGGCGGTGCGCGCCCGAGCCGAGACCTCCTCGGCGGCGGACCTGGCGGCGCAGTCCCGCGCCGAGTGCGAGGCCGGCCGCCGGGCCCAGGATCGCGCCGAGCGCGAAGCGCACTTCACGAAGGGCCAGACGCTCGCCGAGCAGGCGGTCGCCGCCGACGAGAAGCTCGCCGAGGCCCACTTCAGCCTCTTCTGCAACATGGGCGAGCTGATGCGCCTCGACGGCGAGTCGGTCACGTCCGTCTTCCAGCTCCACCGCCTCATGGCGGAGCTCGACCGGGCGATCGCGCTGAAGCCCGACTACAACGACGCGCTCTCCGCCAAGGGCATGCTGCTCGTCCGCCTGCCCCGCGTGCTCGGCGGTGACCCGGCGAAGGGCGAGGCCCTCCTCCGCAAGGTCATCGCGTCGGACCCGAACGCCTTCACCTCCCGCCTCGCGCTCGCGAAGGTGTGCGACGGCCGCGGGGACCGCCAGGAGGCGGTCGACTTCGCGACGCGCGCGCTCCAGATCGCGAAGGAGCAAGGCCGCGCCGACAAGGTCGCCGAGGCGCGGGCCACGCTCGAAGAGCTGCACGCGGCCCGCTGAGCGGCGGAGACCCGCGCGGGATGGCCTCGCCGTTCTCGCCCGAGACGCGCGAGGCGACGCTCGCCGCCCTGCCCGACGCGGCCCTCGACCTCCTCGTCGTGGGCGGCGGCATCACGGGCGCGGGCGTCGCGCGGGACGCGGCGCTGCGCGGGCTCGCCGTCGCCCTCGTCGAGCGGACGGACTGGGCCGCGGGGACGAGCAGCCGGAGCTCGAAGCTGATCCACGGCGGCGTCCGCTACCTCCAGCAGGGCGACGTCGCCCTCGTCCGCGAGGCCGCGGCGGAGCGGCAGGTCCTCCGCCGCCTCGCCCCGCACCTCGCCGTCCCGCTCCGCATGGTGCTCCCGACCTACGGGCGCGCGGCGCACGCGAAGCTCGGCCTCGGGCTCTGGACCTTCGAGCGCATGACGGCGATTCCGGGGGACGAGCGCCACGCGATGTGGAGCCGCGAGGAGGCGCTGGCCGCCGAACCGCTCCTCGATCCGACGCGCCTCCACGGCGCGGCGACCTTCGTCGAGTACCTGACCGACGACGCGCGCCTCGTGCTCGCGACCGTCCGCGGGGCGCACGAGGCGGGCGCCCTCTGCGTGAACCACGCGGCGGTCACCGCCCTCGCGTGCGGCCGCGCGTCGAGCGAGGCGACGGTCGAGGACCGCCTCTCCGGCCGCCGGCTCCGCGTGCGCGCGCGCGTCGTCGTCAACGCCGCCGGCCCGTGGCTCGACGGCGTGCGCGCCCTCGAGGGCCGGCTCACGGGCCTCCGCCTCCACCTGACGAAGGGCATCCACCTCGTCGTGCCGCACGCGCGCCTCCCGATCCGGCACATCGTCGTGATGCAGGCGCCCGACAAGCGCTCGGTCTTCGCCGTGCCGCGCGGCGCGTTCGTCTACCTCGGCACCACGGACACCGACTTCGGCGAGCCCGTCGACCATCCCGAGATCCGGGCCGAAGACGCGGACTACCTGCTCGACGCCGCGAACCGCACCTTCCGCGGGCCGGCGCTCGGCCGCGACGACGTGGTGAGCGCGTGGGCGGGGCTCCGCCCGCTCGTCCACCAGGACGGGAAGGCGCCGTCGGAGATCTCGCGGCGCGACGAGATCGTCGTCGCGGAGAGCGGCCTCGTGTCGATCGCGGGCGGGAAGCTCACGACCCATCGCCGGATGGCCGAGCGCGCCGTCGACCTCGTGTGCGAGCGGCTCGGCCGCGGCGGGCCGTGCCGGACCGCGGACGTCGCGCTCCCCGGCGCCGCGCTCGCGCCGGCGGACCCGGCGACGCTCGCCGCGGCGCTCGCGCGGCGGCTCCCCGGGCTCGGCCCGGAGGGCGGCGAGCGGCTCGTCGGGCTCTACGGCGCCGACGCGGAGCGGATCGCCGCGCGCGCCGAGGCCGCGGCGGCGCCGGGCGCCCTCCTCCGCGGCTCGGCGCGCGTGCTTCGCGCCGAGGTCGAGCACGTGCTCGACGAGGAGATGGCGCTCGGGCTCGAGGACGTGCTCGAGCGGCGCATGCGGCTCCTCCACTTCGACGCCCACCAGGGGCTCGACGAGGTCGAGGCGGTCGCCGACCTGGCGGCCGCGCGCCTCGGCTGGGACGCCGCGCGCCACCGCACGGAGGTGGACGCCTACCGCCGCCTGGCGGCGCACTCGAGGAGCTTCGCATGACGGAGATCGGGCAGGCGCTCGCGGCGGCGCTCGGCGCGGACCGCGTGGCGGAGGACGCGGCGACGCTCGCCGCCCACCGCACCGACTACTGGGTGCTCGCGCATCTCCGCGCGGCGCAGGGACGGCTCGAGGGCGGCCCCGCGTGCGTCGTCCGCCCGCGTACGACCGCGGAGGTCGCGACGGCCGTCCGGCTCGCCGCCGCGCGCGGCGTGCCGATCGTCGCGCGGGGCGGCGGCTCCGGCGTGGTCGGCGGCGCGACGCCGCCGGCGGGGAGCCTGGTCGTCGACCTCGGCGCGCTCACGGGCATCGTCGAGCTGAACGAGGTCGCACTCCACGCCCGCGTCCGCGCCGGCACGAACGGCGGCGAGTACGAGCGGCTCGTCCAGGCGCGCGGCTACACGACCGGCAACTACCCGCAGTCGATCGACCGCTCGACCGTCGGCGGCTGGGTCGCGACGCGCGCGGCCGGCCAGTGGTCGACGCGCTACGGGAACATCGAGGACCTCTGCCTCGGTGTGGAGGCGGTGCTCGCGAGCGGTGCGGTCGTCCGCACGAACCCCGCGCCGCGCGCCTCCACCGGCCCGAGCCTCCGCGAGCTCTTCCTCGGCAGCGAAGGGACGCTCGGCATCGTCACCGAGGTGACGCTCCGGCTCCACCCCCTGCCCGAGCACCGCGCGCTCGCGACGCTCGCCTTCGCGTCGATGGCCGCGGGCCTCGAGGCCATCCGGCGCGTCGTGCGGGTCGGCTGGCGGCCCGCGGTGCTGCGGCTCTACGACGCGGTCGAGACCGGGCGGCACTTCGGACAGTGGGTGCCGCCGGACCGCGCCGCGCTCGTCGTCGTCGGCGAAGGCCCGCGCGCGCTCGTCGAGGTCGAGCTGGCCGCCGTGCGCGCCGCCGCCGCGGCCGAGGGCGCCGTCGAGTGCGACGCAGCCGCGGCCGCGCACTGGCTCGCGGGCCGGAACACGGTGCCCCCGTGGGACTTCTTCCTCGCGCGCGAGCTGATCGTCGACACGATCGAGGTCGCCGCGGGCTGGGACCGCGTCGCGGGGCTCTACGACGCCGTCCTTGCGACGCTCGGCGCCGTGCCGGGCATCGTCGTCGCGAGCGCGCACAGCTCCCACAGCTATCCGCAGGGGACGAACCTCTACGTGACGTTCGTCGTGAAGCCGGCCGACTGGGCGCGCGCGGAGGAGAGCTATCTGGACGCCTGGGGACGCGTCATGCAGGCGACGCTCGCCGCGGGCGGCACGATCTCGCACCACCACGGCATCGGCCGGCTCCGCACGCCGTGGCTCGCCGAGGAGCTCGGCTCCTCGTACCCCGTCCTCGCCGCCGTGAAGCGCGCGCTCGACCCGGCGAACGTCATGAACCCGGGTGTGCTCGTGCCCGCGCGCTGACGTCGCGTTCGGCGAATCGCGGCGCCCGCGGGCCCGGCAGCGCCGGCCGCCGTCGCGTGGCGCCGCCGCCGGACTCCTCGGCGGCCTCGCCGGCTCCTTCGTCATGACGCAGCTCCAGTCCGCGTGGGCCGCGGTCGCGGAGGCGCTCCGCCCGGCGACGTCCGCGGAGGACGCGCCGTCCGACGGCGAGCTGGCCACCGTCCGCACCGCGGCGGCGGCGTCGCGAGCCCTTCTCGGGCGCGACCTCCGCGACGACGGTCGCGAAGAGCGCGGCCCCGCTGTAGCGCGACCGACCCGGCCGTCAGTGCCGGAAGAACCGCGTCTTGTCCGCCTCGGCGCGCGCGAGGTATGCCTTCTCGATCGCGGCGGACGGGAGATAGCCGCGGTCGAGCCGCTTGCGGAGCGCCCACGTCTCGCGCGCCGCGCCGACGAGCGCGCGGAGCTGCTCGGGGAAGAGGCCCTGGAAGCCGTCGGACTTCGCGATCAGCGGGTTCGGATGCGCCTCGACGAGCACGACCGACGCGCCCGCCACGATGCCCGCGAGCGTCGCGGGGTGGACGAGGTCGCGGATGCCGGTCGCGTGCGACGCGTCGACCGCGATCGGGAGGCCCGAGAGCTGGTAGCGGAAGGCGGCGATCGAGCCGCAGTCGAGCGTGTTCCGCGTGTAGCGGTTCTGGCTCGCGATGCCGCGCTCGCAGAGGATCACGTTCTCCTTGCCGCCCGACAGGATGCGCTCCACCCAGAGGAGGTACGCCTCGGCGTCGAGCGAGTTCCCGCGCTTGTGGATGACGGGGAGCTTCGTCGTGCGCAGCCGGTTGAGCAGCGCCTGGTTCTTCGAGTTCGGCTCGCCGATCTGGAAGCAGTCGACGCCCGCGTCCTCGTAGACGGGGACGTCGGCGGGATCGAGGATCTCGACCACCGTCGGGAGGCCGAACTCGCGGCCCGCCTTCACGATGAGCGCGAGGCCCTTCCGGAGCGACTCCGTGTCGCTCGCGCCGAGCCCCTCCCAGCCGCTGTAGGGGCTCGAGCGGTACTTGACGACGCCGCCGCGGAGCGCGTCCGCGCCCGCCTCCTTCACGAGCCGCGCCGCCTCCATGATCTGCGCCTCGCTCTCGACCGAGCACGGGCCCGCGATGAAGACGAGGTCCTCGGCGCCGCAGACGACCTTCCCGATCTCGACCGTCTGGTATATCGGCCGTTCCGGCGGTCCCTTCTGCGCCGCCCGCTTGTACGCGCGCGAGATCGGGATGAGCGTCTCGACGCCGGCCATCTCCTCGATCTCGCCGACGGGCAGCCTCGTGATGTCGCCGTAGACGCCGACGAGCGTGATCTCCTCCCCGACCATCTTCCCCGTCGCGAAGCCGAGGGCGTGGACCTTGTCCTCGACCGCACGGATCTCCTCCGGGGTCGCGTCGCGACGCATCTTCACGAGCATCTGCGCTTCTCCTTCGCTCGCCATTGCACTAGAAGCAGCGGCGATGCGTCAAGGGGCGCCCGACCTCGTGCTCGCCCTCGACGTCGGCACGACCGGCGTGCGGGCCCTCCTCCTCGACGCCGCCGGGATCCCGTGCGCCGAGGCGTATCGCGAGGAGCTGCCCGCCTGCCCGGGCCCCGGCCGCGTCGAGCACGACCCCGAGGCGCTCGTCGCCCGGGCGGTCGAGGTGGCGACGGCCGTCCTTCGCGAGGTGCGGACGGCGCGGGTGCGCGCCTTCGGGATCGCGAGCCAGCGCGGGACCGCCGTCGTGTGGGAGCGCGCGACGGGCCGGCCCGTCCACGCCGCGCTCTCCTGGCAGGACCAGCGGGCGACCGCCCGCTGCCACGCCCTCATGGCCGACGGCCTCTTCCTCTCGCCCCTCGCCGCGGCGAGCAAGATCGAGTGGATCCTCGACCGCGTCGACCCCGACCGCGCGGCCGTCCGCGCCCGGCGGCTCTGCTGCGGCACCGTCGACGCGTGGCTCGCCTGGCGGCTCTCGGGCGGCGCCGTGTTTGCGACCGACGCCTCGAACGCCTCGTGCAGCGGCTTCTACGACCTCCTCCGCGGCGGCTGGAGCGCCCCCCTCCTCGACGCGCTCCGCGTGCCGGCGCACGCGCTCCCCGCGATCGTCGACTCGAGCGCCGTCCTCGGGACGCTCGACACGCCCGGCCTCCCGCGCGTCCCGATCGCGGCGCTCGTCGGCGACCAGCAGGCGGCGATGATGGGCGAGCTGCGCCTCGCACCGGGCGACGTGAAGATCACGTACGGGACGTCGGCGATGGTCGACCTGAACGCCGGCCCGGAGCCGATCTGGTCGACGGCGCTCGCGTACCCGCTCGTCCTCTGGCGGCGCGACGGCGTCCCGACGTTCTGCCTCGAAGGCACGGCGATCACGGCCGGCGCAGCCGTCGGCTGGCTCCGCGACGGGCTCGGCGTGCTCGCGACGCCGGAGGAGAGCGCCGCGCTCGCCGCGTCGGTCTCCGACGCCGGCGGCGCGTGGGCCGTCCCGGCGTTCCAGGGCCTCGGCACGCCGTACATGGACCCGGGCGCGCGCGCCGTGCTGGGCGGCCTCTCGCGCGCGACGACGCGGGCGCACGTCGTCCGCGCGATGCTCGAGGGCATCGCGTGGCGCTGCCGCGAGGTCTACGACGCGCTCCGGCAGGACGTCCCGCACCCGCCGCCGGCCGTCCTCCGCGCGGACGGCGGCGCGTCGCGCAACGACGTCCTCCTCCAGCTCCAGGCCGACGCGCTCGGCGTCCCGGTGGAGCGGCCGGCCGTGGTGCAGGCGGGCGCGCTCGGGGCCGCGTACCTGGCGGGGCTCGCGACCGGCGTGTGGACGACGACGGCCGAGGTCGCCGGCACGTGGCGGCGCGACCGGCTCTTCGAGCCGACGCTCGCCGCCGACGAGCGCGAGCGGCGCTTCGCCGCGTGGCGCACGCACGTCCCGGCGGCGCGCGAGGGGAGCGCATGACGGGGAGCGAGCGGCTCGCGGCGGACGCGCTCGCCATCCGCGACGGCGCCCTCCCCCCCGAGGTGGTCGCGCGCGCCGTCGACCTCCTCCGCGATTTCCTCGGCGTCGCGATCGGCGGCGCGGGCGAGGAGTCGAGCGTGACGCTCCGCCGCGGCCTCGCGCGCCTCGGGACGGCGGGGGCCGCGACCGTCCTCGGCACGACCGACCGGCTCGCCCCGCCGCACGCCGCGCTCGCGAACGGCGCCGCGGCGCACGCGCTCGAGATGGACGACACGCACCAGGGCGGCTCGATCCACCTCGGGACGACGATGTTCCCGGCGGCGCTCGCCGCGGCGGAGCTCGTCCCGGCGACCGGCGACCGCGTGCTCCGCGCCGTCGTCGCCGGATACGAGGTGGCGGCGCGGCTCGCGATGGCGCTCGGCCCGGCCGCGCACTATGGGCGCGGCTTCCACCCGACCGGCACGTGCGGCGCCTTCGGCGCCGCCGTCGCGGCGGGCGTCGTCCTCGGGCTCGACCGCGCGGGGCTCGCCGCGGCGCTCGGGATCGCGGGAAGCCAGACGGCCGGCTCGATGGAGTTCCTCGCCGACGGCGCGTGGACGAAGCGCCTCCATCCCGGCTGGGCCGCGTCGGCGGGGCTCCACGCTGCGGCGCTCGCGGCCGCCGGGTTCCGCGGCCCCGCGACGATCGTCGAGGGCCGCTTCGGCTTCCTCCGCGCGTACTCGGACGCCGCAACCGCGCTCGCCGCGCAGGACGGCTTCGAGCTCCTCAGGACGAGCGTCAAGCCGCACGCGTGCTGCCGCTACATGCAGGGGCCGATCGACGCGACGCTGGCGCTCGCGCGCGCGCACGCCGTCGACCCGGCCGCGGTCGAGCGCGTCGAGGTCGGCATGCTCGCCGCGGGCATCCCGATCGTCTCGGAGCCGGCGGAGGCGAAGCGCCGCCCGCGCTCCGTCGTCGACGCGCAGTTCAGCCTGCCGTTCGGCGTCGCCGTGGCGCTCGCGCGCGGGAAGGCCTCGCCGGCGGAGTTCGCGCCGGCGGTGTTCGACGACCCGCTCGTCCGGAGCCTCATGGACCGCGTCGCCACCGTCGGCGACGCGACGCTCGACGCCGTGTTCCCGCGCGCGTGGCCGTGCTGGGTCCGCGTTCGCCTCCGCGACGGGCGTACGCTCGAGGCGCGCGTCGACCATCCGCGCGGCGATCCCGAGAACTTCCCCTCGCCCGCGGAGCTCGACGCGAAGTTCCGCGCGCTCGCCGGGCGCGCCCTCGCACCGGCCGCGCTCGACCGCCTCGCGGCGGCGATCGACGCGTTCCCGCGCGCGGACGGCGCATCCGCCGTGCTCGCCGCGTCCCGGCCCGGCGTCACGTAATCGTCGGCGCGTCATCCGCCGCGCGCCCCGTCGGGCGTCGCGCGCGAAGATCCGCACGTCTTCTCGAAGGGCGCTCCCTGGCACCCGGGTTGCAGAGCGGCATGGCGCCCGCGCGCGTGCGAGTGCCGGAGGAAGACGACACGTGCGGATCCCGACGACGCTCGCCATCGGCGCCCTCATCATCCTGACGACCCCGGCGGCTCGGGCAACCACCTTCGTCCGGATGAGCGAGAGAGCGCTCGCGCGCACCGCGGACGCGATCGTCGTCGGCCGCGTCACGCGGATCGAGACGGTCGGCGAGCCGAGCGGCCGCATCGACACGCTCGTCACGGTCGCGGTCGAGAGCGAGGAGAAGGGGCACGTCGGCCCCGAGGTGACGCTCAAGCAGCCGGGCGGCCGGCTCGGCGGCCGCCAGCTCTGGCTCGCGGGCTCGCCGCGCTTCGCCGTCGGCGATCACCAGCTCCTCTTCTTGAGCGCGTCCCGCGACGGCACCGCGCGCACGACGAACTTCGGCATGGGCCAGTTCCGGCTGGTCGCGCATCCGCGGACGGGCGAGCTCATGGCGGAGCGAAGGCTCGACGGCCTCGTCCTCGGCGGCCGCGCGCTCCGGCGCGTCCCGCTCGCGCGGCTCCTCCGCACGGTCCGTCGCGCGGTCGCGGCCGACGCGGGCGTCGTCCCGCGGCCCCTCGTCACCGTGCCGCCCGAGCTGGTGGCGCCCGGGCTCGAGCGCGAGGCCGTCGAGCAGTTCACCGTGATGGACTCGCCGCCGGCGCGCTGGTTCGAGGCGGACGCCGGGACGCCGGTCGTGTACGACGTCGACGCGGGCGGCGACGCGAAGCTCGGCGTGAACGAGTCGATGGCCGCGATCGACGGCGCGCTCGCCGCGTGGACGAACGTGAGCGGCGCCTCGATCATCCTCGTCCGCGGCGGCGCCGCCGCGCCGTCGCCGCTCACCTGCAACGGCACGACGCAGATCACCTTCAACGACCCGTTCGACGAGATGCCGTCCCCCGTCGGGTGCAGCGGCGTCCTCGCGCTCGGCGGCTACTGCGCGGGCGCGCAGACGACGAGCGTGAACGGCACGACGTTCTTCCAGATCACGGAGGGGAACATCACCTTCAACTCCGGCTTCGGGAACTGCGGCTTCTGGAACACGACCAACCTCGCCGAGGTCGCCACGCACGAGATCGGACACACGATCGGCATCGGGCACAGCTCCGAGGACGACGACGCCTCGCCGGAGCTGAAGGACGCGACCATGTACTACCGCGCGCACTTCGACGGGCGCGGCGCGTCCGTCCACGCCGACGACGTCGCCGCCGTGCGCTTCATCTACCCCGGTCCCGGCGGCGGCGCCGACGACGACAGCGACGCCGACGGCGTCAAGGACGTCGACGACGACTGCCCGACGATCCCGAACGCCTCGCAGACGGACACCGACGGCGACGGCAAGGGCGATCTCTGCGACCCGTGCCCCCTCGTCGCGGGCGACGACTCGGCCGCGTGCCAGCCGATCAGCGTGAGCAAGTTGACCGCCGTGCGCACGCGCTTCGGCAGCCGCATCGTGTGGCACGGGACGATCGACCTCCCGCCCAGCGAGCCGCTCGACGCCGCGCGCGCGCTCCTCGTGAACGCCGCCGGCGTGATCGCGGACACCGGGTTCGGCTCGGGGCTCCGCGCGGGCGCGCTGCACCCGGGGCTCCTGCGGTACCGGAGCACGAAGGGGAAGATCGTGCTGAAGCCGACGCGCCGCGGGTCGTACCAGGTGACGGTGGCGCTCCGCGCGGGCGCCTTCGGCAGCGGCGCGGTGCCCCTCATCAGCGCGAACCTCCAGGTGGGGCCGATGGCCTTCACCGACGCGCTCAGCTGCCGGCGGCCGAAGGGCAAGCGCACGAGCTGCCGCGGCTGACGCGGCCCCCGGGTCGGCCGCGCCCGAGGCGGCGCGCGCGCCGGCCGATTGCAGGGCGGGCGCGCCGCCAGTAAGAAGGGCGCGATGGAGCCGGCCGTCCGCGTGCGGGGGCTGCGTCACGTCGCGCTCAAGGTGCGCGACGCCGCCGCGAGCGCCCGCTTCTACGCGGACGCGTTCGGGATGCGGGTCGTGTGGCAGCCCGACCCGGCGAACGTCTACCTGACGTCGGGGACGGACAACCTGGCGCTGCACGAGGACCGCGACGCCGGCGCGGGCGGCGCGCTCGACCACCTCGGCTTCTTGGTCGCGTCGCCGGAGGACGTGCACGCCGCCGCGGCGGCGCTCCGAGCGCGCGGCGTCCCGATCGCCCGAGAGCCGCGCACGCATCGCGACGGGTCGGTCTCCTGCTACTGCCGCGACCCGGACGGGAACCTCGTCCAGGTCCTCTGGGTCCCCGGGACGGCGGAGTGACGCGCAGCGAGGCGACGCGGCTTCGGGTCGCCGCCGCCTGGGCCGTCCATGCGCTCACCGCGAGCGGCGCCGCCGCGGGCGTCCTCGCGCTCCTCGCGACCGAGCGGGGCGACGCCGCGACGGCGTTCTGGTGGATGGCGTACACGATCGTCGTCGACTCCGTCGACGGCACGCTCGCCCGCGCGATCGGCGTGAAGCGCGTGGTGCCGTTCTTCGACGGGACGCTGCTCGACAACGTCGTCGACTACTTCACGTACGTGATCGTTCCCGTCCTGTTCCTCCTCTACATGGACCTCCTGCCGCGGGAGGGCGGTGTCGTCGCGGCCCTCTGTCCCGTCATGGCGAGCGCGTACGGCTTCTGCCGGACCGACGCGAAGACGGCGGACCACTACTTCACGGGCTTCCCGTCGTACTGGAACGTCGTCGCCTTCTACCTCTACGCGCTCGGCTGGCCGCCCGTCCTGAACGCCGTCGTCCTCGTCGCGCTCTCGGTCGCGGTGTTCGTCCCCGTCCGCTACGTCTACCCGTCGCGCACGGCGGCGCTGCGGCCCGTCACGCTCGCGCTGGCGCTCGCCTGGGGTGCAGTCGTGCTCTACGTCCTCGCGCGCCTCGACAGCGCGCCGCGGAGCCTCGTGGTGGCCTCCCTCGCCTTCCCCGTCTACTATGTCGGCCTCTCCCTCACGCTGCATGCCCGTCGGCTCACCGCCCGCTGACCTCGCGCGCCTCGCCGCCGGCGTCGTGCACCATCCCGAGCCGGCGCCCGCGCCGCTCGCCTTCGCCGTCGCGGAGCTTCGCCGGTACCTCGCCCGCATCTTCGGACGCGCGCCGGTGCCGGCCGGGCGCGTGGATTCGCCCGGCGCGTGGCTCGTCCTCGCGCCGGCGGGCGCCCCGTCCCCGCCCGTCCCGGCCGACGTGCCGGCGGGCGCGGAGTGGGTCGTTCGCCCCGCGGACGGCGCCGTCGCGATCGCCGGGACGTCGCCGCGCGCCGCCCTCGCCGCGGCCTACGCGCTCCTCGCGGCGGCGGGCTGCGAGTGGGCGCCCGCCGAGGAGGACGAGCACGTGCCCGACGCGTCGGAGGTGCGCCGTGCCGTCGGCCCGCTCGAGGGACGGCCCGCGTTCGCGCGCCGCGCGTACGCGTCCGACCTCGCGACGTGGCACTACACGATGCCGGAGCGGTTCGCCGCGCGGCTCCCCGACGACGTCGCGTTCGTCGACTGGATGGCGAAGACCGACGCGACGGCGTTCCTCTTCATCCGCTCGGCGAACGACACGCAGTGGGTCGTCCCGGAGCTCGTCCCCGAGCTCGCGCGCCGCGGCCTCGCCATCGAGGGCGGCGGGCACGCGCTCGTCGAGCTCCTCCCGCGCGCGCTCTTCGCGACGCATCCCGAGTACTTCCCGATGACGCCCGGCGGCGCGCGCTCCGACCTCGGCAACGCCTGCCCGTCGTGCGCGGCGGCGCTCGCGGTCGTCCGCGCGCGCGCGGAGGCCGCGCGCCGCGACATCTCCGGGGCCACCGACCTCCACCTCTGGGGCCTCGACCTCTTCGGCGGCGGATGGTGCGCGTGCCCGGCGTGCGCGGGGCTCTCCCCGAGCGACCAGGCGCTCGTCGTCGCGAACGCGGCGGCCGACGGGCTCGCGGGCGGGCGGCTCTGGCACCTCGCCTACCACGACACGCTGCCGCCGCCGCGCCGGGTGCGCCCCGGGCCGCGCGTGTGGGCGGAGTTCGCGCCCCGCGAGCGCTGCTACGCGCACGCGATCGACGACGCCGCGTGCCCGACGAACCGCGCGTGCCGCGAGGCGCTCGAGGGACATCTCGCGCTCTTCGACGGCCGCGTCGACGTGTTCGAGTACTACGGCGACGCGATCCTCTTCGGCGGCGTCGCCGTGCCGCTCGTCGACGTGATCGCGCGCGACCTCGCGTACTACCGCCGGGCCGGCGTCGGCGGCGTGTCCTGCCTCGTCTTCGGCCGGTTCAGCCTGTGGGCGTACGGGACGAACGTGGCGGCCTTCGCCGCCGGCGTCGTCGACCCCGCGCGCGCCGGCGCCGCGCGCGCCGCGCACGCCCGCCGCCGGTTCGGCCGCGCCGCGCCCGCGATGACGCGCTACCTGGCGGCGCTCGAAGCGACGATGGCCGAGGTCGTCCGCTACGGCGACGTGAAGCTGCCGCCGCGCGACGCCGACCGCGCCCGCCGCGTCCACGACCGCCTCGTGCGCGCCCTCGACCGGATGCCCGCGCTCCGCGCCCTCCTCGTCGAGGCCGCGGCCGCGGGCGGCCCGGCCATCGCCGCGGAGGCGGACCTCCTCGCCTACACCGCCGCAACGCTCGACAACGCGCGCGCCTGGCTCGCCGCGCGCCTCGGCGAGATGCCGCCCGCGCGGGTCGAGGAGAGCGCGGCGAGCGTCGTCGCGGCGATCGCCCGGCTCCGCACGCTCGACGTCCGGGTGACGGGCACGTGGGGCGCGTACGACCTCGAGCTGACGCACCAGGTGTTCGCGTCGCTGCTCGGGCCCGCGACGGAGTAGGCGGCGGGCGGCGTCAGCCGACGAGCCACTCGAGGAGGCGGCGGATCTCCTTCTCCCCGAGCGGCGGCTGCGGCGCCTCGGCGTCGGCGGCCTTGCGCACCCACGTGCCGTCCTCGCGGAGCGCCAGGTCGTACCAGTCGGTGCCCTCGGGGTCGGCCGGGTCGTACTGGATCACCGACGCGCTCGCGAGCGCGCCGACGGGGACGGGGCGCCCGTCGATGTTCACGAGCGGCTTCACGACCAGCTCGAGGCGCCGTTCGAGGAACTTGAGCACGAGCCGCGCGCGGTCCGGCACCTCGATCCCGCCCAGGTTCTTCGGGTTGAGCGCCTTCTCGAGCTCGATCACCGGCTTCCCCGCCTCGCGGTTGATCGCCGACGTGAGCCCCTCGAGGGTCCGGAAGAGCGCTTTCACGTGCTGCGCCCGGAGCGCGAACAGCTCCTTCTCCCGCTTCCCCCGCCGCCCGACGCGCGGGGCCGCCATCCGGCCGCGGGCCCGCTCCGCGACGTCCTTCACCCAGTCCCGGATGCTCGGCTCGCGCGCGGAATCGGCGGCCCGGACCTTCGGCGCCTCGCTCACCGGGGAAGCGTACGAGACGCCCCCGCGATGTGCAAGCGCGCACGCCGTCGGGGAGAGGGTCGGTTTGCGGCTCGTACCACGTCGTGCGGAAGCCCGGGTCGGTGGTCGTCGCGCGAACCGACCCACTGCCCACCGTGGACCCGGCGTGTCATCGCCGGAGCGTGTCGACGAGCGCGCTCTTCAGATGCCGGAGGACGGCGTCGGGCGGCTCCCCTGCCTCCGTCCCCATGAAGCCCTGGACGAGGAGGCCGTGGAGCGCCGTCATGATGAGGCCCGCGTCGAGCGAGGGGTTCACGTCGTCCCGGAACACGCCCGTCTGGCGGCCGTGGTCGATGATGTCGGCGAGGAGGTTCCGGTAGACGCGTTGGAGCTCGATCATGTGGCCGATCAGGTCGTCGGGATGCCGCTCGTCGCGGAGGATCAGGTTCAGGAGGAACTTGACCGAGTAGAGGTTCTCCGAGACGAAGCTGTAGTAGCGGTCGATCAGGAGACGGATCTGGTCGATCTCGGAGAGGCCCTCGAGCTCGTCCACCATGTTGATGAAGTACGGCTCGAGCGTCTTCTGGAGCGCGGTGCGGAAGAGCTTCTCCTTGTTCTCGAAGTGCCAGAAGATGAGCGCCTTCGAGACCTGGGCCTCCTTCGCGACCTGCGACAGCGACGTGTTCGTGTACCCCTGGGCCGAGAAGAGGCGCGTCGCGGTCTCGAGGATCTTCTCGCGCGTGTCCACGAGGTCCGACACTGACATCGCGACCGCCGCGCTGTCAATTTATCCAGCCGGGGCGCGGCCGCGGCCGCTCCCGCATGACCGGGCCGAGGATCATGCCGGCGACGAAGCCGCCGACGTGCGCCCAGAACGCGACGCCGCCCCCGGGCGCTCGGGCGAGCGTCGCGACGCCCGAGCCGAGCTGCCAGAGGAACCAGACGACGAGGAAGAAGACGGCGGGCACCTCCGCACGGAAGATGAACAGGAAGAGGAACACGAGGGTCACGACGCGCGCGCGCCGGAAGAAGAGCATGTAGGCGCCGAGCACCCCCGCGATCGCCCCGCTCGCCCCGACCATCGGGAGGCCCGAGTCGGGGTTCGTGAGCGCCTGGGCCGAGCCCGCGGCGACGCCGCAGAGGAGGTAGAATGCGAGGTAGCGGCCGTGCCCCATGCGGTCCTCGACGTTGTCGCCGAAGATGTAGAGGTAGAGCATGTTGCCGAGGAGGTGGGCGATGCCGCCGTGCAGGAACATGCTCGTCAGGAGCCGCGAGAACGCGAACTCGCGCGGCACGAGCCCGTACGCGAAGAGGAACGCCTCGGCGCGCTCCCCGAGCGACAGCTCGAAGACGAACACGGCGACGTTCGCGGCGATGAGGCAATAGTTGACGACCGGCACGCGTGCCGAGGGAATGGTGTCGCGCAGCGGGATCATGCGAGGCCCCCCATACAGCACGCTCCGCACGGTCGGGACAATGCCTGGCGTTGACGCTGCCCCGTCGATCGCTACAATCGCGCGGTGCTCGTTCGGCGCACCATTCGTGCCGGCCGCATCGTGGTCGGCGCAGCGCTCTTGCTGCTCGGGGCCGTCCTCTCGCTGCCCGGCATCCCGGGGCCCGGGGTGCTCGTCGCCTTCGGCGGGCTCACGCTGCTCGCGGCGGAGTTCACCTGGGCGGAGCGCCTGCGAGGCCGGATGCGCGACACCTTCCTCCGGCTGACGAGGAGATCCCCATCATGAGCGACGAGAAGGACCGCTTCGGCGAGAAGCTGCGGCAGAAGGAGAAGGCGGAGGAGGATCGCTACTTCGCGGAGCGGGACAAGGCCGCGCTCGAGAAGCTCCGCAAGGCGAAGGCCGCGGCGCCCGTGCTGGAGTGTCCGTCGTGCCGCGAGCCGCTCGTGCGCGTGGAGCACGAGGGCGTGACGGCCGAGGAGTGCCCCGAATGCCGCGGCGTCTGGCTCGACCGCCGCGCGCTCGAGCGGCTCGCCGCCCGCGCGCGCACGAGCTGGCTCGGGAGCTTCTTCTCCCGGCCGCGCGGCTGACGGGCGCGGCGGCCGCGTGTTCACCGGCATCATCGAGGTCGTCGGTCGCGTCGTCGACGTGCGGAGGGGCGGCTCCGGGGCGGCGCTCACGATCGCGACGCCGCGGCGGCTCCCGCGTCTCGCCCTCGGCGAGAGCATCGCGGTGAACGGCGCCTGCCTCACCGTCACGCGGCGGGCGGGCACGGGCTTCACGGTCGACGTCTCGCCCGAGACGCTCCGCCGCACGACGCTCGGCGGGTTCCGCGCCGGCACGCGCGTCAACCTCGAGCGCGCGCTCCGCTTCGGCGATCGGCTCGGCGGCCACGTCGTGCAGGGACACGTCGACGGCACGGGGCGCCTCGAGCGGATCGCGCCGGACGGCGCGTGGGTCGCGTACCGCTTCTCGGCGCCGGCGCACCTGGCACCCTACCTGGTCGAGAAGGGATCGATCGCGGTCGACGGCGTGAGCCTCACGGTCTTCGACTGTCGCGGCGGCCGCTTCACGGTCGCGCTCATCCCGCACACGCTCGCGAAGACGACGCTCGGGAAGCTCCGCCCGGGCGACGCCGTGAACCTCGAGGCCGACGTGCTCCTGAAGCACGTGGCCGCGATGCTCCGCCGCAACGTGCGGGCGCCTACCCGCCCGAGTCGGCGGGCGTAGCGACGTCCGGCGCCGCCGCCGCGGCGGCGAGCCACGGGAGGAGCGCGGCGCCGAGATCGACCGTCGAGCCGAGCTGCTTCCCGATCCCCGAGAGGAGTCCGATGACGCGGCCGACCAGCAGCACGTCGGCCGGCACCTCGACGAGCGGGTTCGCGCGGAGCGCGCGCGGCATCTCGGCGCCGAAGCGCGCGACCATCTCGGGATCCGCGAAGGCGCGGCGGTTGCGGACCGCCCAGCCGAGGAACGCCTCGCCGAGGAGGTGGAGGCTCTCGTCGGAGTCCTCGCGCGTGCGGAACCCGAGGGCGCGGAACGCCGCGCCGACGGCGGCGGGGTCGCCGCCGAGGATCGCGGCCGTGAGGCGCGCGACGCCCGCGCGGAAGCCGGGCGGGAAGTCCTTGGCGAGGCCGAAGTCGAGGAGGACCAAGCGGCCGTCGGGGCGGACGAGAACGTTCCCCGGGTGCGGGTCGGCGTGGAAGAAGCCGTGCACGAGGATCTGCTCGCAGAAGAGGTCGATCAGCCGCCGCGCGACGTCCGCCGGCTCGATCCCGTGCGCGCGGAGCCGGCGTACGTCGGTCACGCGGGCGCCCGGCACGTACTCCATGACGAGCACGCGCCGCGCGCTCGCCGCGCGGATGACCTCGGGAACGACGACGTCGGCGCGCGCTCCGAAGTGCGCGCGCATGCGCTCGGCGTTGTCGGCTTCGTGCACGAAGTCGAGCTCGAGCGGGACGTACTTCTCCACCTCGCGGAGCACGACGCGGAAGTCGAGCTCCGGCTCGAGCCGCGCGAGAACGCCGACCAGGACGCGGAAGCTCCGGAGGTCCGTCCGGACGCGGTCGGCGATCTCCGGATACTGGATCTTCACCGCGACGTCGCGGCCGTCGCGCAGCCGGCCGCGATGGACCTGGGCGAGCGACGCGGCCGCGATCGGCACCGGCTCGAGCGTCTCGAAGACCGTCTCGAGCGGCCGCCCGAGCTCCGCGCGGACGAGCGGCAGGAGCGCGGCGAGCGGCCGCGGCGGCACGCGGTCCTGGAGCTGCGAGAGGACCTCCACGTACTCGGCCGGCAGGACGTCGGCGCGCGAGCCCAGGAACTGACAGACCTTGATCGGGAGCCCTTCGAGCCGGGTCGCGAGCCGGTACGCGGCCTCGGCGCTCCGCCGGTGGTGCCGTCCGAGGCGGCCGTCGGCCCCGGGCCCGCCGCCGAGCTCGCGCGTCGCGCGGGCGCCGAGCTGGATCAGCTTGTAGCCGCCGTACACCCGCCCGACGAGCGCGGCGAGCGCGGCGAATCGCCAGGCCCCGGCGAGCATCGGGGCATTCTGCGGGCGTGGCGGCGATGGTGCAATCGGCGACCTTGCTTTCGACGGCCGCCCGCGGCAATCTCCGCCCGCGATGACGGACGACGGCGCGACCATCCGGCCCGGCGACCGCGTCGTGCACCTCCAGGTGCCCGGCGTCTTCGTCGTCGTCGGCCGCACCGGTCGGCTCCTCGAGCTCCAGAGCGAGCGCGGGCTCCAGATGCGGGTGCACGAGATCCAGGTCCGCCGCCTCGACGGCCCGCCGCCCCCGCCCGCCGACGCGTAGCGCCGCGGCGCGCCGTCACCGCCGGCCGCGGCCGGGCGGCGGGAGGAAGTCCGGCAGGTCGCGCGTCGGTCGCATCGTCCAGCGCGGCGGCCGCTTCTCGCGGAAGGCGGCCACGCCCTCCTTCGCGTCGGGCTGCGTCGTCGTCCACCAGAACGCGCGCGCGTCGAGCTCCGCGGCGGCGGCGAGGTCGGTCTCGCCCTGCATGTGCCAGAGGAGCCGCTTCGTGATCGCGACCGACACGGGCGCCGCCTCGCGCGCGATCTCCCGCGCGAGCCCCCGGGCCGCGTCGAGGAGCTCCGCGTCCGGGACGACGCGCGAGACGACGCCGTAGTCGAGCGCCTCGTGCGCCGAGAGGATGCGCCCCGAGAGGAGGAGCTCCGCCGCGCGCGCCAGGCCGATCGTGCGGGGGAGCGTCCACGTCGCGAGCGCCTCCGGGACGAGGCCGCGGCGGACGAAGACGAAGCCGATGCGTGCGCTCTCGCCCGCGAGCCGCACGTCCCACTGCATCGGGAGCGTCGCGCCGACGCCGACCGCGGGCCCGTTGATGGCCGCGATGATCGGCTTCCGCACCTCCCACGGCGCGATCGCCCAGGACGGGCGCGCCCACGGCCGGTCGGGCGGCGGCGTCCACGCGGCCGTCGCCTCGCCGCTCCGCTCGAAGATCGCGGTGCCGCCGGAGAGGTCCGCGCCGGCGCAGAACGCGCGCCCGGCACCCGTCACGACGATCGCGCGGACCGCGTCGTCGGCGTCGCAGGCGGCGAACGCCTCGTGCAGCTCCCGCCCCATGGTCCGCGTCCACGCGTTCAGCTGCGCGGGCCGGTTGAGCGTCACGACCGCGACGCCGTCCGCGACCTCGAGCAGGATCTCCTCGTACGGCATCGCGCGACCCTACGCCCGCGCTGCCCGCGGTGGCAAGAAGGGCGCGACGTCGACCGGCGGCGGCGCGCCGGCGACGACCGCCGCGACGACGGCCGCGGTGATCGGCGCGAGGAGGACGCCGTTGCGGTGGTGGCCGGTGGCGACGACCAGGTTCTCCGTCTCCGGCACGCGGCCGAGGATCGGACCGCCGGCCGGCGCGTGCGGCCGGAGTCCCGCCCAGGCGCGGACGACGGGCGCCGCGGCGAGCGCGGGCGCGATCGCCGCCACCTTGCCGGCGAGCGCGGCGAGCCCGGCGCTCGTGACCGCCTTCGCGAAGCCCGCGTCCTCGACCGTCGCGCCGACGAGCACCTCGCCGTCGGCGCGCGGGACGAGGTAGCCGTCGGCCCACGTGAGGATCCGCGGTCCTGCCGGCGCGGCCGGGCGGAGCGCCACCATCTGCCCGCGCGCCGGAACGACGCCGAGCCGCGGCACGAGGCCCGGGACGCCCGGCGACCACGCGCCGGCGGCCAGGACGACGGTGCCGGGCGTGACCGTGTCCGCGTTCACGTGCACGCGCGCGATCCGCGCGCCGTCCCACGCGACGTCGCGGACCTCCGCGCCGGCGACGAGCTCCGCGCCGCGCCGGCGCGCGGAGGCGGCGAGCGCCTCGACCAGCCGGGGCGCGACCACCTGGGCGTCGTCCGGAAAGAGGAGCGCGCCCGCGGCCGCCGGGTTCGCGGCAGGCGCCTCCGCGCGGAGCGCCGGGGCGTCGAGGCGCTCGACCCGGAAGCCCTCCGCCCGCCGCCGCGCGGCGCGGGCCTCCGCATCGGCGACGCCCGCCGGGTCGAGGAGGAGCTCGAGGACGCCCGAGCGCGTCCAGCCCGGGTCGACGCCGGTCTCGTCGCGGAGCCGGGCGGCGAGCGCGGGGAACAGCTCGAGGCTCGCCCGCCGGAGCGCGAGGCGCGGGCCCGCGGGCTCGCTCCCGCTCGCCGCCGCGAGCACGCCCGCCGCGGCCGACGACGCCTCGGCACCGAGCGCGCCGCGGTCGACGACGAGGACCGTGCGGCCGGTGGCGGCGAGGGCGTCGGCGACCGCGCAGCCGACGACGCCGCCGCCGATCACGAGCACGTCCGGCGCGCGGCGCGCGATCACGGGCGGAGCGCGTCGGCGAGGTACGGGAGGAGCGTCGCGTGGTCGGCGACGACGCCCAGGTCGGCCGCCTTCAGCATCGGCGATTTCGGGTTCTGGTGGATCGCGACGACGATGCCCGCCCGGCGCAGGCCGACGAGATGCTCCATCGCGCCCGACACGCCGAGCGCCACGTAGACGTGCGGCGCGATCGAGCGGCCGGTGAGCCCCACCTGGTGCTGGCGGGGAAGCCAGCCGGCGTCCGTGACCGAGCGCGTGGCGGCGACGGCGGCGCCCAGCTCCTCGGCGAGCCGGAGGATCGGCGCCACGCCGGCCGCGTCCTTGCAGCCGCTGCCGACGCCGAGGACGAGCGACGCGGTCGCGAGCGCCGCGCCCGGATCGACCGCGAGCGTGCGCGTCGCGGTCACGCGCACGCGGGCGGGCGCGAGCGTGCTCGGCACCGGCAGCGCCGTCGGGACGACGGGCCGCGACGCGTCCGGCGCGGCGGGACGCAGCACGCCCGCGCGCACGGTCGCCATCTCGGGGAGCGTCCGCGAGAGGACGGGCGCGACGATCGTCCCGCCGAAGGCGGGCTTGTGCGCGCGGAGCCGTCCCTCGGCGTCGATCTCGAGGTCGATCGCGTCGCCCGTGAGGCCGAGCCCGAGCATCCCCGCGACGCGCGAGGCGAGGTCGCGGCCGCGGATCGTCGAGCCGAAGAGGACGACGCGGGGGCGGCGCGCGAGGACCGCGTGCGCGAGCGCCTCGGCGTGCACCTCGGTGGTCCAGGGCGCGAAGGCCGCGTGCCGCGCCGTCGCGACGCGGTCGGCGCCTGCGGCGGCGAGCGCCGCGTCGACGGCCGGGTCGCCGTCGCCCGCGCGCAGCAGGACGGCCTCGGCCGCGCCGCCGAGGCGCGCAGCCAGGTCGGCCGCCTTCCCGAGGAGCTCCAAGGCGACCGGGTGCACGCCGTGCCGGCCCTCCTCGACGACCACCCAGACGGCCGGGCCGTCGGCGGGCGCCGAGCGCGCCGGGAGCGGGCGCGGCGCCTCCGCGGGCCGCTCGGCGCGGAGCGCCCGCAGCCGCTCGCCGAGCGCGCGCGCGAGCGTCGCCGGCCCGTCCCCGGTCACGATCTCGCCGCGGCGCGCGATGGCGACGTGCTCGACGCCCGCGACCCACGTCGGCGAGCCGGCCGCGCCGACGGCGTCGGCCGACAGCCCGAGGTCCGCGATCGACACCGTCTCGACCGGCTTCGCAGCTGCGGCCTGTCGCTCCGCCTTCGACGGGAAGCGCTCCTCGGCGAGGTCCTCGGTCGCCGTGACGACGACCGGGAGCGGCCCCTCGAGCGTCTCGGAGCCGTCGTCCGTCTCGCGCTCGACGGTGAACGTCCGGGCCGCCGGGTCGACGGCGAGGGTCCGCGCGCCCGTCGCCTGCGGGAGCCCGAGCAGCTCCGCCACCTCGGGGCCGACCTGCCCCGTCTCGGCGTCCGTGCTGGAGCGGCCGAAGAGGGCGACGTCCGGCGCCTCGCGGCGCACGACGGCGGCGAGCGCGCGCGCGGTCGCGAGCGTGTCGGAGCCGGCGAGGTGTGGGTCGCAGAGATGGATCGCGCGGTCGGCGCCGAGCGCGAGGCAGTGGAGGAGCCCCTCGCGGGCGGCGGGCGGGCCCATGGTGACGGCGACCACCTCGCCGCCGTGCCGCGCGCGCAGCGCGACGGCGGCCCCGAGGGCGCGGGAATCGAACCCGGACAGCTCCCCGGGCACGCCCTCGCGCACGAGGCGGCGCGTCTCGGGGTCGAACTTGAGCGCCGAGAGGACCGGGATCCACTTCACGCAGACGACGACTCGCATGCTCCGCCTTTCACCAGATCTTGCCGGGGTTGAGAATCTCGTGCGGGTCGAAGAGCCGCTTCACCCCGGCCATGAGGGCGAGCGCGGAGCCGTGCTCGCGCGGCGCGAAGCGGCGGTTGCCGAGGCCCATGCCGTGCTCGCCCGAGCACGAGCCGCCGAGCGCGAGGACGGCGTCGACCAGCTCGTCGCGCGCGGCCTCGGCCGCGGCACGCTCCGCCGCGCCGACGCGCGCGAGGACGTGGAGGATGCCGATGCCGGCGTGGCCGAAGCAGTGGAACGGGAGCCTGCGCGCGCGGCCGACCGCCTCGCACCGCTCGACGAGCGCGGGCAGCGCCCCGATCGGGATCGCGAGGTCGGCGCGCACGGTCGCGCCGTCCGGCCGGAGCGCCTCGACGGCGCGTGTCGCGCGCTCGCGGATCGACCAGGCGTCGCGTCCGTCGGGAAGGACGAGCGGCGCGCCGCCCGCCGCTGCGACGACGTCCGCGGCCGTCTCCCAGGTCTCGCCGACGCCCGCGGCGCTGCCGTGGACCTCGACCAGGAGGCACGGCGCGGGGTCGAGCCCCGCGACGCCCAGGCGCGCGATCGCCGCCACCGTCGGCGCGTCGAGGAACTCGACGGCGGCGACGTCGACCCCGAAGCGGACGAGGTCCGCGGTCGCCCGCGCCGCCGCGGGCGCATCGGGGAAGCGGAAGCCGCCCTGGCGGCGGGCCGCGGGCAGGCCGGCGAGCGCGAGCGTCAGCTCGGTCGCGATCGCGAGCGTCCCCTCGGAGCCGACGACGAGGCCGAGGAGGTGATAGCCGGACGCGCTCTTGCGGCACCGGTTCCCGAGCCGCAGCACCTCGCCCGTGCCCGTCACGACCGTCGCCGCGCGCACGTGGTCCCGCGTGCCGCCGTACTTGACGGAGTAGATCCCGCTCGCGTTGTTCGCGACCATGCCGCCGACGGTGGCGACGTCGGCGCTGCCGCCGGGGGAGGGCGGGAAGAAGAGTCCGTACGGCCGGAGCGTCCGGTTGAGCGCCGCGTAGACGACGCCCGGCTGCACGTCGACCTGGAGGTCCTCGGGCCGCACCGCGACGACGGCCGTCATCCGCGAGCAGTCGAGCACGATGCCGCCCGCGACCGGGATCGGGTTCCCCTCGAGGCTCGAGCCCGCGCCGCGCGCCGTGACGGCGATGCCGCGCGCCGCGGCGAAGCGGACGACGGCGGCGACCTCCTCCGTCACGAGCGGCCACACGACGGCGTCCGGCCGCGCGGGCGCGCACGCCGACGCGTCGCGTGCGGCGGCGTCCAGGTCGGCGGGACGCGTCGAGACGCGGCCGGGCACGAGGTCGGCGAGCGCGCCGAGCGCCGCGCCGTCCGGGCGAGCGGGCATGCTTCGCCCTAACGCCTCGTCACGACGGGGACAAGAGCGGCGTGCCGGGCGCAGGGCGCGCGGGCGCCGCGAGCGGCAGGGCGACCGTGAACACGGAGCCCGCCCCCGGCGTGCTCGTGAGCGCCACCGTGCCGCCGAGCTGCGCGACGAACGTCCGCACGATGTAGAGGCCGAAGCCGCTCCCGCCGCCGCGCCGCGACTCGTGCCCGTTCGCCTGGCGGAACATCTCGAAGACGGCGCCCTGCTCCTCGAAGGGGATGCCGATGCCCGTGTCCGCGACGCGGAGGAGGAGCCGGTCGTCGGCCACCTCGGCCGTCACGCGCACGAAGCCGCGCTCGGTGAACTTGAGCGCGTTCCCGACCAGGTTCCGGACGACGATGCCGAGCTTCTTCGGCTCGGTCGCGAGCGTGACGTCGGGCGGCGGGCCCCACTCGAGCGTGACGCCCTGGCGGCAGGGAAAGCGCCCGCAGCTCTCCGCGAGCTTCCGCCAGAACGGCGGGAGGTCGACGCGCTCGAGCGCCGCGCGGTCACGTCCCGCCTCCAGGCGTCCGATCTCGAGCGTCGACTCGACGAGGTCCAGCAGGTCGTGCGCCACCGTCCGGATGCGGCGGGTGAGCTCGCCCCGCTCGGCGGTCTCGAACTCCGGGTCCTCGACCATCTCGAGGAAGCCGAGCATCACGTTGAGGGGCGTGCGGATCTCGTGCGACACGGTCGACACGAACTCCGACTTGAGCCGACTGGCGCGCTCGAGGTCCGCGACCACGTTCGCATTCGCGAGCGCCATCGACGCCGCGCCCGCGATGCCTCCGGCGAGCCGCTCCTCGTCGCGGGTGAGCCGGGACCGCTCCGCCGAGCCGGCGAGGTGCACGCCGACGACCTCCCCGCCGCGCCGCAGCGGCATGCAGATGAACGACGCGCTCTTGCAGTGCGCCGCGAGCGCCGGCGGGGCGGGCGCCAGCGTCACGCCCTCGGCGTCGCGCGTCGAGAGGCGGCGGAGCCAGTCTCCTTCGAGCACGAGCCCGCGCATCGCGTCGCACACGGGCGCGGGGTGCCCGCACGTCGACACGACGACCCATCCGTCGCCGTGCTGGTTGCGGAGCAGCGTGTGGCTGCACCGCGCGTCCAAGACCTCCATCGTGAGCGCGCAGAGCCGGTAGAGCAGCACGGGCTGGTCGAGCGACGCGATCATCTCCCGGGTGACGCGCGCGAGCGCCGAGGAGACCGCCGCCTCGTGCGCGAGCCGCTCCTCCGACCGGAAGAGGGCGCTCTGCGCCTGCCAGCGCTCGAACCGGATGCTGTTGAAGAGCCATGCCGAGTAGAGCGAGACGGCGAAGGCGAGCGCCAGCGCGACGGCGGGATAGATCATGCCGTCCGGCATCTCCATCCACGGCGACGCGAACCCCATCGCGGCGGCCGAGACGGCGACCAGGACCGCCTGGGCGGCGAGGCCCCAGGGGAGGACGGTCGCCGCCGTCATCGTGATGATGGTGAGGAGGATGCTCGTCGTGTCCGCCCCGTAGGCGACGACGCCGCCGCCCACCGCCCCCAGGCTGATCACGCACACCGAGACCACCGTGATCGCGATGCCGAGGCGGCGCGGCACCGGCCGGCGGAGGAGCCACACGAGGCCCACGACGAAGAGGAGCTGGACGAGCTTGATCGCGTGCAGGGCGACGCTGATCCGCCCCTCGACCACGTCCGCCACCTCGAAGACGATCGTCCCGGCGACCGTGATGGCCGCCGCGAGCCGCACGCGACCCACGAGCAACTCCGCCATTTCTTCGGCGAAGCTCGGGCGCGGCGCGTGTGCCTTGCGCACTGCTTGTACCCCTCCCGAATGCGTAGACCAGCAATAGTGGTGCCGGGGAAAAGCGCAGGCGCTCCGCGGCGCGGCCCGTGCACGTGCGCCCGAGCGAGACGCGCGCGGCGCGCCGTGGCGCGTCCGTGACTCAGCGGCGCGCGCGCGACGGCCGCGTCGCCCGACGCCCCGGCCGCGGCCGGCGCGTCAGCGGCCGACCCGGCGTTTCAGCTCGCGGATCTCCTCCTCGAGGTCGCGGCTCCGGCGACCCAGGTGGAGGAGGTAGAGGAAGAGGGCGATCCAGATCACCGCGTAGCCGGCGAAGAGATACGGGAAATTGTTCATCCGGTCTCCTCCCGCAGCATCGCGAGCTCGTCGGCCAGGCGGGCGGTGCGGGCCCGGAGCGCGATCAGCCAGGCCCCGAGGAGGACGAACGCCAGCCCGGACACCGCAAGCGCCCAGCGCATGCTCGGGTCGACCAGGCCGCTCCCGCCCTCGTTCCGCGCGATGACCGCCGGATGCATGCCGCGGAGGAGCCGCACGGACACCATGATGATCGGCACGTCGAGCACGCCCACGATGCCCAGCACCGCCGCATACCGCCGAACGGCGTCGTCTTCCCCGCCGAACGCACGGAGCATCAGGTAGCTCGCGTAGATCGCCCACAGGATGACGGTCATGGTGAGGCGCGGATCCCACGTCCACCAGACGCCCCAGACGGGGCGCGCCCAGATGGGGCCGGTCACGAGCACGAGCGAGCAGAAGAGGACGCCCACCTCCGCCGATGCCGCCGCGATGCGGTCCGCGCCCGCCGACCCGTTCCACAGGTACACGGCGCTCGCGCCGGCGACGAGGAAGAAGCCGATGAAGGCCATCCACGCCGACGCGACGTGGAAGTAGAAGATGCGCTGGACGATGCCCATCTCGCGCTCCGTCGGCACGACCATGAACACGAGCCAGAGCGCGGCGAGCATCGTGACGCAGGTCGCGGCGGGCAGGAGGCGGCGCATCTCAGTCGCGGACGACATAGCCGAAGAGGAGCCACCCCGCCACTCCGAACACGACGTCGAAGGCCGCGAGCACGCGGAGTCCGGGGAGCGCGGCACCGACGCCGGCGTCGAGGACGGTGCGGGTCGCGGTGACGGCGCCGATCAGCAGCGGCACGAGGAGCGGGAGGAGGAGGAGCGGCAGGAGGAGGTCGCGGGCGCGCGTCCGGGCCGCCACCGCCGCGAAGAGCGTCCCGAGCGCCGCGACGCCGAGGTTCCCGAGGAGGAGGACGAGGACGAGCCCCGGCAGCCCCGGCAGCAGGTCGACGTGCAGGAAGAGGCCCGCGAGCGGCACGACGACCGCCTGCGTCGCGGCGAGGACGACGACGTTCGCGGCGCACTTCCCGGCGTAGAGGGCGCCGGGGTCGAGCGGCGCCGTCAGGAGCCCGGCGAGGCAGTCGTTCTCGCGCTCGAGGAGAAAAGCGCGCTGCACGGCCGGAAGCCCCGTGAAAACGAACGTCACCCAGAGGACCGCGGGCAGGAGCGCCGGGGCCGCGTCCGGCCGCGCGTCGTGGGCGATGCTGAAGACGACCAGGAGGAGGACGCCCATCACGAACACGCCGGACACGCTCTCGCGCGTCCGCCACTCGATGCGGAGGTCCTTCGCGAGGATCGCGAGCGCGGCGCGCATCACGCCCGCCGCACGACGACGGCCGCGTACGCCGCCGCGATCACCGCGTGCGCCGCCTGCCCCTCGTGCGTCCACGCGATGCGCCCGCGGTGGAGGATCGCGAGGCGCGTCGCGACCGGCGCCGCCCGCTCCACGTCGTGGGTCGTGAACACGACCGCGTGGCCCGCCGTCCTGAGCGCCGCGATCCGCTCCTCGAGGGCCGTCGCCGCGTCCCGGTCGAGCCCGCTGAACGGCTCGTCCATGAGGAGGAGGTCGGGCCGATGGAGAAGGGCGCGCGCGAGCGCGAGGCGCTGGCTCATCCCGCGCGAGTAGGTCCGGACCGGCCGCCGCGCCGCCTCCTCGAGCCCCGCCCACGCGAGCAGCTCGGCGACGCGCGCCCCGGCGTCCGGCACCTCGAAGAGCCGCGCGTAGAAGGCGAGGTTCTCCGCCGCGCTCAGGTCCGGATAGCACGCGCTCTCGTGCCCCACCCATCCGATCCGCCGCCGGAGCGCCGGCGGCGCCGCCGTCGCGTCCTCGCCGAAGAGCGAGAGGGCACCGCCGTTCGGCCGCAGGAGGAGCGCGAGCACGCGCAGCAGCGTCGTCTTCCCCGCGCCATTCGCCCCGAGCAGCGCGACCACCTCGCCCGCGTCCACGTCGAGATCGACGCCGGCGAGCACCCGGGCGCGCCCGAAGCGCCGGACGACCCCGCGCGCCCGCAGCACGGGCCCGATCACCGAGACCCCTCGAGCCACCCACGGGCAGGGCGCGCGGCGGCCGGGGCCGGCGATTTCCGCAGCGCGGGGGGCGGCGGCGGCGCGGGGCGAGGGTGCGCGAGGACCATGAGCCGCCACCCCCGCCCCCGGCCGCCGCGCGCCCGCGCATGCGTGGAAAGAGCAAGCACTAGCGGACGGTCGACCCCGCCGCGACCGCCGAGTCCGGCGCGAGCAGGACGACCCGCTCGCCGTCGGACGCCGCGAGCACCATGCCCTGGCTCTCGACGCCGCGGAGCTTCGCCGGCGCCAGGTTCGCGACCACGACGACCTGCCGGCCGACGAGCGCGGCGGGCTCGTAGTGCGCGCGGATCCCGGCGACGAGCTGGCGCTCCTCGGTGCCGAGGTCCACCCGGAGGACGACGAGGCGATCGGCGTTCGGATGCGGCTCGGCGCTCTTCACCGTGCCGACGCGGAGCTCCATCGCCCGAAACTGCTCGATCGTGATCATGTGCGTGGTCCTCGCTCGAGCGCGGCCATCGCCTCGAGGGCCTCGGCCTCGAAGCGGGCGCGCATGCCGGCCAGGTCCTCGTCGGAGACCTTGCCCATGCGGTGGTCGTCCTCGATCTCCTTGATCGCCGCGAGCGCCTGGCGCTTGCGGCGCTCCCAGCGCTCGCGCTCGCCGCCCCCCTGGCCGGCGTCGGCCGCCTCGGAGGTGCCGAAGAGGGGGGCCGCGACGAAGAGGGACACCGTGACGACGAGCGCCACCCCGAGGAGAGCCAGGACCGTCGCCGCCGTCATGGCTCGCGGTCGAGCTCCGCCAGCTCGCGCGCGAGCCGCTCGCGGAGCGCGGGGTCGCCCGGCGCCGCGCGCGGCGGCGCCGTCGCGCCCGCGGGCGTGTCGCGGACCCAGCGACGGATGACGCGCGCGACGAGGAGCGCCCCGAGGAGCACGGCGGCGAACGGCGTCAGCCACGCGAGCCAGTTGAAGCCGCGGAAGGTCGGCGCCGAGAGCACCTTCTCGCCGTAGCGCGCCCGGAAGGCGGCGAGGATCGTCTCCCGGCCCTCGCCTCGCGCGAGCCGCTCGGCGATCTCCTTCTTCATCGGCTCGCCCGAAGGGCACTGGAGGTGGTTGCAGGCGTGGACGGTGAGGCCGCACCCGCACTGGCAGGTGAGCGCCTC
>DASRHG010000037.1:0-38093 GCA_035650655.1 Binatia bacterium | reverse complement strand
CCGGGACAGAACCGCGGGCACGGTCCGGGCGAGGATCTTCAGGTCGAGCGCCAGCGAGCAGTTGTCGATGTACTCCATGTCGGAGCGGACCCACGCGTCGAACTCGGGCGTCCGCCGGCTCACCTGCCAGAGGCACGTGATGCCGGGCTTCACGCTGAACCGGCGGCGGTGCCAGCGGACGTCGATGCGCGCGACGTCGCGGAGCGGGAGCGGACGCGGCCCGACGAGGCTCATGTCCCCGCGCACGACGTTCGCGAGCTGCGGCAGCTCGTCGAGGCTCGTGCGGCGGAGCCAGCGCCCGACCGACGTGATGCGCGGGTCCTCGCGGATCTTGAACACGGGCCCGGCCGCCTCGTTCAGGTCCTCGAGCGCCGGCTGGAGCCGCTCGGCGCCGACGACCATGCTCCGGAACTTGTAGGCGCGGAAGGGCCGCCGCCCCCGCCCGACACGCTCCTGCGCGAAGAACACGGGGCCGGGAGAGTCGACCTTGATCGCGATCGCGACGACGAGGAAGAGGGGTGCCGCGACGACGAGCCCGAGCCCGGCGAGGACGACGTCCAGGATCCGCTTGGCGGCGACGTACGTCCAGTCGTGCGGTCCGCTCGCGATCGTGACGACGGGCCGCCCGGCGATCGTGTCCGCCAGCGTCGCGGCCCGCGACGGAGCCGCGAGGTGGGCGACGAGGCGGACCACGACGCCCTCCTCGTCGCAGACCCGGATGGCGTCCGCGACGATCCGGTCGGCGTTCGCGAACGGCAGCGCGACGAAGACCTCGTCGACGGGATGGCGGTCGAGCGCGCGCGCGAGGCGCGCGAGCGAGCCGTCGCTGCCCGATCCGGCCAGCGTGGGCGCGACGTCGACCAGGTCGACGACCCGGTACCCGAGGTGCTCCCGCTCGACCAGCTCGGAGGCGACGGAGAAGGCGCGGGCCGGCTCGCCGACGACGACCGCGTAGCGGAGGTTCCGCCCGCGGCGCCGGAGCGTCCGGCCGAGGGCGCGCAGGACGAGCCGCTCGGCGACGAGCCCGGCGAACGCCGCGCCGAGGAAGACGCCGACGAACGCGACGCCGACGTGGTGGCGCTGGAGGACGGCGGCGACGAGGGCGACGGGGACGGCGACCAAGCCGGCCGCGGCGCCGACGTCGCGCACCGTCCGCGAGACGGCCGCGAGACGGTACGAGCCGTACAGCCCGGCGCGGCGGAGCCCGACGTGCCAGAGCGGGACGTCGAGCGCGAGCGCGACGACCGTGCGGGCGCTGATCGGCACGTCGAGCGACCAGGCGTACGCCGCGAGGAGGCCGCCCCGGTCGGCCGCGATCTTCGCGGCGCAGAACGCGAGCGTGACCACCGCGAGGTCCGCGAACTGCAGCAGACCGAGGAGGAGCTGACGCCGGCGGATGTCCATCGCTCAGCGCCGGTCGAGGCGCGTGCGGTCGATCCAGAGGCGGTCGAGCCACGTGCGCGGTCGGTCGGGCCGCACGTAGACGACGCCGAGGGTGCGGCACCCGGCGAGCCGCGCGCGGTCGGCGGCGCGCGCGAGCGCCGCGCCATCGGTGCGCTCGGCCTCGGCGACGATGACGAGGGCGTCGCACGCCGCGGCGAGAAGCCCCGCCGCCGGCAGCTGCGTGAACGCCGGGCAGTGGAAGACGACGAGGCCCGCCTCGGGCGCGTGCCGCGCGAGCCACGCCCCGAGCGTCGCGCCCGAGCCGTCCGTGGCATTCGCGGCGAGCGGAGGCCGCGACCCGTCGGCGGTGGCGAGCGCCTGCCCGCCGTCCGCCGGGTGGAGGGGGAGGACGCGGATCGCGTCGCCGTACGCGGCGGCGTGCCGCGCGAGCGCGCGCGCGACCGCGATCCCGGCGCCGTCCGCGACGACGTCGGCGAGGACGACCGCGCGGAGACCGTCCCGGGTCGCGAGGAGCCGCAGCCGCTCGAAGAGCGGCGCGACCTCGGAGACTTCCCGTCCGGCGGGCACCGCGCCGTGCGGTTGCTCGATCCGCGCGGGCACGGGACGCGGGCGCGGCTCGGCTGCGGACGCCTCGACCGCCGACGGACCGGGCGGCGGCCGCCTCGATGGGGCGCACGTCTGCGTCCGCTCGCGCGTCAGGCGCTCGAGGGCCCGCATGTAGTCGCTCACGGTTTGTGCTTCCTCTCCCCCACTGGTGCGGCCGGGAAACGCAGCGTGTCCCCGGCGATGATGCGACCGACGTCCTCGATCTGGGGGTTCGCGCGCCGGATGCGTTCGAGGAGTGCCGGGTCGTGCGCCCCGTAGAGCTCGTGCGCGAGCGCGCTGAGCGTCGCGCCGGGCGGGATGCGGATCGCGACCTCCGGTGCCGGTGCCGCCTCGCCGTCCCCCCCGCGCGGGGGCGGCGGCCGAGCGCCGGGCTCGTCCGTGGGCAGGGCCGCCGTCACGGCCGGCCCCGCGGCCGGCCCCGCGGGGCGGGCCGGCCCGGCGCTCGGCGCCCGAGCCTCGCGCGTCTCCGGCGGACGCGCCGCGGGCGCGGGCGGCGCCGCCACGGGAGGCGCCGCTTCGGGTGGCACGACCCGCCCGTCGCGCATCGCTGCCGCCGCGGACGGCGGGGCGGGCTCGCTCCGGAGCGCGCGTTCGCGCGCTTCCCAGGCGAGCGTCCCCGCGACGGCGAGCGCGGCGCCGGCCGTCGCGACGCTCCGCGCCGCACGCCGGCGGCGGTGCACGACGAGCCCGCGGCCCTCCCGCTCGCGCACCGCCGCGCCCAGGATCGCGCGCGACACGCGTGTCGCGCCGCGCGCGTACGCGAAGAGGAGCGCGTTGTGCGCCACGATGTTGATGCGGCGCGGGATTCCCGCTGCCTTCCGCACGAGGAGGCGGCGGGCGGGCGCCGTGAAGATCCGTGCGTCGCCGCCTGCGCGCCGGATCCGGTGCGCCAGGTAGCGACGGCTCTCCCGGGCGTCGAGCGGATTCACGTGCGCGTGCACCGCGACGCGCTCGGCGATCTGCCGGAGATGCGGCCGGCGGAGCTTGGCGTCGAGCTCGGGCTGGCCGACCAGGATGACGTTCAGCAGCTTCGTCTCGTGCGTCTCGAAGTTCGAGAGGAGCCGCAGCATCTCGAACGCGTCGTCGTTCAGGTTCTGCGCCTCGTCGATGACGATCGCCGCCGTCGTGCCGTCCTGCGCGCATCCGCGCAGGAACTGGAACAGGTTCCCGATGGGAGCGGTCTCCGCCTCGGGGACGCCGAAGTCCGCGAGCGCTTCGCGCAGGAGGTCCTCGAACGGCCGGAGCGTGTTCCACACGTACGCGGTCCGGATCGTCGGCTCGAGATCGGCGAGGAGCGCGTAGAGGAGCGTGGTCTTCCCCGTGCCCACCTCCCCCACCATCGTCATCACGCCGCGCCGGCCGAGCAGGCCGACGCGGAGCGCCGCGAGCGCCTCACCGTGCCCGGGGCTGAGGTAGAGGAACGCAGGGTCCGGCGTGAGGCTGAAGGGTTCGGAGTGCAGCCCGAAGTGGTTCGTATACATGTCGGCTACCCGGAAGCGGCGCAGGGACGGGACGCCTTTCCATCGCGGTCAGGACACTTCTGCGAGGACGGGGAGCCGGGTGAGGCTCTCGACCTCGCGCGCGTTCTTCACCGTCGCGTCGAGCCGGTCGACCGCAAACGCCGCCAGCACGGCGAAGAGGAAGCTCGCGACGACGCCGAGCGGAAAGAGCAGGAGCGCGCGCGAGGACGCCGGGACGGGCGCGGGCTCGGCGGCCCGAGCGACGGCGAGGTTCACGATGTGCGACTGGTCGAGCGCGCTCGAGAGCCGGGCCTCCTCCTCCTTCCGAGTGTACGTGAGGAGCGACTCGCGGGCCGCGTTCGCCTCCCGCTCGAGCTGGTCCTGCTCGGCGAGCACGGCGCCGAGGCGCTCTACGCGTGCCGCCGACTCGCCGATCTCGCTTTGCACGACCTCGACGCGCGCCTGGATGGCGGCGAGCGCGGTCCGGGCCTTCGCGAGGTCGACCTCGAGCGCCTGGTGCGTCGGATTCGCGGCGTCGCGCGTCTCGGTCACCATGTCCTTCTCGCGGTCGAGGATCCGGCGCGCGGCGGCCAGCTCGCGCTCGACGTCGCGGACCTTCAGGCTGTCGGGACGGTACGTCGAGAGCAGCGAGTTCCGCTGGATCTCCTTCTCCATCACCCGCGGCTTCAGGTACTGCACCGCCTGGTTCTGCGCGCTCCGCGACTCGACGCGGACCATGACCGGGTAGCGCTCGAGCTCGCTCGTGAGGAACGCGACGCGTGCGGTGCGTTCCGCGCGCACGGCCTCGGCGTCCGCGAGACGTCCCTTCAGGTCGGCGAGCCGCGTCCGCCACATCTGGCGCTGCTCCGGCATCGAGTCGAGGCCCTGCCTCTCGTGGAAGGCGAGGAGCGCCGCCTCGGCACGCGCCGAACGCTCGGTCAACATCGTCCGCTGCGACTCGAAGAAGCGCTGCGCCTCGGGCTGGCGGCTCAGCTGCGAGTGGCGCGCCATGTGCCGCGCGACGAGGTCGTTCACGAAGTCCGCGGACCACGCGGGCGGCACGCCGCGCTCGGCGTACGAGACGGTGATGAGGCTCGACTTCTTCACGGGCCGGACGGCCAGATGGCGCGCCGTCCGATCGACCAGGTCGTCGAACGGCGTCGGCGCCGGGATGTGGTGCGCGGCGCGGTAGGAGGCCCGGAGCACCTCGAGCGGGAACGTCGCCACCTGGACGAGAGCGCCGACGAGGCTCCGGCCCCTCGGTGGCGACGGGTGGTCGGCGAGGACCTCCCGAATGAGCGGCTCGCTCTGGAGGAGGGCCACCTCCGAGTTCAGGTCCTCGTCCGTGACCCGGTCGACGGGGGCGCCGGTCGACGGATCGGCCGAGACGGTGGGACGCGCGCGCTCGGCGGTCACCATGAGCGTCGCGGTCGCGGGATACCGGGGGCCGAGGAGGAAGAGCCCGAGCGCCACGAGGACGACGGCCGCGACGAAGACGCGGATCACGACTCGGCGGCGACGGTCGAGCGTCGCAACGATCTCGCGCCAGCGGAAGTCCTGCTCGAGCATGTCGCACCTCCCTCGGATCAGAACGGCTCAGAACGGCACGCCGATGCCCGGATTCACCGGAAGATTGTTGCGTACGTACAGCTCGACGAAGGCGTTCACGTCCGCGACCTTCGAGCGCGGAACGAAGACGACGTCGTACGGTTGGAGGACGACGTCGTCCTCGAGGCGTTCGCCGCGCTGAACGGGGCGCATGTCGATCGTCCGCGCGGTCGTCTCGCCGTTCGGTCCGCGGCGAACCAGGACGACCTGCTTGCGGTTCGCCGTCTTCGCGAATCCCCCGGCCTCCTGGATCGCCTGGAACAGCGTGACGCCGCCCGCGAGCCGCTGGACGCCCTGCCGCGCGACCTCGCCGCCGACGTAGTAGCGGAGGCCCCCTGGGTCGCCGACGATCACGCTCACCTGCGGGTCGACCAGCTCCTTCGCGTACCGGCGCTCGACCTCGCGCGCGAGCCCTTCGGGCGTGAGGCCCGCGGCCTGGATGTCTTCGACGTACTGAAGGGACACCTTGCCGTCGGGCCGCACGACGACCTCCGTGTCGAGCTCCGGGGTCCGGTAGAATCGGACGGCGACGCGGTCGCCCACCTGGAGGACGTAATGGCCCGGGTCCGTCGCGGCGGCGGCGCTCGGCCCGAACACGTCCGCCGGCACGGGCATCGGGCGCCGGCTCGCGCATCCCGCCGCGACGGCGAGCGCCGCCACCAAGACCGTCGCGCACCGGAGTGCGCGCCGCAGCTTCGATCGCATCTCGTGAACGCTCTCCTCGTTCGGATTCGCTCGGAGCGCAAAGAACCCGGCGTCGGCGCCCGGTCACCGCCGCTGCGGCGCGTCGTTCGCTGGCGCTCGACTATCGTCAGCCGCTCTCCTTCGGCAATCCCGATGAACCGGGAGATCGCCGCGTTCGCAGCGGTAACACTTCGCCCGAGAAACGTGCGTGCGGTAACGCCCCCGATGCGGGCGGGCGCGACGAACTTCGTGTCAGTTACCCGGCGAACAAAGAAAGGTCTCAGGCCCGCTAAAGGCGATGCACGCCGCGCTCGGGACGGACGTGGTGGGCGCGGCCCTCCCGACACTCCGCGCAGATGCCGTACAGCTCCATGCGGTGGCGGCTCACGGCGAAGCCGAGGAAGCGCCCGATGCGGTCCTGGAGGCGTTCGAGCTCCTCGCTCGCGAACTCGACGATCTTGCCGCAGCGCTCGCAGATGATGTGGTCGTGGCCCTGCGCCTCCTCCTCGACCGGCTCGTAGCGCGCGCCGCCGTCGTCGAAGTGCCGCTCCGCGGCGAGCCCGCACTCCTTGAGCAGCCGGACGGTCCGGTACACGGTCGCGTACCCGACGCGCGGGTTCACACGACGGACGGCGGCGTAGAGCTCGTCGATCGAGAGGTGCCCCTCGGCGGCGAAGAAGACGCGGGCGATGTCGTCGCGCTGCGAGGTCGACTTGAGGCCCCGGTCCTTGAGCGCCTGCTCGAACCGCCGCATGCGCGCGCGGACCGACACGGCCGCCTCAGCCGGCGACGCCGCGCCGCTGCTCGAGGAGCCCGCGCAGCGCGGGGGAGAGGTAGAAGGTCTCGAAGTCCCGGCCGGCGAGCTCCTTCAGGAGCACCTGCACGCGCTCCGCGGGCGGGAGGCTGCGGTCGAGGAAGATGACGTCCTCGCCGTGGACCCGGCAGCCGCCGCTGCGAACGTGATACCCGACCTCGCGGAGAAGGATCTCTTCGCGGACCTGCACGCCGAGGCGGCGCGCGACCTCCTTCAGCTCCTCGCAGAGCGCCTCGTCTCGCTTGCTCACGCCTCACTCCTCTTAACGAACGGCCGGCGGTTTGGAAAGGGCAGCCTTGCATGCCCGTCGCGGCGGGTGTTAGAGCCGACTCGGGGGTGCGCGCATGATCAAGACGATCCTGGTCGCGCTCGACGGATCCGAGCACGCCGACGCGGCGCTCCAGCACGCGCTCACCCTCGCCGAGCGCCTCGAGGCCCGGGTCATCGGCCTCCACGTGATCGACATCGTCTCGATCGAGGGCTCGTTCTTCCACGACATCTCAGGCTCCCTCGGCTTCGAGCCGTACCTCGACTTCTCCTCGAAGATGCGCGAAGCCCTCCGCGAACGCGGGCGCGTGCTCCTCGACGCGTTCTCCAGGCAGTGCGCCGACCGCCACGTTTCCTGCGACACCGTGCTCGCGATGGGGATCGTGCCGAACGAGATCTGCGACCAGGCCCGCACCGCGGACCTGGTCGTGATCGGGCACCGGGGGATCAACGAGCGCTTCTCGACCGGGCTCCTCGGTGCGACGGCGGAGTCCGTCACCCGGAAGTCGCCGAAGCCCGTCTTCGTCTCGCCGATGGTCTTCCGGGAGGTCCGCCGTCCGCTCCTCGCGTACGACGGGTCCGCGCGGGCGAGCGCCGCGATGCACGCCGGGGCCGAGCTGTGCGCCAGCCTCCGGCTTCCGCTCACGGTCCTGCACGTCGCGCGCGAGACGGGAAGCGCGGCGGACCGGATCGTCGACGAGGCGCGACGCTACCTCGAGCCGTACGGCATCGAGTTCACGGTCGAGACGACGACGGGGCACCCGAACGAGCGCATCGTCGAGGTGATCGCGCAGCGCGGCTTCGACCTCCTCTTCATCGGCGCCTACGGCCACTCGCGCATCATCGAGATGGTGCTCGGCTCGACGACGGAGTACGTCCTCCGGAAGTGCGAGTGCCCGGTCTTCCTCGCCCGCTGACGGGCGCTGCGCGCTCAGCCCTGGCCGCTCGAGCGGGTGGACGAGCTGTTCGACGCCGGCGGCGGAGGCGGCGGCGGAGGCGTCCGCTGCGCGCCGACGCGGAGCCGCGCGATCCGGGCCTCGAGTGCCTTGATGCTGCGCTCGATGCGCCGCATCTCCTTCTGGAGCGCCGGCAGCTGCGCCACGCGCTCGAACGACCCGCGCATCGTCTCGTCGAGGAGGCGGCCGAGCTGACCGAGGCGCTCGCCGACCTCTTCCTGGGCGCGCCGCGCTGCGCGCTCGGGGGCGGAGCGGATCGCTTCCATGCCGCGGTCGACGGTGGACACGATGCCCTGGAGCGCCGCCTCACCGTGCTGGATGATCTCCCGGAGCACCGGGATCGAGAGGAGCCCGCTCTTGCGCCGCTCCTCCTCGAGGATGATCTGGGCGAACGTGACCGCCGTCAGGTCTTCGCCGGTGTCGTTCTCGAGGATCTTCACCTCCTCGCCGGCGCGGACCCAGCGCGCGATCTCCTCGAGCGTCACGTATCGGCTCTCGCTCGTGTCGTACAGCTTGCGGTTGCCGTAGCGTTTCACGAGGCGCGGCATCGGATCTCCACGGCCCCGCGTACCACAGGCGCGCGCGGCGCTTCAACCGTGCAGATCCGCGCGCACGCACCACGGCGGGCGCCACCTCCGCGCCCGCGCCGCGTTGACCCTGCGCCCGCGCCCGGGCTACGGAATGCCTCCATGGCCGCTCCGGAGCGCTGGCTCGCCGCCGCCGTGCAGATGTCGTCGGGCCGCGACCGCGCCGCGAACCTCCGGCGCGCGGCGGCGCTCGTCGCCGAAGCGGCCGCGCGCGGGGCGCGGCTCGTCGTGCTTCCCGAGGTGTTCGCGTGGCGCGGGCCGCGGGAGGAGGAAGCGGCGATCGCTGAGCCCGTCCCCGGTCCGACCACCGATGCGATGGCGGCGCTCGCGCGCGAGCACGCGCTCTGGCTGTGCGCCGGGTCGCTGCTCGAGCGCGCCGCCGACGTCCCGCGGCCGTACAACACGAGCTGCGTCTTCGATCCGGCGGGCCGTCTCGTCGCGCGCTACCGGAAGATCCACCTCTTCGACGTCGACCTGCCCGGCCGCGCGACGGTGCGCGAGTCCGCGGTGCGCGCGCCGGGAGCCGAGGTGGTGACGGTCGCGACCGACCTCGGCACGCTCGGCCTCTCCGTCTGCTACGATCTCCGCTTCCCGGAGCTCTACCGCCGGCTCGTCCGCGCGGGCGCCGAGGTCCTCCTCGTGCCCTCCGCCTTCACCTTCCCGACCGGCGCGGCCCACTGGGAGGTCCTCTGCCGCGCGCGTGCGATCGAGAACCAGTGCTGGCTCGTCGCCCCCGATCAGACCGGCCGGAGCCCGCACGGCTTCGCCGACTGGGGCGACTCCCTGATCGTCGACCCCTGGGGCCGCGTCGTCGCGCGCGCCGGCGAGGGCGAGCAGGTGGTGCTCGCCGAGATCGACCGCGCGGCGCTCGCGCGCGTCCGGCGCGAGCTTCCCGCGCTCGCGCACGCGCGGCTCGAGGTGTGAAGCGCTCCGTCCGGAGACCCCGCCGCGGACGCCGGCGTGCTAGTGGAGGAGGCCGCCGCGCGGGCCGGGCCGCCGCTCGTAGAACGGGCGGCATACCCGGCGGACGCGTGCCTCCTGCTCGTCGTCGAGGAAGCAGACGTCGAGATGTTGATCGCGCCCGAACAGCTGGCGGAACGCCTCCGCGACGTCGCGCACGACGCCCATCTCTTCGGTGCCGGCGACGGTCCGTACGCAGAGCGCGACCGCGTACGCCCCGTCGCCGTAGTCGACGCGAGCGAGGAACGCGCGCGCGACGCGGTCTCTCGCGTCGAACGCCCGCGCCAGGAGACCCTTGAGCGCCTGCTCCGGCGGCCCGTCCTGCTCGCACACGAACGTCATCGCCGGCTGCGTCACGCTCGCCCAGGCACGCGGTCGTCGCCTCGGCCAGCGCATCGTCACCAGGACTGGAGCGCGCGTCCCGGATTCCCGCGGCGCGCCGCCGCCTCGTCGGGGCACAGGACGCCCCAGAGGATCGGGGCGAGCCGTCCGGGCTTCATCCGCTTCGTCCGCAGGATCGAGTCGTTGTGCACGTCGTCGCTCAGCCGGTCCCGTACCCACGCCGCGCGGAGCTGCGTGTCGTCGGCTTCCTCGGCGAAGGAGAGGACGAAATGCGGCCGCGCGCTCGCGTCAGAAGGCGGATTGACGCCATAGACGGCCCGAACGGTCAAGCTCTGCGCGGCGTTGGGAACGAGGACCAGGTTCGTGCCGTCGCAGACCTCGCAGCAGCCGGGGAACTGGCCGAGGTCGTGCCCGCAGGCGACGTCGCCGGGGTTGCAGCCGCAGATCCGGCCGTCGCCGCAGACGAAGCACCGGCTCGTGTCGAGCGTGCAGTCGCCGTTGCAGCGGAGCGTCCCCGAGTCGAAGCAGAAGTCCGAGCAGCCGAGGCCGCCGAGGTTGGCGCCGTCGCACTCCTCGCCGAGCTCGACCTGGCCGTCGACGACCACGCCCTCGGCGCGGGCGCGCACCGCCGCGCCGAGCACGAGCGACCCGACGAGCTTCGCCGCGACCCCGCGAAACCGCATGCGGCGATGCGCTAGCGCACGGCGGACGCCCGCCTCAACGAAAACCCGCCCGCGCACGCCTACATTACACTACGTATTGCAGAGGGCCGCAGCGCGCGGCATGCGCCCCGCGCGCCGGGCGGCCGCTCAGACGCGCGCCGCCGGCCGCGCGCGCGCGGCGAGGACCCCGCGCGCCATGTCGGCGACGATCTCGCGCGCGGCCGCGAGCGGATCCTTCGCGTCTCGGATCGGGCGGCCGACGACGAGGTAGTCGGCACCCGCGCGCATCGCTTCGTGCGGCGTCATGACGCGCTTCTGGTCGTCGCGTTCGCCCGTCGGCGCGCGCACGCCGGGCGTGACGATCAGGAAGCCACGCCCGCATTCGCGGCGGATGCGCACGATCTCGAGCGGCGACGCGACGGCACCGTCCATGCCGGCACGCTGCGCGAGCCGCGCGAGTCGGACGACCTGGTGCTCGACGTCGGGCTCGATGCCGACGCGGCGGAGGTCCCTCCGGCCGAGGCTCGTCAGCACGGTGACGGCGAGGATCTTCGGCCGCCGGAGGCCCTCCCGTCGGCAGACGCGAATCACCTCGGCCCGCGTCCGCTCCATCATCTCGACGCTTCCCGAGGCGTGCACGTCGAAGAAGCGGACGCCGAGCCGCGCGGCCTCGGCGCCCGCCTTCGCGACCGTCTGCGGGATGTCGTGGAACTTGAGGTCGAGGAAGACCTCGCCGCCGTGGCGATGGATCATCCGCACGACCTCGGGTCCCGAGTGGAGGAAGAGCTGCTTCCCCACCTTGAAAACGCCGACGTCCTTCGCGAGGAGCCGCACGAGGGCCTCCGCGGCGGCGAACGAGTCGACGTCGAGCGCGAAGATGAGCCGGTGCCTGATCGTCTCCGCCAACGCGCTCACCGGGGGCCGACGAGCTCGGCGACCCGTGCGGCGGCCTCGGCGACGGGCACTTCGCGCGCCGTCGCCTCGGCGCGCGGCTTCACCTCGACGGCGCCGCGCGCGAGCGCCCGCGGCCCGACCGTCACGCGCACGGGGAGCCCGATCAGGTCGGCGTCCTTGAACTTGACGCCGGGACGCTCCTCCCGGTCGTCGAGGAGCGCGTCGACGCCCCGCGCCTCGAGCTCCGCGACGAGCCGCTCCGCCGTCTCGCGGAGCGCCGCGTCCGTCGCGCTGACCGGGACGACGTGCGCCCCGAACGGCGCGAGCGCCGGGGACCAGACGATCCCCGCGTCGTCGTGCCGCTGCTCGATCGCCGCCGCGATCGTCCGGGTGATGCCGATGCCGTACGTCCCCATCTCGATCTCGCGCTCGCGCCCTCCCGCGTCGAGGAAGGTCGCGCGCATCGCGTGGCTGTACTTCGTGCCGAGGTAGAAGACCTGCCCCACCTCGATGCCCCGATGCTCGACGTAGGTGCCGCCGTCGCAGCGCGCGCACGGCTCCCCGCCGCGGGCCTGCCGGAGGTCGGCGAAGACGACGTCGGGGAAATCGCGTGCCTGGTCGAGGTGGACGAGGTGCTCGTCGTCGCGGTTCGCGCCGCTCACCGCGCCTCGCATGCCGCGGAGCGAGGCGTCGGCGAGGACGCGCACGCCGCGGAGACCGACGGGTCCGGCGAATCCCACGGCGGCGCCCGTCACCCGCCGGACCGTGGCCTCGTCGGCGAGCTGGAGCGCCGCCCCGTCGGCGGCGAGCGCGAGCTTCGTCTCGGAGAGCGCGTGGTCCCCACGGACGAGCGCCACCATCGCTCGGCCGGCGGAATCGGCGTAGACGAGCGTCTTCACGAAGTGCGCGGGCGGCTCGCCGAGGAACGCGGCCACCTCCTCGACCGTCCGCTGGCCGGGCGTCTTCACGCGCTCGAGCGCGCCGGTCTTCGGGGCCGCCGGCAGGGGCGCCGGCCGGAGCGGGGCGAGCTCGACGTTCGCCGCGTACCCGCACCGATCGCACGACACGATCGCGTCCTCGCCCGACTCGGCGAGCACCTGGAACTCGTGCGACCGCGAGCCGCCGATCGCGCCCGTGCCTGCCTCGACGGGACGGAAGACGAGCCCGCAGCGCTCGAAGATGCGCGTGTAGGTGTCGAACATGTTGCGGTACTCGCGCTCGCAGTCCGCCGCGTCGGCGTGGAAGGAGTACGCGTCCTTCATGATGAACTCGCGGCCGCGCATGAGGCCGAACCGCGGGCGGACCTCGTCCCGGAACTTCGTCTGGATCTGGTAGAGGTTCTTCGGCAGCTCGCGATACGAGCGGATCTCGCGGCGCACGAGGTCGGTGACGACCTCCTCGTGCGTCGGGCCGAAGCAGAAGTCGCGATCGTAGCGGTCCCTGAGCCGCAGGAGCTCCCGCCCGTAGCGGTCCCAGCGGCCGCTCTCCTGCCAGAGCTCGGCGGGGACGACGGCCGGCATCAGGATCTCCTGGGCGCCGGCGCGGTTCATCTCCTCGCGCACGATCGCCTCGAACCGCTGCACGGCGCGGAGGCCGAGCGGGAGGAGGTCGTAGATGCCGCGCGCGACCTGCCGGATCATCCCGGCGCGGACGAGGAGCTTGTGGCTCACGACCTCGGCGTCGGCCGGGTCTTCGCGCAGCGTCGGGACGAAGAGTCGGGAGAGACGCATCCCGAGCCGTATATCAGGTCGCGGCCGGGGTGCGCACGACGTCGTGGAACGCGGATTCAGCCTCCCGCCGCCCGGTGCTCGTTGAGGCACTGGAGCGTGAGACCGCCGTGGCTCCACGCCGCGCCCGCCGCCATCGCCATCGAGACGAAGATCGTCTCGGCGATCTCGCGGTCGGTCGCCCCGGCCTTGGCGGCGCGCTTCGTGTGCGCATCGATGCACCATGGGCACTGGGTCACGTGCGCGATGGCGACGGCCATGAGCTCCTTCGTCTTCGCCGGCAGCGCGCCGTCCGCGAACGCCTTCCCGTCGAACTCGAGGAACGCCCGATACGCGTCGGGGACCAGGTCCCGCATCTGCTTGAACACCATCTTCGCGTCGACGCCGTGGAACGTCATCGGAGCCTCCTTGCGGTTGCGCGTCTCTCTAGCATCATCGCGCGGGCGGTTGCAGCCGCCCCCGCGCTTCCGCTACTCGGCGGCCATGGGCGCGGGCGGGGAGCGGGCGATCGTCGTGCACGGCGGCGCCGGCGCCGAGTCGCCCGAGGACACCGGCCCCCGGCGCGCCGGTGTCGCGCGCGCCGTCGACGCCGGCTGGGCGGTGCTCGCGGCCGGCGGCTCCGCGCTCGACGCGGTCGTGGCGGCGGTCGTCGTGCTGGAGGACGACCCGCACTTCAACGCCGGCCTCGGCTCGGCGCTCACCGAGGACGGCACGGTCGAGATGGACGCGTCGGTCATGGTCGGCGACACGCTCGCCGCCGGCGCCGTCGGCGCCGTCGCGGGCGTCCCGAACCCGATCCGGCTCGCGCGCGCCGTGATGGAGGAAGGGCGTGAGGTCCTCCTGGTCGGCGCCACGGCCGGCGCGGTCGCGGCGCGCCACGGCCTCCCGGCGTGCGCGCCCGACGCGCTCGTGACGCCCGCGGCGCGGCGACGCTGGCGGGAGCGGCGGGCGTCTGGGGGCGAGACGGTCGGCGCCGTCGCGCGCGACGGGCGGGGCCACGTCGCCGCCGCGACGTCCACGGGCGGCCTCGCGGGCAAGCGCGCCGGGCGCGTCGGCGACTCGGCGATCCTCGGCGCCGGGACGTATGCCGACGATCGCCTGGGGGCCGGCTCGGCGACGGGCCCCGGCGAGCTGATCATGCGCGGCGTGCTCGTCCGAGACGCGCTCGCGCGCGTCGCGCAGGGCGCCGATCCGGCGCGTGCCGCGGAGGACGCGCTCGCGGCGCTCGCGGCGCGCCTCGCCGCGCGCGCCGGGCTCATCCTCGTCGACCCCGCAGGCCGCGTCGGCGTCGCCCACACGTCGGCCGCGATGGAGAGCGCCTACCGGACGGACGGTACGCCGGGCGCCGTCGTCCTCGCCTAGCGCGCGGGTCAGGGGCGGACGGGCGAGAGGACGCCGTCGTCGAGACGCAGCACGCGGTCGCCGAGCGCCGCGAGCCGGGCGTCGTGCGTCACGACGACGAGGCCCGCGCGCTCCGCGGCCGCGAGCGAGCGGAGCGCGTCGACGACGCGCGTGCCCGTGTCGGCGTCGAGGTGCGCCGTCGGCTCGTCGGCGAGGACGAGGCCGGGACCGGCGGCGAGCGCGCGCGCGACCGCCACCCGCTGCTGCTCCCCGGGCGACAGCGCGCGGGGACGGGCGGCGGCGCGCGCCGCCATCCCGAGGCGCTCGAGGAGCGCGTCGGCGCGCGCGAACGCCCGCGCGCGCGGCACGCCGGCGACCCGGGGCACGAGCGCCACGTTCTGCCGCGCCGTGAGCTGCGGTACGAGCAGCGCGCGCTGGAAGACGAAGCCGATGCGCACGAGACGGACGCGCCGCCGCTCGGCGTCGGCGAGCGCGGCGAGATCGCGGCCCTCGAAGAGCACGCGCCCCCGGTCCGGGGCGAGGAGGCTGCCCAGCATGGCGAGGAGCGTCGTCTTGCCGGAGCCCGACGGCCCGGTGACGACGACGGTCTCGCCGGGCGCGACCGCGAGGCTCGCGTCGCGGACGGCGCGAACGGCGCCGGGGGTTCCGGGATGCCACGTCTTCGAGACCCGCTCCGCGCGGAGCACTTCCGTCACGCCGGCCTTCCTAGCCGCAACGCCCGCGCCGCGTCGACGCGGAGCGAGGGGGCCGCTACGCGGGCGCCGGCTGCGTCTCCCAGAGGCCGAGGACCTCCCAGAGGACCCGCGCCGGCCGCGTGACGATTCCGAGCTCGCGGCAGAGGTCGCGGACCTTGCGGAGCGCCGCGAGCGTCTCGGCGCGATGCCGCGGGTTGCGCGTGTACGCCTCGGCCACGACGGCCCTCGGGATGCCGTACGTGCGGACGATCTCCGGCGACGGCCGCATCATGAGCTGCGCCATCTGCCCGAGGATCAGCGGCGCGCCGAGCGCGAGCACCGTGCGCGAGACGACGCCGAGCGTGGGCACCCGCTGCCGGAGGTAGTGCCGCGCGAAGCAGAGGTGCCGCGCCTCTTCGGTGACGTGGATCTGCATGATCCGCTTCAAGATGGGCGGCAGTGGGCGGCCGCTGCGCAGCGCCGAACGCTGGACGTGGTCGATCGGGTCCTCGCCGCCGAGGACGAAGACGAAGAAGAGCGCCGGGAAGCGCGTCGCGTGCCGGATGACGCGCTTCGCGAAGAAGCGCTCGCGCCAGGCGAGGCCCGGGATGTCCAGGCCCGTCCGGTTCACGAACTCCTGGAACATGAGCGAATGGTGCGCTTCCTCGATCGTCTCGTGATAGAGGTAGCGGAGCTCCGGGGAGCCGTTCGGCAGCGTGGCCGCGTACGCGAGGAGCCCGCGCTTGAGCACGCTCTCGAACTGGACGCCGATCTTCATGAAGGTCGCGGCCATGTGGAGGCCGATGCGGGACCGGACGGTCGCGGGCTGCGCCTGGTACCACGCGGTGCCGCCGAGCTCGTCGCCGACGACCGCCTCCCAACGGGGATCGTCCGGGTCGATCCGGTACTCGGGGTCGTCCCACGGGACGTCCGCGTACGCGTCGAAGTGCTTCACGACGGACTGATGGCTCAGGCGAGCGAGGAGCTCCTCGTAGCTCTCGGCCGTCCGCCCGTCGCGCGACGGCTCCTCCTCGGGAACGACGTAGTCCGGGGTAAGGATCGTGCCGGTTGCCATGGCTGTCGTCTTCCTCCTCATCGCTTCGGGCCGCTGAAGTCCACGGTCCGCTCCTCGAGCAGCGGCGAGAGCGCCTTCAACAGGTCGACGATCGCCTTCCGCTTGCCGTGGTCGGGGTCGAGGATGCGGTTCAGGGCGAGCCCCTCCATGAGCGCCATGACGAAATGCGGGGCGAGGTCGAAGTGGGGCCCGCGCTCGGCGGGCGCGGGGAAGAGATCGAAGAACGTCTCGCGGACGCGCTCGAGGAAGCGACGCTCGATCTCGGTCATCTGCGCGCGGAGGTCGGGATTCGTCCGGGCGGCGACGACGAGCTCGAGGACCGCGTAGAACGTGTCGCCGGTGAAGATCTCCCAGAGCAGGTCGATCGCCTTCGTGGCGCGGTCGGCGGTCGGCGGCAGGCTCGCGAAGGCGGCGCGGAACTCCTTCACCCGCCGGTCGAAGAGGTGCTCGACCGCGGCGGTCACGAGCTCCTGCTTGGTCGGGTAGTGGTGCAGCTGGGCGCCGCGCGAAACCTTCGCGCGGGCCGCGATCTCGGTCGTCGTCGTGCCGGCGTACCCGAGCGCCAGGAGGCACTCGATGGCGGCGTCGAGGAGCCGGGTCCGGGTCTCGGCGCTTCGCTCCTCCTGCGTTCGGCGGCGGCGCCCCCCCGCTTTCGCGTCCAGCAGCACGCCGGTGCCATAGCGCCTCAGAAACAAACAGTCAAGCCTGACTGTTTATGCCTACATCTAAAACGGATCGTCCGAGAGCCGGGCCGCCCCCGGGAGCCGCCCGGGTCAGCCCTCGGTCGCGAGCCCCCGCAGCGCCGCCCAGCGGGCGCCGAGGACGTGTCGCTCGGCCTCGGGCAGCGCCTCGCGGACGACCCCGAAGAGGAGCTGCTCCTCGCGGGCGAGGTGCCGGCGCACGAGCGCTGCCAGCTCCGTCACGTGGGTCCGGGCGTGGTCCAGGTCCGCCAGACGGACGAGGACGCGGAGCCCGTGGTCCATCTGCTCGTGCTCGTGCGCGAGGCAGCGGAGCGGCCCGAGTGAGCCCGTCGCCCGCTCGTACGGCGCGAGCATCGTCTCGTCCTCGACGCGCTGGTGCGCGAGGAGGGCGAGCGCGACCGTCTCCGCGACGGGACGCAGCTCGGCGGTGCTCGTGGCGCGCGCGGCGGCCTCTTCGAGCTGGGCGAGGAGGAAGTGCAGGACGCCGTGCTCGCCGGCGAGCGCGTCCGTCACGTCGAGCGCCATCCTCAGTCCTCGCTCGCGCGCCAGCGGCCGCCGCGCAGGACGAGACGCGGCCCGGCGGGGTGCCCTTCCGCGGACGTCGGAAAGCTGAGCGTCGTCGTGCCTCCGTGCGCCACGATCTCCGGCGTCGTGGCGCGGACGACGCGGCGCCGCGCGTCCTCGAGCACGGCGTCGAGCGAGGAGAACCGCGCGAGGTCGTGGAGCGTCACCAGCGTCGGCGGAAAGAGGAGGATTTCGCCCCCCTCGTGGCGCCGGAGCGCCTCGCGTGGCGAGAGCCACACGGCGCTCACGGTCTCGGTCCCGTCGACTGCGACCTCGCAGCCGCGCGGCGCGGCGGCGACGAGAAAGCGGGTGTCCCAGCGGCGCGGGTTCGCGGCGGGCGTGACCCGGCGGGCGAAGTAGAAGAGCCGATGCGTCGCGGGCACGAGCCCGGCCGCCGCGAGGAGCGGACCGAACGGCTCGCCCGCGAGCATGCGGGCGCGGAGCGCGGCGACTTCGGCGGCGAGCGGCCCATCGACGAGCCGCCCCTCCCGCTCCGCGAGCAGGATCCCGACCTCCTCGAACAGCTCGCGCACCGCCGCGACCCAGTAGCTGAGCGCCTCCGGCGGGCAGTCTCCTTCCGCGGGAGGGGCCCAGCGCTGCGCCTCCGGCAGCCGCGCTCCCGGGGCGTCGGCGTCGGTCGCGTCGACCACTCCGCCGGGGAACGCGTGCGCGCCCGGGAAGGCGATGCTCCCGTGACGCTCGAGGAGGAGGAGGGCAAAGGGGTCCCGCCCCGCACCGTCCTCGCGGAGGAGGATCACCGTGCTCGAGGGACGAGGCGAGGCGCCGGACACGAGTGTCGCAGGATGATCCCACCCGCCGGCCCGAGTCAACGCGACGTGCGCCGCGCCCTACGCCGCTCGTCGGTGAGCCGCGCCCTACGCCCGCTTGTCGATGAGCTGGCCGCGGGGACCCGGCTCCTCCGGCGTCGACGCCGCCTTCACGGCTTCCTCGATCAGCTGGACCGCGAGGCGGCCCTCGCCCGCGTGCGAGTCGAGCGCCTTGCGGGTCGCCTCGACGCCGGCGTCGATCGACTTCGCCGCGGCCGCGGCCGGTTGGAGCGCGGGATCCTGCGCGCTGCCGATGGCATTGGTCATGGCGAGAGACTCCATCCTCAGTGTCGGCAGCGCGCGAACGGAACTTGAGCCGCGGGCCGGCTCCGGGCGCAGGCGCCATGCGGCGCGCGCCTGCACTCCCCCCAGGGCGCGGAGGACGCCGTGTCCGGCCGCAAGCGGACGTTCGGTCGACGACCGGAAGCCGTGGGTCGGCGTGCCACGAGGCTCGCCCCCGGGGGAAGCGGCCGACGCGCTATTCGGACTGCGCGGGAGGCGTCGGTGGCTTCTGTTTCTTGCGGACGACGAGCACCTCCTGACCGTTCACCTTGACGGTGCGCCGGTCACTCGGCGCTTCGCGCTGCGGCTTCGCGGCACGGCTCTGGCGCCACTTCCGCAGCTCCTTCTCCAGGTTCTCGAGCATCCGCTCCTCCGGCCGACCGGGATGTGCTTCACCTCGCCCGCCCCGCCGGTCGGCGTGTATCAGCTACGCTCGCGTCGCCTCACTGACGCTGCACGAACGTCTCGAGCGTCCGTGCACGGTTCGGGCTGCGGAGCTTCCGCAGCGCCTTGGCCTCGATCTGCCGGATGCGCTCGCGCGTGACGGCGAAGCGCTGGCCGACCTCCTCGAGGGTGTAGTCGGACTTCTCGCCGATCCCGAAGCGCAGGCGCAGGATCTGCTCCTCGCGGGGGGTGAGCGTCGCGAGCACCTTCCGCGTCTGCTCCTCGAGCGACAGCGCCATGGCGGCGTCCGCGGGCGAGAGGGTCTGCCGGTCCTCCACGAAGTCGCCGAGGGAGCTCTCCTCGTCGTCGCCGATCGGCGTCTCGAGCGACACGGGCTCCTTCACGATCTTCAGGACCTTGCGGACCTTGTCCGCCGGCATCTCCATCTGCTGCGCGATCTCCTCGGCGGTGGGCTCCCGCCCGTACTGCTGCACGAGGTACCGCGACGTCCGGATCACCTTGTTGATGGTCTCGATCATGTGGACGGGGATGCGGATCGTCCGCGCCTGATCGGCGATCGCACGGCTCACGGACTGCCGGATCCACCACGTCGCGTAGGTCGAGAACTTGTAGCCGCGCTGGTACTCGAACTTCTCGACCGCCCGCATGAGGCCGATGTTGCCCTCCTGGATGAGGTCGAGGAAGCCGAGCCCGCGGTTCGTGTAGCGCTTCGCGATGGAGACGACGAGGCGGAGATTCGCCTCGATGAGGCGCTTCTTGCCCTCCTGCGCCTTCATCTCCCCGCGACGGATCGTCTCGAGCACGGTGCGGAGCGACTCGGCCGACATGTCGAGCTCGCGCAGCACCTGCTGCGAGCGGCGCCGCGCCTCGCGGATCGTGTCCGCGGCCTCGACGATGGCCGCGGCCGGCGCACGGAACAGGCGGCTCGCGGTCCGCGCGGCGTCCTTCTCGTCGTTCCGGATGCGGGCGGCCTGCTTGAAGATCTCCGCCGTGGGATGCCCGAAGCGCTGCTCGAGCCGCCGCACCGTCAGCTGCTCGTTGTCGATCAGCCGCTGCGCCTCCTTCAGCTTGTCGACGAGCAGCGTGATGTGCTTCGTGCCGATCTGCATCTCGAGCAGGCACTCGACCACGTCGCCCTTGATCGTCTGGAGGCGCTTCTCGATGCGGGCGCGGCGAACCTTCGACGTCCGCGCCCGGTCGCGCTCCCGCACGAGCCTCTCGCGCTCGCTCGTGAGCCGCCGGAGCTTCGACACCTGCCGCAGGAACGCGTCGGCGCGCTTGTCCTCCTTCGGCTCGCCGGCCTCGACCTGCTCGGCCGACTGCTCGGTCTGGTCGTCGTCGCCGAAGATGTGCCGGGCCTCGATCTCGTGCTTGCGGAGCTTCTCGGCGAGGTTCGTCACGTACTGGAGCGCCAGGTCGAGCGAGAAGACGCCCTCGCGCACCTGCCGCTCGCCGGCCTCGATCTCCTTGGCGATCGCGACCTCCTCCTCGCGCGTGAGGAGGGGAACCCCGCCCATCTCCTGGAGGTACATGCGGACGGGATCGGCGGTCTCGCCGGGGCCCCGCTCGGTCTCCTCGGCCTCGGGCTTCTCCTCCGTCCACTCCGCCTCGACTTCCTTCTCGGGCTCCTCGGCGAGCGGCGTCTCGTCGACGGCATCCACCTCGATGTCCATGTCGCCGAGCATCGAGACGACCTGGTCGAGCTCCTCGGGCGCGGTGCCGTCGCCGGTCACCTCACGGGGCTCACGCGGCTCGCGGGCCTCGGCGTGCGCAGCGGCGCCCGCGGCGCGCGCGTCGGGGCGAGAACGCACCTCGGCAGCGCCGGCCTTCTTTTCCTCGGGTTGCTTGTTCACTCGTTTCACGCGCAGAGCCCCCGCGCCGAGAGCGACGGCCACGACTCGTTCGGGCCTGGGCCCGACGCCGGATGCGATCCGTCAGCCGTGAGTGGGATTGCCCGCGTCCTTGGATCCGTATTCGCGAACCGCGACCGATGGGGCCGGAAGAACGCAGTTCGCGGGGAGATTAGTCGCGACCCGGAACCCAGTCAAGGGGTTTTTGCGCGCCTTTCGTCGGCGCGCCCTCGTCAGACGTCCCAGTCGCGTTCGAGGCTCCGCCACGTGACCGTGGCGAGGTCCGACCGCCGCGCCTCGAGGACCTGGCGCAGCCGCGCCCAGCTCGGCTCCCGGAGCCCGGCCTTGAGGGGGTCGTGCGCCGAGAAGTTGACGAGCCGCACCAGCGCACGGCCCTCGTCGTCGAAGTCGATCGCGTTGATGCAGCCGAGGTCCTGCTCGAGTCGCGGGATCTCCCCGTCGGAGAGCCCGAGTACGCACGCGAAGAGAGCGAGGTTCGCGCCCCCGTGTGCGACGGCGAGCGCGGTCGTCCAGCCGGGCCGCGCGAGAAGCGCGCTCACGAAGCCGAGGACGCGCGCGCGCAGCGCCCGGAACGTCTCGCCGCCGACGAACGGGGTGTCCCACGTGACGGCGGGGCTCGAGAAGAACTCGAGCACCTCCGAGAAGACCTGCGCGAGGTGTGCCCCGTCGGCGATCGCGGGGGTGATCTCGCGCAGCGCCGGGACGACCTCGACGGGCAGCCCGTGCGGCGCGGCCACGATCTCGGCCGTCGCCCGCGCACGCCGCATCGGGCTCGCGAACACGAGGTCGAGCGGCATCGCCCGAAGCGCCTCCGCGGCGACCTCGATCTGCCGGCGGCCTTCGGGCGTCAAGTCGGTCCCGTCCTCGGAGCGGTGGCCGAGGTAGAGCGTCTCGCCGTGACGCATCAGGTAGAGGCGCCGCACGGCGGGCGACTATACGCGGGCCTCGACGTGCTTTCCAAGCCGTCGGCGCTCCCGGTATTCTCGCTCCGCCATGGCCGTCCTCGGCATCGTCGGCGGTACGGGGCCCGAAGGGCTCGGGCTCGCGATCCGCTTCGCGGCGGCCGGCGAACGCGTCCTCCTCGGGTCGCGCGTGCGGGAGCGCGCCGCCGCCGCGGCCGAGACGGTGCGCAGCGCCGTCCCGCGCGCCGAGGTCGCGCCGGGGACGAACGAGGAGGTCGTCGCCCGCGCGAATCCCGTCGTCGTGACCATCCCCTGGGGCGGCCTGGAGGCGTTCCTCGCGGCCGCCGCCCCGGCCCTCGCCGGGAAGCTCGTCGTCGACGTGGTCGTCCCGCTCCGCCTGCGCGCCGGGCTCTTCGAGCGCGCCGGCGGGCCGGACGGCGAGTCGGCCGGCGAGACGATCCAGCGCGCCGCGCCGGCGGCGCGCGTCGTGAGCGCGTTCAAGACGGTCCCGGCCGCACGCCTCGCGGACCTCGGGACGCGGCTCGGGGGCGACGTGCTGGTCTCGGGCGACGATCCGCGCGCACGCGCCGAGGTCGCGGCCCTCGTCGCGAAGCTCCCGGGGCTCCGACCCGTCGACGCCGGCCCGCTCCGGAACGCGCGCCACCAGGAAGCGATCACGGCGCTGCTCCTCAACCTGAACCGCCAGCATCACGCCCTCACGTCGATCACGATTCTCGGGCTCGAGCGCGCGCGATAGCGCCGCGGCGCGACGACGGCCGGGCGCGTCGCGCGAGAACCGCGGCGCGGCTAGCGCCGGCGGTACGGCTCGGGATCGATGCCGAGCTCGGCGAGCTTCACCTGGAGGTGCTGGCGGTACATCCCCATCTCGTCCGCGGCCTTGGACACGTTGCCGTGGTGGCGGGCGAGCGCGTCGGCGATGAACGCGCGCTCGAAGCGCTCGATCGTCCGCTGCTTCGCCTCCCGGAACGTGCCCGTGCGTTCGGGGGCCGCGTCGGCGGCGGCGGCGCCAAGCGCGCCGCGACCGCGTGCGAGAAGTGCTCGATGAGGAGTGGGAGGTCCTCGGGGCGCTCGCGGAGCGGCGGCAGCGCGACCGCGACGACGTTCAGCCGGTAGTAGAGGTCCTCGCGGAAGCTCCTCTCCCGCACCTTGGCCTCGAGGTCCTGGTTCGTCGCGGCGAGAATGCGGACGTCGACCTCGATCGTCCGGTTGCCGCCGACGCGCTCGACCTCGCGCTCCTGGAGCACGCGCACGATCTTCGCCTGGGTCTCGAGCGGCATGTCGTTGATCTCGTCGAGGAAGAGCGTGCCGCCGTCGGCCACCTCGAACTTCCCTTCGCGGGTCGCGGTCGCGCCCGTGAAGGCGCCCTTCCCGTGTCCTGCGGCGCCCGCCTGGCGGCCGCGCGCGCTGCCGGTCGTGTACCAGCCGCGGGAGATCAGGCGCCGGGTGCGCGCCGCGCGCGGCGCTCGCGCTCGCGCAGCTCGACGCGGCGGATCTTCCCGCTCACCGTCTTCGGGAGCCCGTCGACGAACTCGATCGCGCGCGGGTACTTGTACGGCGCCGTCACGCGCTTCACGTGCTCCTGGAGCTCGCGCGCGAGCCCGTCGCTCGGCGCGTGGCCGGGGCGAAGCACGACGAAGGCCTTCACGATCTCGCCGCGCACCTCGTCGGGGCTCGCGACGACGGCGGACTCGACGACCGCGGGGTGCTCGAGGAGCGCGCTCTCGACCTCGAAGGGGCCGATCCGGTAGCCGGCCGAGATGATGACGTCGTCGGCGCGGCCGACGAACCAGAGATACCCGTCCTCGTCGCGCCGCGCGCGGTCGCCGGTCAAGTACCACTCGCCGCGGCGGCAGGCGGCGGTCTCCTCGGGGTTCCTCCAGTACTCGCGGAAGAGCGTCGGCGGACGGCCGCGGAGCGCGAGGTCGCCGATCTCGCCCGGCGGGAGCTCCGCACCGTCCTCGTCGATCACGCGGAGCTCGTGGCCGGGGAAGGGCTTTCCCATGGAGCCCGGACGGATCGGGAGGCCGGGGAGGTTGGCGGCGAGGAGCTGCGTCTCCGTCTGGCCGTAGCCGTCGTGGATCACGAGGCCGTACGCGTCGTGCCAGGCGTGGATCACCTCGGGGTTGAGCGGCTCGCCGGCGCCGACGCAGTGCCGGAGCCGTGCGAGCTTCCAGCGCGCCAGGTCCTGCTTCACGAGCAGGCGATACTCGGTCGGCGGAGCGCAGAGGACGGACACCTCGTAGCGCTCGAGGAGGTCCAGCTCGCGCTCCGGCTCGAAGCGGCCGTGGTACATGAAGACGGGCACGCCGTTCATCCACGGCCCGAAGAGGACGCCGTAGGCGGCCTTCGCCCAGCCGGTGTCGGACGTCGTCCAGTGGAGATCCGTACGCTGGAGGTCGAGCCAGATCTCGCCCGTCCAGCGATGCGCGAAGGTGTAGGCGTGCGCGTGCAGGACGGCCTTCGGGTCCTTCGTCGTGCCCGACGTGTAGAAGCAGAGCGCGGGCTCGTCGCTCCGGGTGCGCGCGGGGACGCCGCCGGTCGACGCGCGCGCGAGCACGCGTTCCCAGTCGTGCCAGCCGGCCGGCGCGCCGCCGACGGCGACGCGGACGGGCAGGAGGTCCCGGTCGGGACACGCGGCCTCGACCTCCGGCACCTGCTCCGTCGTCGTGACGATCGCCCGGGCACCGCTGTGCCGGGCGCGGTACGCGACGTCCTTCGCGCGGAGCGACGCCGTGCACGGGATGACGAGCGCGCCGAGCTTCAAGGCCCCGACCATCGCCGCCTGCCAGGCGGGGATGCGGGGCAGCATCACCATCACCGGGTCGCCGCGGCCGACGCCGAGGCCCGCGAGCGCGTTCATCACCCGGTTCGACGCCTGCTTCACGTCCCAGAACGTCAAGCGCTCGCGCCGGCCCGCCTCGTCCTCCCAGTAGAGCGCCGTGCGGCTCCGGTCCGTCGCCCACGCGTCGACGAGCGCCCCGAAGTTGAACTCCTCGGGCACCTGCCAGCGGAAGCCGGCGACGAGGTCGTCGTAGAGACGCGTGGGCTTGATCACGGCGTCACCCTCCCCCGCCGCGCCGAGGCCTGGATGTACTTCCGTGACACGGGCGAGTGGTCGTCGGGCGCGACCTGCACCTCGATCAGGACGAAGGAGCGGATGCGGGCCGCCTCCGCGAGCGCCGCGCGCAGCTCGTCGGCCCGCCGGACGCGGAAGCCGCGGCCGCCCCACGCCTCGGCGAGCCGGGCGTAGGGCCAGTTCGGCACCTCGAGGAGCTTCGGGCGCGCGACGACGGGGCGGAAGATCTGCCAGCCCCCGTTGTTCACGAGCAGCACGATCGGGTCGAGCCCGTAGCGCGGCGCCTGCGCGATCTCGGGCCCCGTCATCTGGAACGCGCCGTCGCCGCAGAGCACGAGCGGGCGGAACCCCGCGCCGATCTGCGCGCCGAGGGCGCCCGGTACGCCGAATCCCATCGACGCGTAGAAGCCCTGCGCGAGGTAGCCGCCGCCGCGCTCGACCCGCACGTCGAGCCCGGCGAAGAGCATGTCGCCCGACTCGGCGACGACGCCGTAGCCGCGCCGCCCGCGGAGGAAGCGGTTCACCTCCTGGAGGATCTCGGTCACGCGGAGCTGCGGCGCGGGGCGCGGCGGCTCGGGCGGCAGGTTGTCGACGTAGCGCACCTTCTCCCGGTGGCGGCGGAGCGGCGCGCGCAGGAGGCCGCGGACGAACTCGCGGAGGTGGACGTCGGTGTAGGTGTGGAAGCTCACGTTCACGCGGCCGTTCACGGCCCAGATCGAGTGCGCGCGCGCGATCTGCGGCGGGCGGCCGCCGAGATCCATGTCCGTCAAGAGCGTGCCGAGCGAGAGGACGAGGTCGGCGCGCGCGGCCCGGCGGCGGATCGGCGGCGGCGAGATCGCGCCGATGTCGACGCCCATGAAGAGCGGGTGGTCCATCGGAAAGGCGCCCTTCGCGAGCACGCTCGTCGTGACGGGCGCGCCCATCCGCTCGGCGAGCTGCCGCACCTCGCGCTGGAGCTTGAAGCGGTACGCCTCGATGCCGATCATCGTCATGGGCCGCCGGGCCGCGTTCCACCGCTCCGTCGTCTCGCGGACGGCTTCCGTCGTCTTCCGCTCGTCGGAGCGCGCGAAGTGGAGCACGCCGTCCCACTCGAGGATGCGCCGCGGGACGGGAATGCGCCGCTCCACCATGTCGCGGTGGATCTCGAGGTAGCCGGGCTGCTGCTCCCGCCACACGCGGGTCACGACCTCGTGCACGGTCTCCGCCGCGGTCGCGGGGTCGTCGAGCACGGCCGACGCGCACGTGAGCTCCCGGTAGATGCGGAGCTGCGACTCGACCTCCTTCGCCTGGTGGTGGATGAGCGTCCCGAGCTTCCGCTCCTCCTCCCCCGGGCCGCCGCTCACGACGAGCACCGGCACGCGCTCCGAGAACGACCCGGCGACGGGGTTCACCATGTTGTGCCCGCCCGCCCCGTACGTGACGCACGCGACCCCGATCCGCCCGGTCGCGCGGGCGTACCCGTCCGCCGCGAACCCGACGCCCGGCTCGTGCGAGAGCGTCACGATCTTGAGCCCCTGCTGCTTCGCGAACCGCACGAACAACCGCAGCACGAGATCGCCCGGGATCCCGAACAGATGCGTGACCCCGATCTTCCGGAGATAGGCGACCAGGAAGTCGCCCAGCGGCATCGTGGGGCGCACGACGGGAGCTAGCAGGGACCGGGACGCCGCGGGCGCGCGGCGCCGAGGACCGGAGCAGGCGAGGCGGCGCCCGGTCCCGCGCCGCCCGCGCACCGACGCGACGCAGTCACGCGAAGAACTCTTCGGCGTCCCCCGACGCCACCGTGAGCGTGCGCATCTCCTTGCCGCGCAGGATGCGGAGGGTGACCTCCTCGCCCGGGCGGTGGTTCCAGAGGAGACGGTAGAGCGAGCGGCGGTCGGGAACCTCGTGGCCGTCGACCGCGACGACGACGTCGCCCGTCTCGAGCCCGGCGCGCGCGCCCGGGCCGTCGGGAAGGAGGCCGGCGACGACGACCCGGTCCTTCATGGCGTAGCAGAAGATGCCGAGCCAGGCGCGCGTCGCGCCGCGGCGGCCCGAGACGAACGCGTCGCGCGCGTCGAGATAGTGGTCGACCGGGATCGCGAGCGAGAAGCGGCCGATCTCGTTCAGGTTGAGCGACACGACGCCCACCATCGAGCCGCGGACGTCGAGGAGCGGCCCGCCGCCGAGCCCGGGGTTCATGGCCGTCGTCATGATCGCGCGCTCGAGGACGTACTCCCAGTTCGCGTCGAACGCGCCGAGGGAGCTCACCGCGCCGTTCGAGACGCGCACCGCGCCTTCGCCGACGCTCGCGACGATGAAGACGTCGTCGCCGAGCTGGAGGTCGCCCGTCGCGCGGAGCGGGAGCGCGGGGAGGCGCTCGGCGGGGACGCGGAGCAGTGCCAGCCCCGAGACGAAGTCCTGACGCACGACCTCGGCGTCGAGCGTGCGCTCGTCGAGGAGCGTGACGCGGACGCGCTCCGCGCCGAGCACGACGTAGTTGACCGTGAGGACGAGACCGCTCGCGGCGACGACCGTGCCCGAGCCCATCCGGTCGGTGCCGAGGAGGCGCGCAGACGCGTGGGCCTCCGGGATGTCGGCGCGGATGTGGACCACGGAGGGGAGCACGCGCTCGAGGAGGCTCGTCGAGGCGTTCACGTCGGAGGCACGCTAGACGCTGACCCGCCGGGACGCAAGGGCGGGGACGACGCGACGCGGACGTCCGCCTTGACCGGCCCGCACCCGCCTCCTACGATCGCGCGCTCGATGCCGCTCGTTCCGCTGGCACTCCGCCGCGACCCCGCCGAGGTGCTCGCGAGCCTCGCCGGCGAGCCCGGCGCCTTCCTGCTCGACGTGCCGGAGCCCGCGCGGCCGGTGACCCTGGTCGGCTGCGCGCCGCGCGCCGTGCTCCGCATCGAGGCGGACACGCGTGAAGATCCGTTCGCGGCGATCGCGCGCTTCGTAGCCGAGACGCCCGTCGACCCCGCGCTCCCCTTCCCGCTCGCCGGCGGCGTCGTCGGCTGGCTCGCCTACGAGCTCGGCGCCTTCAGCGAGCCGGCGGCCGGCGTCGCGCGGCCGGGCGCCGCACCGCTCGCCGTGCTGGCGCGCCCCGACCCGCTCCTCGTCTTCGACCGCACGCGGGGCCAGTGGGCGCTCGCGAGCGTCGACCCGGCGGCACCTCGCGCGCCCTGGCTCGAGCGGCTCTCCGCGCCCGTGCCCGAGTGGACGCGCCCACTCGCCGCGGGTCCCCTCGTCGCGCGGCGCGAGCCGGCCGGCCACCGCGGCGCCGTCCGCCGCATCCTCGACTACCTCGCCGCGGGCGACGCCTACCAGGTGAATCTCACGCTCCCCTTCGAGGCGCCGCTCGCCGGCCCGGCGTGGGCGCTCTACGCGCGGCTCGCGCACCGCCATCCGACCGCCTACGGCGCCTACCTCGACGCGGGCGACGCCCGGCTCGTCGCGAACTCGCCCGAGCTCTTCCTCCGCCGCCGCGGCCCGCGCGTCGAGACGCGGCCGATCAAGGGCACGCGGCCGCGCGGCGCGTCCGCGGCGGCCGACGCCGCCCTGGTCGCGGACCTCACGCGCGACCCGAAGGAGCGCGCGGAGCACGTCATGATCGTCGACCTCGAGCGGAACGACCTCGGCCGCGTCGCCGTCCCGGGCTCGGTCGCCGTCGAGGGCTTCGCGCGCGTCGAGACCCACGCGACGCTCCACCACCTCGTCTCGACGGTCGCCGCGCGCGTGCCCCCCGACCTGGGCCTCGCGGCGCTCCTCCGCGCGACCTTCCCCGGCGGCTCGATCACGGGCGCGCCGAAGGTGCGGGCGATGCAGATCATCCAGGAGCTCGAGCCCGACGCGCGCGGCGCGTACACGGGCGCGTTCGGCCTCTTCCACCCGGCCGGGGACGTCGAGCTCGGGCTCGCGATCCGCACCGGCCTCGTCGCGGACGGCGTCGTCCGCTGGCACGCGGGCGGGGGCATCGTCGCCGACTCCGACCCCGAGCGCGAGCTCGCCGAGGCGTGGCTCAAGACGGCCGCGCTCCGCCTGGCGCTCGGCGAGTCGGCGCCGGCGCTCGAGCAGTGCTCGTCTGGCTGAACGGGCGGGTGCTCGACGCCCGCGCCGCGCGCGTGTCGGCCCTCGACCGTGGCCTCCTCCACGGCGACGGCGTGTACGACACGTGGCGCACGTACGGCGGCCGCCCGTTCCTGACGCACGCGCACGTCGCGCGGCTCGCGCGCGCGGCGCGGGCGCTCGGGCTCCCGTCGCCCGGCCCGGCCGCCGCGTGGGCGGCGCGTGCGCGCCGGCTCGTCGCCCGGAACGCCCTCCCCGACGCGGCCGTCCGCCTGACGCTCACGCGCGGCGCCGCCGGCGATGCGCTCGCCCCCGCCCGCCGCGTGCCGCCGACGCTCCTCCTCACCGCGCGGCCGCTCCCCCCGGACCTGCCCGCGCGGCAGGCACGCGGCGCCGGCGCGATCCTCCTCCCGTTTCCGCGCGACTGCGGCCCGCCGTGGGGCGCGACGAAGCTCGTCGGCCACGCGAGCGCCGTCGTCGGGCGCACGCTCGCCGCACGCGCGGGCGCCGACGAGGGACTCTACGTGGCGGCCGGCGGCCGCGTGACCGAGGCGACGGCGGCGAACGTCTTCTGCGTCGAGCGCGGGACGCTCGTCACGCCGCCCGCGGACGGGACGATCCTCGCCGGCGTCACGCGCGAGAAGGTCCTCGCCCTCGCGCACCGCGCGGGGCTCCGCGTGCGCGAGGAGCCGATCCCCGTCGCGCGTCTGCGCGGCGCGGCGGAGGTCTTCCTCACCTCGGCGACGATCGAGGTGCTCCCCGTCGTGCGGCTCGACGGCCGCCGGCTCGGCGACGGACGTCCGGGTGCGGTGACGCGCGTGCTCCAGGCACGGTACGCGGCCTGGGTGGCGGCGCGCCTGCCGCACGAGGCGCGCGGGCGCCGCCGCACGTTCCCGCCGCGCGTTGCAGGCTCCGGGTAAACCTGTTACGCGCCGCCGAGCGCGATGGCGCGGGGAGGTGGATGATGGAGCCGCGGAACCAGCTCTTCGCCGTCAAGCCCGTCGACGTCCTGCTCGCCGAGCTCGCGGGCGAGCACCGGCTCCGCCGCGTGCTCGGCCCGGTGACGCTCACGGCGCTCGGCGTCGGCGCGATCATCGGCGCGGGCATCTTCGTCCTGACGGGGCTCGCCGCGCACGACTACGCGGGCCCGGGGCTCGCCCTGTCGTTCGTCGTCGCCGGCTTCGGGTGCGCGCTCGCGGGGCTCTGCTACGCGGAGTTCGCGTCGATGGTCCCCGTCGCAGGGAGCGCCTACACGTACGCCTACGCGACGCTCGGCGAGCTGTTCGCGTGGATCATCGGGTGGGATCTGGTCCTCGAGTACGCCGTCGCGTCGAGCACGGTCGCGCACGGCTGGTCGCACTACCTCTTCTCCTTCCTCAAGCTCTTCGGCGTCGTTCTTCCGGAGCGCTGGACCGCGAACCCGATCGAGTTCGACCCGGGGACGCACGCGTGGATCGCGACGGGCGCCTACTGCAACCTGCCGGCCGCGCTCGTCGTGCTGCTCATCACGGTGGTCCTCGTCGTCGGCATCCGCGAGAGCGCGACCTTCAACGCGGCGATGGTGGCGCTCAAGCTCGCGGTCGTGCTCTTCGTGATCGCGGTCGGGTCGCAGTACATCGACACGCGGAACTGGCACCCGTTCCTCCCGTTCGGCACGGCGGGCGTCTTCAAGGGCGCCGCGTACATCTTCTTCGCCTACATCGGCTTCGATTCCGTCTCGACCCACGCCGAGGAGGCCCGCAACCCGCAGCGTGACGTCCCGATCGGCATCCTCGCCTCGCTCGGCCTCTGCACGCTCCTCTACATCCTCGTCGCCGGCGTGCTCACCGGCATGATGCCGTACCCGCAGATCGACATCGACGCGCCCGTCGCGCAGGCGTTCGCGGCGCGCGGGCTCCCGGTGGCCGTCTTCCTCATCTCGCTCGGCGCCGTCGTCGGCATCACGAGCGTGCTCCTCGTGCTCCTCCTCTCCCAGGCGCGCATCCTCCTCGCCATGGCGCGCGACGGTTTGATCCCGCGCCAGTTCTTCGGCGCGGTCCATCCACGCTTCCGCACCCCGCACAAGGCGACGATTCTGACGGGCGTGCTGGTCGCGATCGTCGCCGCGCTCTTCCCGCTCAAGATCCTCGCCGACCTCGTGAACATCGGCACGCTCATGGCGTTCGTCATCGTGTGCGCGGCCGTCATGGTGATGCGCCGGACGCATCCCGAGATGCCGCGGCCCTTCCGCACGCCGCTCGTCCCGCTCGTGCCGATCCTCGGCATGGCGAGCAACCTCCTCATGATGCTCTACCTCGGGTGGGAGAACTGGCTCCGCCTGATCGTCTGGCTCCTCGTCGGCTTCTGCATCTACTTCGGGTACGGGAAGAAGCGGAGCACGCTCGCCGAGACGCTCGCCCGGGAGCTGAAGGGCGGCGGAATCGCCGGCCGCGCGCGGACCGAGACGCCGGCGTAGGATCGGCGCCCCGGCGCCGAGCGGCGGGGCCCGCGCGTCTCTACGCCTGCGCGACCGGGTGCTGCCGACCGTCCGGCTCCTTGACAGGAGGCGGCCGCCCGCGGCTACGATCCGCGGCGCATGGCGGCCGCCGGCCCCCCCGCACACGAGCCCCGCGCCGCGCGCGCGGCGGTGACGCGTGTCGTCGTCGTCGAGGACCACCCGATCTTCCGCGACGGCGTCGTCCAGTGCCTCGCGGCGGAGCCGGACTTCACGGTCGTCGGGGCGTTCGCGAGCGGCGACGTCGACTTGGGCGCGCTCGGCCGAGCGGGGCCCGACCTCGTGCTGATGGACATCGAGCTGCCGGGCGCGAGCGGCATCGACGCAACCCGCCGGATCCGCGCTCACTTCCCCGCGCTCCGGGTCGTCATGCTGACGGCGTTCGTCGATCCCGACCTGCTCCTCGGCGCCGTGCAGGCGGGGGCGGCCGGCTACGTCCTCAAGCACACGCCGGCGCCCGAGCTCGTCCGGACGCTCCGCGCGATCGCCGCCGGAGAGCATTTCCTCACGCCGGCCCTCGCCGCGCGCGTGCTCCGCGCCTTCGGCTGCGCGCCGGCCGGCGAGCTCGGACGCGGGCCCTTCGCGGAGCTCTCGCCGCGCGAGGAGGAGGTGCTGAAGCTCCTCGCCACCGGCGAGACGAACCGCCAGATCGCCGCCCGTCTCTCGGTGAGCGAGGAAACGGTCAAGTCGCATGTCGCAGCCATCTTCCGGAAGCTCGAGGTCTCCGACCGCACCCGCGCCGCCGTCCTCGCCGTCAAGGCGGGTCTCGTCGAAATCTGAGCGCAGCGCCGCGCAGCGGCCGTACGCCTGGCTCGGCTACCTGAACGTCCCGCTCGCGGCGACGGGCCTCCTCTTCGTCGACGCGGCGGCGTGGCCGCTCTACGCGACCGTCCTCCTCGTCCTCGCGCTCGAGTGGCCGTTCTGCATCCAGCTCGCCGACGGCGTCGAGGTCTATCTGCCGGTCACGTGGACCGCCGCCGCGGCCGCGTACGTGCTCGGCATGCCGGCGCTCGCGGTCGCGTGGGCCGCCGCGACGCTCGGGTACGCCCTCGTCGCGGCCCTCGACCGCGCGGGCCTCGTCGAGGCGAAGGGCCTCGCCGGGCAGAGCCTCCGCCGGAGCGTGCGCGAGCAGCTCACGCCGGCGCGCAGCCTGCCCGGGCTCCGGCGCCAGTTCGCGCAGCTGAGCGCGCACGCGATCCGGATCGCCGTGCTCGCGGCCGCGCGCGCGGTCTCGCCCGGCCTCTCCGTCTTCGCCGTGGTGCCGGCCGCGGAGGGGCTCGTCGCGCTCTGGCTGTGGGCCCTTCCGGGCGGCGCCCCGCGCCGGCAGCGCGCGCGCTTCGCCGCGGCGCTCGGGCGAGACCTGCTCGTCGCAACCGACCTGGCACACGTCGTCTTCGTCTGCTTCCTCCTCCTCTCCTACGCGCACGGCGGCGCGCCCGCCTTCGTCGCCGCGAGCGTCTCGACGCTCCTCCTGCACTTCATCCTGAAGCGCCAGAACGACCTTCGCATCGAGAGCGAGCGGCAGCGGGCGCGTCTCGCCGCGATGGGCGAGGAGCTCGCCGTCCGCACGCGCCTCGCGGCCATCGGGCGGACGGCCTCGACCGTGTTCCACCAGATCGCGCGGCACCACGGCTCGGTCGGGATGTTCGCGCACCTCCTGACGCACGGTCCGGGCCCCGACGCGCCGCCCGCCGCCCTCGCTCGGTGGGCGCAGACGGTCCGGGAGCACGCCGCGCGGATCCTGGGCAGCATCGAGGAGGCGAACCGCGTGATGGACGAGCTGCTGCGCTTCGGACAGGACCGCGCGCTCAACCTCTGGGAGCAGCCGCTCGCCGAGCTGGTGGAGGAGTGCATCCGCGACTGCGGGCCGCGCGCCGCACGCCTCGGCGTCCCGATCCGGCTCGCGAACGACACCGACGCGACCCTCCTCGTCGACAAGCACAAGATCAAGCAGGCGCTCGTGAACCTGATCGACAACGCGCTCGACGCGAGCCCGCCCGGCACGGCCGTGGAGGTGACGCCGCGCGCGGACGGCGTGGTGGCGACGGTCGCCGTGCGCGACTACGGCGCCGGCATCGCCGACGCGGTCCGCGACACGCTCTTCACCCCCTTCTGCACGACGAAGCCGCACGGGATCGGGCTCGGCCTCGCGCTCGCGAAGGAGCTGGTCGAGGCGCACGGCGGCACGCTCGCGTGGCGGCCGGCGGCGCCGGGCACCGAGTTCTGCCTCACGCTGCCGCGCGAGCCCCGCCGCGCGCGCTAGGAGCGCTACCGCAGGAGCCGCGCGACGGCGTAGCCGAGGAGGCCGGCGGCGAGGCCCGCGAACAGCGGCGCGCGCTCGGGCCGGCCGCCGACGGACGTTGCCCACGCGCCGAGGCCGAAGAGGGCCCCGAGGGCGGCGAGTGAGACCGAGACGACGCGCGGCGCGCGCTCGGGCGTGACGGCGCCCGAGTCGAGCATGAGGAAGAGGAGCCCGCCGACGACGACGGCGACCCCGGCCGCGCGGAGCGCGCGCACGGCGTTCAGAAGAGGAAGAACGGAGCGACGGCCATCCCGACCGACATGCCGACGCCGAGCGCCGTGACGGTCGCCTTGCCGGCGGTGTCCATCGCCCTCGCGACCCGGCCCTGCGGCGGCCGCTCGGCGGCGGTCGCCGTGATGCTCGGGTCGTGCGCAGGCTCGTCGAAGGTCATGCCGGAACGGCGGACGGCGTCCCGCTCGTCGGGGGCGAGGAGGTCCATCACCGACTCCTCGCCGAACGGGTCGTGGAGATGGGAGGACGCGAACTCCGGATCTTCCTGCCGCTCGGCGTCGTCCAGCGTCGAGGACCGCATGGGGCCGCAGCTCGCGACCACCACGAACGCCAGGGCCGACGCGGTGCCCAACCGCCACGTCCGCATCCGCATGCGAGGCAGTATAGCCGCCGTCCGCCGGGGACGCGAGCCGGGTGTCACAGCCCGAGCTCCCGCGCGATGATGGTCAGCTGGATCTGCACAGCCTCCCACGTGACCCGTTGCGCGACCTCGGAGGCGAAGAGCTTCGCCATCGCCGCCTCGCGCATGCACGGCCCCCGGTCGAAGAGCCATGCGGCCCGCCAGAGCATCGTGCGGGCCGTCTCGACCTCCATCGCCATGCGCGCGAGCTTGAACTCGATCGCCTGGAGCTTCGCGATCGGCTGGCCGAACTGCTCGCGCTCCTTCGCGTACCGGAGCGCCGCCTCGAGCGCCGCCTGGCTCACGCCGACCGAGCGCGCGGCGTGGGTGACCCGCCCGCCCTCGAGCGTCCCGGTCACCTGCTTGAAGCCCCCCTCGACGCCGCCCGAGCAGCGCGGCCGCAGGCACGGGCATGTCCTCGAACGCGAGGGCGGCGGTCTCCGACGTGTGGTGCCCGGTCTTCCGGAGCTTTCGGGACACGGAGAAGCCCGGCGTCTTCGTGTCGACGATGAACATCGAGATGGCGGCGCCGCGCTTCGTCCGGTCGGTGTACGCGGCGACCATGCAGTAGTCCGCGATGGCTCCGTTCGTGATGAACATCTTCGAGCCGGCGATCACGTAGTGGTCGCCGCGCCGCTCGGCCGTCGTCCGTATGGACGCGGCGTCCGAGCCGGAATTCGGCTCCGAGAGCCCGAACGATCCGAGCTTCTCGCCCGGAGCGCCGCCGCGAGGTACGTTCGCTTCTGCTCCTCGGTGCCGAGCTCGATCAAGGGAATCGTCGCGAGCCCGAAGTGCGCCAGGAGCGCACCGGCGAAGCCGCAGTTCACGCGTGAGAACTCCTCGATCAGCCGGAACAGATCCATCGGGAACGTCTCGGTCCGCTCCAGCTCCTCGACGCGCGGCGCGAGCGCCTTCTCCGCGAACGCGCGCACCGCGAGGCGAAAGCTCTCCTGCTCCTCGTTCAGCCGAAAGCCGAGCATCGACGTTCCTTCGGCGGGCGACTCCAGCGGGCCGCTGACGACGCGGGCAACCCGCGGCGCGCGAGCGTCGGTCGGTTCGTGCGCGCGCCCCGCACGTCGAGGCACCACCCGCAAACCGACCGACGGACCGCGCGGGGAGTGAAGCAGGTTGCGGGTCGTACGACATCGCGCGGGAGCGCGGGGGCGTCGTGTCGGTGGTGCCCCCGCCTCCGCGCAGGCTCCCCCGCGCTCCCGGGTCGATGGTCGTCGCGCAACCTGATTCACTGCCCGCGCGGCGCCCGGCTTGCCCGCGGGGCGTCTTCTGCTATTGCACCGGGATGCCCGTGGCGACCGTCGAGCGGATCAGCGAGCTCGCCGGGCAGACGGTCACGCTCCGCGGCTGGCTCGCGCAGCGGCGCTCGAGCGGGAAGATACACTTCCTCCAGCTGCGCGACGGGACCGGCACCATCCAGTGCGTCATGGTGAAGTCCGAGGTGCCGGCGGACGTGTTCGAGGCGGCCGACCACCTGCCGCAGGAGTCGGCGCTCGAGGTGACGGGCGTCGTGCGCGCGGACGCGCGGGCGCCGATCGGGTTCGAGCTGGGCGTGACGGACCTGCGCGTCGTCTCCACGCCGGCGGCGGAGTATCCGATCACGCCGAAGGAGCACGGGACGGCGTTCCTGCTCGACCAGCGGCATCTCTGGCTTCGCTCGTCGCGCCAGCATGCGGTGCTTCGCGTCCGCGCGGAGGTGATCCGCGCGTGTCGCGAGTACCTGGACGCGCACGGCTTCCTCGGCTTCGACGCGCCCATCCTCACGCCCGCCGCCTGCGAGGGCACGACGACGCTCTTCCCCGTCGAGTACTTCGGGGAGACGGCGTACCTGACGCAGAGCGGCCAGCTCTACGGCGAGGCGGGTGCGCTCGCGTTCGGGAAGGTCTACTGCTTCGGGCCGACGTTCCGGGCGGAGAAGTCGAAGACCCGCCGCCATCTCACCGAGTTCTGGATGGTCGAGCCCGAGATGGCGTTCGCCGGCCTCGACGAGGACATGGACCTCGCCGAGGACTTCCTCGTGCACGTCGTCGCCGCGGTGCGCGAGCGCCGGGCCGCGGAGCTGCGCGCGCTCGGGCGGGATCCGGCGCCGCTCGAGCGCGTCGTGAAGCCGTTCCCGCGCATCACCTACGGCGAGGCGATCGACGTCCTCCGGGGCAAGGGCTTTCCCGTCGCGTGGGGCGCGGACCTCGGGGGCGACGAGGAGACGGCGCTCTCGCAGGAGTTCGACCGCCCGGTGATGGTGCACCGCTACCCGGTCGAGGCGAAGGCCTTCTACATGAAGGCCGACCCGGCGAACCCGAAGGTCGCGCTCTGCGTCGACGTGCTCGCCCCGGAGGGCTACGGCGAGATCATCGGCGGCGGGCAGCGTGAAGACGACGCCGCCGTCCTCGAGGCGAAGATCCGCGCGCACGACCTCCCGCTCGACGCGTTCGGCTGGTATCTCGACCTCCGCCGCTTCGGCTCGGTGCCGCACGCGGGCTTCGGGATGGGCATCGAACGCTGCGTCGCGTGGCTCTGCGGCCTGCACCACGTGCGCGAGACCATTCCGTTCCCGCGCATGCTGGAACGGCTGCGGCCCTGACCTTGACCACCCCCGACCGCGCCACTATGACTCGTCGGCCGATGCGCGCGCTCCGTCTGCTCGTCTGTCTCGCCCTCGTCCTCGGTCTCGTTCGCACGGCGCGCGCGCAGGACGAGGAGCCGGCGCCTCGCCCGCGCCGCGCGCGCACGGCGGCGCGCCCGGCGCCGGCGCCGAAGCCCGACGCGTTCCTCCGTCAGCTCGCCGACGCGCAGCGCGGGCTCGGCGAGGCCATGCAGCAGCTGAAGGAGGAGCTCGATGCGATCCACGGCGAGCTCGCGAGCCGCCAGGACGCGGACACCGCGACCGACCAGGAGGTGAAGGCGCTCCGCGACGAGGTGAAGGGGCTCTACGTCGAGAGCAGCTCCCTCAAGCAGCAGATCGACGCGCTCAAGGAAGACATCGCCGGCGTCAACTCGAACGTGTCAGGCTTCCGCACGTTTTCCGGCTTCTTCCTGGCGATCATGATCGTCGCGCTCGTGCTGATCCTCGTGCTCAGCATCCGACGCTGACCGCGGGACGGCAGCGCGCACCGTCGCGAGGACGAGGAGACCCAGCACCGCGCCGAGCGCGTTCGCCGCGACGTCGCGGACGTCGTAGACCCGCCCCGGGACGACCCGCTGGAGCAGCTCGTCGCCCCAGCCGATCGCCGCCGCGACGACGGCCGCGACGGGGAACCGCGCGGCCGGCGGCGCCGCCTCCGCCGCCCAGAACGCGAGCCACGCGGCGAGCCCGTACTCGGGCAGGTGGATGCGCTCGAGCTTCTGACCGCTGAGCCACGCGAGCGCGCCGGCATAGCCGAGCCCGGTCGCCGCGAGGAGCGCGTACGCGGACGGGCCGCCCGCGCGCCGCACGAGCCCCACGACGACGAGGACGGCACCGGCGGCGAGGAGCGCCGCGACGCCGGGCCCGAGGAGCCATCCTCCGGCCGCCGACCGCAGGACGCTCCGCCCGAGCGTCGGTCCGACGGGGAGCGTCGCGTAGATCGCCGCCGCGTACGCACCGACCGCGAGCCAGCGACGCGACACGCCCCTCGCCTACGCCCGCCCGAGCACGATGACGCAGGAGACCGCGCCCGGGCCGCCGACGTTGTGCGCGAGGCCGATCTCGGGTTCGCGCACCTGCCGCGCGCCCGCCTCGCCGCGCAGCTGCACGACGCACTCCGCGATCATTCGGACGCCGCTCGCGCCGATCGGGTGTCCGAACGACTTGAGCCCGCCGCTCGGGTTGATCGGGATGTCGCCGTCGAGCGCCGTCCGGCCCTCCTCGACGAGCTTCCCGCCCTCGCCCTTCTC
>DASRHG010000036.1:0-14723 GCA_035650655.1 Binatia bacterium | reverse complement strand
CTTCGACCCGTTGAGGATCCAGTCGGATCCGTCGCGCCGCGCGGTCGTGCGCATCGAGCCCGGGTCCGACCCCGCGTCCGGCTCGGTGAGGCCGAAGCAGCCGATCGCGCGGCCGGCGGCCATTTCCGGAAGCCAGCGCCGCTTCTGCTCCTCGCTCCCCCAGCGCCAGATCGCGTACATTGAAAGGGAGCCCTGGACGGACGCCATCGAGCGGAGGCCCGAGTCGCCGGCCTCGAGCTCCTGCATCATGAGGCCGTAGGCGACGTTCGAGAGCCCGGCGCAACCGTAGCCCTTGAGGTTCGCGCCGAAGAGCCCGAGCTCCGCCATGCGCGGGATGAGCGCCCGCGGGAACTCCTCGTTCGCGTGGCAGCGCTCGATCACCGGTAGCGCCTCGCGCTCGACGAAGCTCCGGACGGCGCCGCGCGTGATGCGCTCGTCCTCCTCGAGCAGCTCGTCCACGCCGTAGTAGTCGACGTCGCCCGCGATCATGCGTACCTCCCGGTTCGACCGGACGATCCCGTTGCACGGGAACGCGTCGAGTCGTATAAGTTGGGCTCAAGTCGGGCCAATCGACGCATTAGCAAATGCATCTCGAAACCCTCAAGGTCTTCTGCGACGTGGTGGAGACGCGGAGCTTCTCGACCGCGGCGTCGCAGAACTTCGTCACGCAGTCGGCGGTCAGCCAGCAGGTGCGTGCGCTCGAGGAGCGCTACGGCCGCCGGCTCCTCGAGCGGACGCGCGGCAACGTCCAGCTGACGCCCGCCGGCGAGATCCTCTACCAGGTCAGCAAGGAGATCGTGCAGCGCTACCAGGACATGGAAGCGCGGCTCCAGGCGCTCACCAAGGTGATCGCGGGTACGGTGCGCGTCGCGACGGTGCATTCGATCGGCCTCTACGAGCTCTCCGCCCAGATCAAGCGTTACCTGAAGGCCTATCCCCAGGTCCACCTCCACCTCGAGTACAGCCGCTCGACCCGCATCTACGAGGAGTTGGTCAAGGGGAACGTCGACCTCGGGATCGTCGCCTACCCGACGCGCCGGCCGGGGATCAGCCTCCTGCCCTTCCGTGAGGACCGGCTGGTGCTCGTCTGCGCGCCGTCACACCCGCTGGCGCGGCATCGGCAGGTGTCGCTCAAGAAGCTCGCGGGCGAGCCGCTGGTGGGATATGAGCGCGACATCCCGACCCGGAAGGAGACCGACCGTTTGCTCCGGCGCTACGGCGTGGACGTCCGCTACGTCATGGAGCTCGACAACGTCGAGACGATCAAGCGCGTGGTCGAGATCGGCACCGGCCTCGCGATCCTTCCCGAGCCCGCGGTCCGCCCCGAGGTGAAGGGCAAGACGCTCGTCGCCGTGCAGCTTTCGGACGAGATCTTCCTCCGCCCGCTCGGCATCATCCACCGTCAGGGGAAGCACTTTACCCCGGCCGCGGACAAGTTCATCGAGTTCCTGCGCATTGAATGACGGCGCTCCGGATCGTCGCCGCCGTCGGGCTCGTCGTCGCGATCGGCTGTCGCGGGCCGCGTGTCGAGCGCGAGGCCGCGCGATGCACGCACGTCCAGGCGGTCCGCCAGGTCATGGGGACCGCGCTCTGCGAGGACGCGTGGACCTGCGCGCGACCGCCCGGCGGCCGCTTCGATCGCGTCGGGCTCCATCGGCTCGCGCTCTGCGCGGAGACGCCGGGGCCCGTCGTCCTCTATCTCCCCGGGATGCACATGAACGGCGAGCTCGCGAACGTCGAAGCGCGCTCCGACCTCCGTCTCTATCTCGCCGCCGCCGGGATGCGCACGTGGGGCTTCGACTACCGGACGCACGTCGTCCCGGCCGACGCGTCGTCCGGCGACCTCGACGTCATGAAGCACTGGACGTCGGACCTCTTCGCCGGCGACATCGCGTGGGCGCTCGGCTTTGTGCGGTCGCGGGACCCGGCGCCGATCGTGCTCGCGGGCTTCAGCCAGGGCGCCGCGCTCGCGTACCGGGTCGCGTCGCAAGCGCGGGGCGCACTCGGCGGCCTCGTCATCCTCGACGGCGCGGCGGGCGGTGGGCGCGACAGCGATCACGGCGACGCCGCCATCGACGTCGGCGGCAGCCGCCTGCCCTACGACGTCCGCGCGAAGCTCCTCGCCGCCGTGATCGCCGACCCGCGCGGGCCGTCGCCCGTCGCCGGGTTTCCGAGCGCGGGGGCCGCCCTGACGGAGCTCCTCTACTCGGCGCCGAGCTTCGGCGGCAACGGCGGGCTCAGCGCCGCGCGCGACGGCGTGACGGACGTGCAAGTCGTCGCCCGGCTCCTCCGCACCTACGATCGCTGGTGGCCGCGGGCCGCGCTCGACGCCGACGCGCCGTCGCGGCCGGGCCAGACGCTCCCCGTCCTCGCGTTCGCGAGCACGAACATGGGCCCGACGTGGGTCGAGCGCGTTCGTGCCTCGGCACAGGCGTACGGGGGACCGAATGCCACGGTGCGGGAGCTCGGCGGCTACGGTCACGTCGACGTGCTGGTCGCGCGACGCGCCCCTCAGGACGTCTTCGAGCCGGTCCGCGCCTGGATCGCGAGCCGCTCGCCGTCGTAGGCGCGTTCGTTACGGCCGGGGTGCGCGTTGCAACGGCCGTCCGACCGTCCGCGTCGGCCCACGAAGGCCGAGCCGCCGCCTGAGCATCCGCGGCGGAAGTCCGAACGCGTCGCACGCCCGCTCGAACGAGTAGGTGTGCGCGTCGGCCGGCGCGCACACCCACGCGCGCGTTTCAGGGACTCCGGTCCCATGCGGGCCGCGCGCGAGGGTCTGGAGCGCGTCGACGAGCAACAAGCCGAGGAGACGCTCGACATGTGCGTCTTCGCGCGCGACCTCGACCGCTCGGCCGTTCGCCACGATACGTCGCTACCCAAGAACCGTACCAGGTGCGCGCATTTTCGTTCGCCGATCGATGATCGCACGTTGCAGGAGATTCCGACGCCGCGCGACACCACGCCCGACTGTCGGAGTGCGTCGCGTCACCCGACAAGACGCACCGCACTCGCGCGGGATCCTCCACACCCTCGCAGGTGCCGTCCGTGGCACGACCGTTGCTGCGAAGTCGCACAGTTCCCACACAGAGGGAGGGCGACGCGATGGGCGGTGACCAGCGAGCCCAGGCGCAGGACCGGGGCAACCGGGGAGTTTCGTAATCATGGAGTCTTTTCACGAACAGACGGAAGGTTCGAAGTCGGACAGCTGGCTCGAGGATGCGATCGCGCGGGATCCGGTGCTCGGTCGGCTCTTCCCGCAGCTTCGACGACTCGCGGCGAGCGAAGCGCCGGCCCTGATCACGGGCGAGCCGGGTACCGGACGCGAGCTCGCGGCGCGGGCGATCCACAACCTCTCGGAACGCGCGTCGCATCCCTTCGTGGTGCTCGATTGCGCGGCCGTCTCCGAGCCGCTGATCGAGGCTGAGCTCGTCGGCGTCGACGGCGGGGCGCGGGGCGCCCCGCGGAAGATCGGCGTCTTCGAGCAAGCCGGGCACGGTACGGTCTTCCTCGCCGAGGTCGGCGAGCTGCCGCCGCGCGGGCAGGAGGTTCTCCTCCGGCTGCTCGAGCGGCACGAGATCGTGCGGCTGAACGCGGATGCTCCGGTCGCGGCGCACGCGCGCTGCCTCGCGAGCACCGCGGTCGACCTCCGCTCGCGCATCCCGGCCGGCCTCTTCCGCGAGGAGCTGCACAGCCGGCTCGCGGGCGAGATCCTACCACTGCCGCCGCTGCGCGAGCGGCGAGACGAGATCTCCGCGCTCGTCGCGCACTTCCTCGAGCAGTGCTGCGGGCATCTGCCGGCGGCCGCGCGCGAGGTCTCGCGCGACGCCGAGGCGATGCTCCGCGACTACCCGTGGCCCGGGAACCTCCGCGAGCTACGGGAGACGCTCGAGGACGCCGCGATGCGCGCGCGCGGACAACGGATCGGACCGGAGCACCTCCCCGAGCGCGTACGGCGCGGTGAGGAGCGCGGGCCGCTGCCGTCGCTCCGCGACGTCGAGATGCGACACATTCAGCGGGTGCTCGAGGAGGCGCGCGGCAATCAGCGACGCGCGTCGCGCATCCTCGGCATCAGCCGCTGGTCGCTCTCGCGCCGGCTCCGGAAGTACGGGATGCAGCCGCGCGCGGACGAGTGACGCGTCCACGTTCGTCGCCGGCGATCGGTTGACTCCCCGCGGGGTCGCCGGGAATACTCGCCGACGATCATGCGGAGACGACGCGTCGCCGTCGTGGGAGCGACCGGCATCGCCGGTCAGCAGTTCCTCGCCTCGCTCGCCGGCCATCCCTGGTTCGAGGTGACCGCGCTCGCCGCGTCGGCGCGGTCGGCGGGCCGGACGTACGCCGAGGCGATCCGCGATGCGAGCGGCGCGCGACGCTGGTGGGTCGCAGATGCCGAGCCGGCCGCCGACTTCCTCGCGCTCCAGGTCCAGGACGCCACGCGCCTCGATCCCGGCTCCGTCGACATCGTCTTCGCCGCGGTCGAGAGCGATGCCGCGCGCGAGCTGGAGCCGCTCTACGCGCGCGCCGTGCCGGTCATCAGCACTGCGTCCGCGTTCCGCTACGAGGCCGACGTCCCGATCGCGCTGCCGGGGGTGAACCTCGCGACGCACCTCCCGCTGGTCGCCGAGCAGCGCCGGCGGCGCGGCTGGAAGGGCTTCGTCCTGCCCCTGCCCAACTGCACCACGGTCGGTCTCGCGATCTCGCTGAAGCCGATCCTCGATGCCTTCGGGATCGCGCGCGTCCTGATGACGTCGCTCCAGGGCATCTCGGGCGCGGGCCGCTCGCCCGGCGTGGTCGCGCTCGACATCGTCGACAACGTGATCCCGTACATCCCGAAGGAAGAGGAGAAGGTCGCGACGGAGACCGCGAAGATCCTCGGGCGGCTCGGCGAGGGCGGCATCGAGCCGCACCCGGCCGCGGTCGGCGCGACCTGCACCCGCGTCGGCGTCCTCGAGGGACACACGCTGTCGATCATCGTCGAGACCGAGCGGCGCTGCGATCCGGCAGCGGCCGCGGAGGCGATGCGCGCGTTCCGCGGCGATTACGCCGGTCTCGGGCTGCCGAGCGCGCCCGCGCACCCGATCCTCGTGCACGACGATCCGTTCCGTCCGCAGCCGCGGCTCGATCGCGATGCCGAGGGTGGCATGGCGACGAGCGTCGGCCGCATCCGTTCCGAGCCCGCGGTCCCGAACGGGCTCAAGTACGTCGCGCTGTCCCACAACACCCGCATGGGCGCGGCGCATGGTGCGGTCCTCGTGGCTGAGTACCTCTGCCACGCGGGGCTGGCGTAGCGGTCGGCTCGTTTACCGCTATTGCCGCGAGCCGGGGCTGGGGTCTCCGCTCCTCACGGGGCCCTTGGCGGTTCCCGGCGCGGCGCGGGATCTACCACGACCCGGCGTAGGTGGGCCGGGGACCGCGCACCCTGTTCGTCGCTGCGACCCCCGCCCCGGCTCGCGGAGTTTCGGTACGGTCGCGCGCTAACCGGTCCTGCGGCGGAGGTATTTGCAGCCGCTGCGGACGGGACATGCTTTGCAGCGGGGGGAGCGCGCGGTGCAGTAGGTCGCGCCCAGGTCCATCAGGGCCTGGTTCCAGTCTGCTGACCGGTTTCTCGGAACGAGGGCAGCGGCGATGGTCCAGACTCGGTGTTCGTGGCGAGCGGTCTTCGGTTTGCCACGGAGGCCGAAGACGCGCGCTAGTACCCTCGCCGCGTTGGTGTCGACGGCGGGGACGTCGGCGTTGAAGGCCAGGCTCGCTACGGCGCCGGCCGTGTAGCGGCCGATGCCGGGGAGCTTTCGGAGCTCTTCTACGGTGTCGGGGAGGCGACCGGTGCCCGCGTGGACTACGTGGCGCGCCGCGGCATGGAGGTTCCGCGCGCGGGCGTAGTAGCCGAGGCCGTCCCAGCTTTCGCGGACGGCCCCCGGGCTGGCGGCGGCGAGGTCCTCGAGGGTGGGGTAGCGTGCGAGGAACCGCGGATAGAACTCGGTGACCCGGGCGACCTGCGTCTGCTGGAGCATGATCTCGGAGACGAGGACCGCATAGGGGTCGCGTACCCCCCGCCAAGGGAGGCGGCGCTGGTGGCGGCCGTACCAGCTGAGGAGGCGGCGCCGGAAGGCGGCCGCCCCCGGATGGACGTGCTTCGGACACGCGCGGCCGCGGGCTACAATACGTGCCATCAATGGCGGGGTGGCTCCGCACGAAAGTGTTCGATCTCGCGGCGCGCGTGCTGACGAAGGCGCGCGGCAACTACACGCTCCTCCTCCCGAACGACTTCGACAGCCTCCTCCGGACACTCCGCATCGGCGACGTCATCCTGGTCGACGGCGATCAGCGGATCAGCGAGGTCATCAAGTACCTGACGCAGAGCACGTGGTCCCACTCCGTTCTCTACGTCGGCGACGATATCCTGAAGCGCTTCCCGGGACAGCGCGAGGCGCTCGTCGCGACGCACGGGCGCGACGCCGAGCACATGATCATCGAGGCGCTCGTCGACGGCGTGATCGCGTCGCCGCTCTCGAAGTACGCGAACTTCAACCTCCGCATCTGCCGGCCGGCGGCGCTCCGCCGCGACGACCTGGAACGCGTCCTCGACGAGGTGATCGCGCAGCTCGGGCTCCATTACGACATGAAGAACGTCTTCGACCTGGCGCGCTACTTCTTCCCGGTGAGTCTGATCCCGCGCCGCTTCCGCCGCCAGGCGTTGCAGTTCGGGAGTGGCCTTCCGACCCAGGTCATCTGCTCGAGCCTCATCGGTCGCGCGTTCCAGAACGTCGGCTTCCCGATCCTGCCGGTGACGACGCTCGCGTCGACCACGACCGCACCGCGCCGGCTCCTCGACCGCATGCTGCGCCGCACGCCGCCGCCGTATCCGGCGCTCTTCCGCCGGCAGCTGCCGTCGATCATCACACCGCGCGACTTCGACCTCTCCCCCTATTTCGAGATCATCAAGTTCAACCCGGTGGAGGTGACGAACTTCGACTACCGTCGCATCCGCTGGGAGGACGAGATCCGAGTAGTGAGCGGATCGCGGGCGCGCTCCTGACGGGGCGGCCGCGGTCACGGGGTCGCGGTCGGCGGGGAGGCGCCCTCGGCCGCGGGCGGCTCGAGCTCCGCGGCGAGGGCTTCGAGGCGCCGGAGCTGCTGGTCGACCTGGCTGCGGAGATGCTCCGCCGTGGCCGCCATCTCGCGCCGCTCGCGGACGATGTCGTCGAGCTCGTGGCGGAGGCGCTCCCGCTCGACCTGGATCTGCGTCGCGGCCGATTCGAGCGATGCGAGCCGATCCGCCTGCGCGGCCGCCGCGCGGCCCCAGTAGGCCCAGCCCGCCGCGACGCCGAGCGCCGCACCGAGGATCGCCGCCGCGGCGAGCGCGAGGAAGATCGGGCGGGACGGCATGCGGGCGACATACTACCCGCGGCCGTCGGCGGTCCATAGTCGATGCCGACTCCGGGACGCGCGATCGTCGGCGGGCTCCTCGTCGCGCTCGCCGCCGGCGTGCTCTTCCTCCACGGTCTCGATCGGTACCCGCTGTTCGACCCCGACGAGGCGCGGCACGCGGAGGTCGCGCGGGAGATGGCCGCGGCGCAGGGGATGCGCGCGCTCTTCCTGCCGACGCTCGACTTTCGTCCGTACCGCGAGAAGCCGGCGGGCTACTACTGGCTCGTCGCGCTCGCCTACCATTGGGGCGGCGTCGGGGAGACGGCCGCGCGCTCGGTGAGCGCGCTCGCCGCGTTGGTCGGCGTGCTCGCGATCTACGCGTACGGCGCCCGGCATGCGAGCGTCGCGGCGGGCGTCGGTGCCGCGCTCGTCGCCGCAACGACCGTCGGCTGGCTCGGCCTCGCGCGGCTCGGCATCCTCGACATGACGGTGACGGCCTGCATCGCGGTCGGCGTCCTCGCCGGGCTCGCGTGGATGGAGCATCCCGAGCCGCGCCGCCCGCCGATCGCGCCGTACGTCGCCGCGGGATTGGGGACGCTGGTGAAAGGTCCGATCGGCGCGGCGCTGATCGCGGGACCACTCGTGCTGGCGGCGCTCGCACGCCGTCCGCGGCCGGCGGTGGGCGGCCTCGGCCTCGGGCGTGGTATCGCATTGACCGCGGGGATCGCCGCTGTCCTCTACGTCCCGCTCGCGATTTTCGATCCGAGCTACGTGGCCGCCTTCGCCGCAACGAACTTCCGCCGTCTCGTGCCCGCGAGCCCGCACGCGGCGCCGGTCTGGTACTACTTCGTCTGGATCCCGGTCCTGTTTCTGCCGTGGACGCTGTTCGCGCCGCGTGCCGTCGTGCGCGCGGCGCGCGACCCGCGCCGGCGCGCGCTCGTCCTGTGGGCCGCGTTCGTCCCGGTGTTCCTGTCGCTCGCGCACGGGAAGCTCGCGACGTACGCGCTGTCGGCGCTCGTCCCGCTCGCGCTCGTCGTCGGCGAGGACCTCGCCGGCGTCGTGATGGAGGGGGCGCACGAGCGGGACGAGTCGCTGCTCGCGGCCGCGGGCTGGGTCGCGGTCCTGGCCCTCGGAGCGATCGCGCTGGCGGCGCCGTGGATCGCGCACCGGTACCCCGTATCGATCGCCGGGCGGGTCCTCGCCGTGCTGGCGAGCCTCGGCGCCGCAGCCGGAATCGTCGCCGTGCTCCGCGCTGGCCGGCTCGCGCTCGTCCCGGTCGCCGTGCTCGGCGCGACGATCACGCTGTACGCGCTCGCGCTACGTTTCGTGCTCCCCGCCGCGGGCGCGCTCCACAGCGACCGGGACGCGGCCGCGCTGATCGCGACCGCGGGCTCCGCGCCGGTAGTGGCGTTCGGCATCCACGACCCGTCCCTCACCTTCTACCTGCGCGCCCCGACGGTCACGACCGACGACGCGGAGCTCGTCCGCACGATCTTCGCCGGCGACGGGCCGGCGTTCGTCGTGACCGGTCACCGGCACTTCGCCAAGCTCGAGGAGATCCTCGGTGCGCGCGCCCACGTCTGGCACGCGACGCCGCGCCGCCGGCTCTACGCCAACCGGCCGCCGCCGGAAAACGGATCGAGGTAGCGCGCGCGACCGCCGAGCTCGTCCGCGATCGCGAGGAGACGATTGTACTTCGCCGTCCGCTCCGACCGGCACGGCGCGCCGGTCTTGATCTGTCCGGCGCCGCTGGCCACCGCGAAATCCGCAATGAACGCGTCCTCGGTCTCGCCGGAGCGGTGCGACACGATCGAGCGGTAGCCGGCCGACGCAGCGAGCTTCATCGCTGCGCGGGTCTCGGTCACGGTCCCGATCTGGTTCAGCTTGATGAGGATCGCGTTGCCCACGTGGTCCTGGATCCCGCGCGCGAGCAGGCGCTCGTTCGTCACGAACACGTCGTCGCCGACGAGCTGGACCCGCTTGCCGAGCGCCGCGGTGAGGCGCTGCCACCCCGCCCAGTCGTTCTCCCCGAGCCCGTCCTCGATCGACACGATCGGGTACGAGCGACACCAGCCGTCGTAGAGCGCGATCAGGTCGTCGGCGCTCCGCTTTGGGCCGCCCGACTTCCGGAACGCGTAGCCGCCGGCCTCGACGAGCTCGCTCGCCGCCGCATCGAGCGCGAGCGAGACGTCCTCTCCCGGGGCGAGGCCCACGGCGCGGATCGCCTCGACGAGCAGGTCGAGCGCCTCCTCGTGGCTGCCGAGCGCCGGCGCGAAGCCGCCTTCGTCGCCGACCGCCGTCGTGAGATGGCGTGATTCGAGCAGCTTCCGCAGCGCGTGGTAGACCTCGACGCCGTAGCGCATCGCCTCCGCGAACGACGGCGCGCCGTGCGGCACGATCATGAACTCCTGGAAGTCGAGCGAGTTGGTCGCGTGCCGGCCGCCGTTGATGACGTTCAGAAGCGGGACCGGGAGGAGGCTCGCAGCGGCGCCGCCGAGGTTCCGGTAGAGCGGCGTCTTCGCCGCTGCGGCCGCAGCGCGCGCGCACGCGAGCGAAACCGCGAGCAGCGCGTTCGCGCCGAGTCGCGACTTGTTCTCCGTGCCATCGAGGGCGATGAGCTTCCCGTCGATGCCGGCCTGATCGCTCGCGTCCATCCCGCGGAGCTCGGGTGCCAGGATCTCGTTTACGTTCGCGACCGCGCGCCGCACGCCTTTGCCGCCGTAGCGCTTCGGGTCGCCGTCGCGGAGCTCGATCGCCTCGCGCTCGCCGGTGGACGCCCCTGACGGCACGGCGCCCGTGCCGTGCACGCCGCCGGCGAGCGTGACCATCGCCTCCACCGTCGGAAAGCCACGCGAGTCGAGGATCTCGCGGGCGGACACGCCCTCGATGGTCGTCGTCATTGCGGTCTCCTTGGTCGAGCTGCTAGGTCGCGGCCGGGTTGCGCATCACCACCACCCACACCTCCGAGAGGAGCGGCAGAACGGGGATCACGCGGTCGAGGCGAAGTCCCGCCGCCGCGACCTCCGCCTCGAGCTCATGCCGCGTGACTCGCGGGCTCCGCTTCGGGCTCCGGCCGAGCATCCGCCGGACCGCGCGGCCGAAGCTCTTCAGCGTGTAGGGATGGCAGAACGTGGCGACCAGCGGTCCGCGCGACAGCCCGGCGAGCGTCCGGAGGACGCGCGGTCGATCCGCCGCCGGAACGTGCATCAGGAAGCGCGCGCACACGACCGCATCGAAGCTCCGCGGGCGCCATGGCGGCATCTCGAGGTCGGTGCGGACGTGCCCGAGACCGTGATTCCGGTCGCGCGCGACGTCGAGCATCGCCGGCGAGATATCGGCGCCGACGACGCGGAGCCCCCGCGCGGCGAAGACGTCGCCGAGGATGCCGGTCCCACACGGGACGTCGAGGACGATGCCGCGCACGCCGGCGAGCGCGCGACCGAGGGCGCGCGCGAGCAGCCGGAAGTTCATGCCGCGGAAGAACCCACCGTACCGGCGTCGCTCGTATCGGCGCGCGTCGAAGTGGCGGTAGCCCCAGCGGGCGTCGTATTCCGCCGTCGCGCGCGCGGCCATTCGCGAACGGTAACAGCGCGCCTTCCGAGGTGCAATTCGACGGGCCCGTCCGGGCGATGAAGCCGGGTCACGAGGCCGTCGTTCTCGTCGCCGCCTGTGCGGTCCTCTATCTGACGGGACTCGGCGACATCCCGTTCTACACGCGAGGCGAGCCGCGCGAGGGGCTCGTCGTCCGCGAGATGCTCCGGACGGGCTCGTGGCTCGTCCCGGCACGGCCGGAGGGCGAGCCGGCGCGGAAGCCGCCGCTCTACTACTGGCTCGCGGCGACGTCGCTCGCGACGTTGCCGGACCCGCCCGAGCGCGCGCTCCGCCTGCCATCGGCGATCGCGGCGGCGGCGGCGGTCGTCGGCACGTGGGCGACGGCACGGGCGATCTTCGGCGCGCCGGCAGCGCTTCCCGCCGGCCTCGTCCTCGCCACGACCTTCGAGTGGACCCGCGCCGCGACGAGCGCCCGCGTCGACATGACGCTCGCCGCGTCGCTGACCGCCGTCCTCGCCGCCGCGATGCTCGCTCTCGAGCGCGGCGGACGTCTCTGGCTCGTCGTCGCCGCCGCCGGCGCGACGCTCGGGACGCTCGCGAAGGGACCGGTTGCGCTCGTGCTTCCGGCGCTCGCCGTCGTCGCGCTCGCGGTCTTCCAGCGGAACGCGGCGCCGCTCCGACTCTTGCCGGCGCTCGGCGTCGCGGGGATCGTCGGCGGACTCTGGTATGCGACGGCGTTCGCGCGTGAAGGGAGCGCATTCCTCGACGTCGCCGTGCGCGAGAACTGGCTCCGCTTCACGGACGCCGAGCGCGGCGCGACGGGGCACGGCCACGGCATCCTCTATCTCTTCCCGCTCGGCCTCGTGGGTCTTCTCCCGTGGACGCCGCTTCTGCCGCTCGTCGCGACGCCGCTGCGTCCGGAGCGGCGGCCGGCGGCGCTCTTCGCGGCCGCGTGGGTCGTGACTGGGGTCGTCTTCTTCTCCGCGGCCGCCGCGAAGCGCAGCGTCTACCTGCTGCCGCTCGCGCCCGCGGTCGCGCTCCTCCTCGGCGCCGGCACGACGTCGGGAGGCGACCGCCGCGTCGCGCGCCTCGGCGCAGCCGCGTACGCGCCAGCCGCGCTCGCGCTCGCCGCCGTGGCGGGCGCCGTCGCGCTCGGACTCGACGCGGGAAGCCTCGCGGGGCCGTGGCTCCGATCCGATAGCGCACGCGACGTCGACGTCCTCACCGCGGCGGCGCGCGCGGCGCGTCCCGCGATTCTTCTCGTCGCCGTGGGGACGGTCATCGCGGCGACCGTCGTCGCGCATGCGGCGGCGCGCGGTGAGTGGCGGCGGCTCGTCCTCGTCGTCGCGGCGACGTTCGTCGTCTGGACGGCGACGTTCGACGCGATCTTCCACCCGGCGCTCGCGCGCGCGGGGAGCCTCCGGAGCTTCTTCTCGACGGTGTCCGCACGCGTCGACGCGGCGCCGCTCTACGCGTTCTATCCACCGGACCCGGGCCTTCGCTTCTACGCGCCGGCGACGCTTCGCCGCTGGCCCGCGCGTGGCGCGCCGGACGACGGGCATCTTCTGCTCTGGGAGGACGAGTGGCGTCGGCTCCGCGACGAGTCCGGCCGCGCGCTGCCGGTTCTCGCCGTCAGCGAGGGCCGCCAGGGGCGCCGCGGCCATCTGGCGCTCGTCGCGGCGCCGCGCGGACGGCTCGTTCCCGCGGCCGAGAGCGGCGGGCGCGCGGAGCCGCCCGGACTCAGAACGGGTAGTCGACCCCCGTGAAGACCGCGGTGCCCTCCGACCCGCGCCCGACGTCGACGAAGCCGACGATCTGCGGCCGGACGATGCCGCGGAAGCCGATGCCGTAGACGCCGTGGAGGTCGTTGACGGGCGACTGGAGGACGCGGCGGAACACCTGTCCGAACTCGAGGAACGGCGCGAGCTCGATCTCCATGTTCACGCCGAAGATGTGACGCTGGTAGACGCGCGTCCGAAGCTCCGCCTGCGCGAGCGAGCGGTTGAAGTCGATGAAGCGATGCGAGCCATAGCCGCGGAGCCCGCGCCGCCCCCCGAGCGAGCTGAGCTCCCAGAAGGGCGTGTCCTTGTCGCCGGTCGTGTAGTTGAGGAGCCCGTGCAGGGCGAGCGTCGGGTTGCCGTTCCGCAGCGGGATGAAGTCGCGCCAGTCGCCGCCGAACTTGACGAAGGACGTATGGCTCCCGAGCTGCCGCGCCGCCGCCTCGCTGTAGAGGAAGGCGAGTGCGCCGTGCGTCGGGATGTCGGTCGAGTCGCGGCTGTCGTAGGTGAGCGAGACCTGGTGCGCCCAGTACGTTCCGCCCTCGAGGCCGCGCCCGCGGGCCTCGGGATGCGTCTCGCGGACGAACGGCACGCTCTTCACCTGTCCCGTCTCGATCCCGTAGTCCCGGATCCGCATGCGGTACGACAGGTTGAGGGACGGCAGGACCCAGACGCCCGGCGTCGCCTGCGCCTGCGTGTCGACGTCGGTGTAGTTCGACTCGCCGCCGGTGAGTCCGCCGAACGGCGTCGGGATCGGGTTCTGATGCGAGTGATTGCCGAAGCCGTAGAACCGCTCGGTCGAGTCCTTCTCGTGGAGGAACGACGCCAGCACGAACGCGCGGCCGTCCCAAAACGTGCGGTCGGTGTACTCGAGCTCGTAGTCCTCGTCCTTGGTGGTCGATTTGCCGAGGACGACCGAGTACCGGCGCGCCGGCGAGGGGTAGCCGAAGAAGCGGAAGGTCGGAAACGTGCCCTTCGTGTCGTTGTAGCGGATGTCGGGCGCGAGCATGTATTTGATCTCGTCGCGCTCGTCGAGGAACAGGACGACGCCGAGGATCCCGAAGGTGTTACCCTCGTTCGGATCCGTGATGATCTCCGGGATCGGGATGAAGCTCGTGTCGGCGCGTCCCGCACCCGGCCGCAGGAGCGCGGCGGCGAGCGCGACGACGATCAGCCGACGCCGGGCGGGACGGACGTGAGCACCCATCGGTCACCGAAGCGGCCGACCACGCGGAACGGGCCGGGGACGAGCGTCGCCGGATCCTCGCGGCGTCGCTGCGGGTCGCTGACGAAGGCGAGACGTTCCCCCGCCTGCCAGCGGCGGGCGAATGCCGCGCGCGAGAGAAACATCCCGTCCATCTGTCCCGCGAGGTAGGTCGGCGGCACGAAGCCGCCGGGCGGCTCGAGCAGCGTGATGCGACGCCCGGTGTAGTACGCGAGCCCGCCCACCAGCTGATATTCGTCCGGGGCCTCGAACACGATCTCCGTGTCCGCCGACGCCGCACCGCCGAGCGCGCGGGCGACCGGACGCCACGAGAAGAGCGGCTCGGCGTCGACCTCCGCCCGCAGCACGATTGCCGCCGCCGGGAGCATCGCCGCGGCGAGCACGCCGACGAGCACCGCCGGTCGCCGGGCGGTGGCGGCGAAGACCATCCCGAGACCGGTCACGACGACGACCGCGGCCGCGGGCAGCGCCAGCGCGAGGAGGCTCGGCACCTGCGCGATCCAGTACGTCTCCCGGAGCAACCGTTCTCCAAAGACGGCACCCGCGAGGCCGGCGGACGTCGCCACCGCGCCGAGGCCAACGACGTACCGCCACGCGCGCGCGTGGAGCGTGCCCGCCGCCGCCCGCTGCCACACGCGCGCCGCCAGGATCGCGACCGCGGGGAGGGCGGGGATCGAGTAGTGCTCGAGGCGCGACGGCGCGCACGAGAAGAACGCGAGCGCACCGCCGAGCCATATCCACAGGACGAACGTCGCCCGCGCCTCGTCCGTGCCGACGCGCCGCCATCCCCGGAGCGCCTC
>DASRHG010000035.1:0-4682 GCA_035650655.1 Binatia bacterium | reverse complement strand
CGCGATGGACGTGAACCCCGCGATGGTGCTGCACGGCGAGCAGAGGATCGCGCTCGAGGGCCCGATCCCGACGAGCGGCACCATCACGACGACGCCGACGATCAAGGCCGTCTACGACAAGGTGAAGGGCGCCGTCGTGGTCGTCGAGACGGAGAGCGTCGACGCGAAGGGCCGGCTCCTCTTCCGCAACACGTCCAGCATCTTCGTGCGCGGGGAAGGCGGCTTCGGCGGCGACCGCGGCCCGAGCGGCGCGCGCAACCTGCCGCCCGACCGCAAGCCCGACGCGCAGGTGTCGATGAGGACGCTCCCGCAGCAGGCGCTCCTCTACCGCCTCTCGGGCGACATGAACCCGCTCCACGCCGACCCCGAGTTCGCCAAGATGGGCGGCTTCGACCGGCCGATCCTCCACGGCCTCTGCACCTTCGGGCACGCCGGGCGCGCGGTGCTCCGGACGTTCTGCGGCAACGACCCCGCGCGGATGAAGTCGTTCGAAGTCCGCTTCTCCGGCGTCGTCTTCCCGGGCGAGACGATCGTCACCGACATGTGGCGGACGGCGCCGACGACGGTCGTGCTGGTGGCGCGGACGGCCGAGCGCGGCGAGGCGGTGCTCGCGAGCGCCGCGGCGGAGATCGCGGCCTGACGGCCGCCCGCGGGGTCGTCCTCGGCATGGTCGCCTGGGCTGCCGGGAGCTGCGCGCGGCCGGCGCCCCCACCACCCCTGCCGCCGCCGCTGCTCGCCGAGACGCCGATCGCACCGTCCACGACCGCGGACTTCGCGATCGGCCCGATCACGCAGACGCCGAGCGCGGACGGCCGCAGCCTCTACATCGAAGGGACGGTGCGGAACACCGGATCGCGCCCGAGCCGGCAGGTGAAGGTGTGGGTCGAGGGACTCGACGCCGACGGGCACGTCGTGGCCGAGACGGACGCGCTGCCGACGCCGCAGGAGATCCCGGCCGGCACGGCGGCGAAGTTCGTCGTCGAGCTGCCGAACGACCCGGCGATCACGAACTTCCACGTGGAGGCGATCGGAAAATGAAGCCACCGGCGGGACGGATCGCGGTCGGCGACCGCGTGCAGGTGCCGGGCGGACGCCAGGGCCGCGTCGTCGCGGAGCGGCTGATCGCGTCGAACGGCGCGTGGAAGTACACGGTCGCGCGCGACGACGGGGAGAGCGTCGAGCTCCTCGACTACGAGCTGCGCCGATTCGAGTCCCCGTGATGCAGTACGAGCAGATCAGGTACGCCGTCGACGACGGCGTCTTGACGCTCACGCTCGACCGGCCCGAGAGGCTGAACGCGTTCACGGGGCGGATGATGGCGGAGCTCCTCGACGCGTTCGACCGCGCCGACGCCGACGACGGGGTCCGGGCGGTCATCGTGACCGGCGCCGGGCGCGCCTTCTGCGCCGGCGCGGATCTGTCGGGCGGCGGCGAGACGTTCGACTACCGCGCGTACGACGCTCTCGAGGAGCACCGCGACGGCGGCGGGCGCGTCGCGCTCCGCATCTTCGAGTCGAAGAAGCCGGTGATCGCCGCGATCAACGGCCCCGCCGTGGGCGTCGGGATCACGATGACGCTCCCGATGGACGTCCGCATCGCCTCGACGACGAGCCGCATGGGGTTCGTCTTCACGCGCCGGGGGATCGTGCCGGAGGCGTGCAGCAGCTGGTTCCTGCCGCGTCTCGTCGGCATCGCGCAGGCCGCCGAGTGGGTCTACACGGGCCGCATCTTCTCCGCCGAGGAGGCGCACGCCGCTCGGCTCGTGTCGCGCCTCGTCCCACCGACGGCGCTCCTCGACGCCGCGCGGACGGTCGCGCGCGAGATCGCGGACGGCACGTCCGCCGTCTCCGTCACGCTCGCCCGCCAGCTCCTCTGGCGGATGCTCGGCGCCGACCACCCGATGGAGGCGCACCGGGTCGACTCGAAGCTGATCTACTGGATGGGGCAGTCCGCCGACGCGCGCGAGGGCGTGCGCGCGTTCCTCGAGAAGCGGGCGCCGCGCTTCACGATGAGCCCGAGCCGCGACCTGCCGCCCTTCGTTCCGTGGTGGCCGCCGCGGCCCTTCAAGTAGACGGCGCGCGCCACCAGCGCGGCAGACAGAGCGCGGCGAGCACGAGCGCCGGGAGGAAGACGCCCGGCAGGTCGATCGCCCAGTGCGCGGGCCCGAGCCGGCCGCTCGCGAGGTCCGCGACGTGGACGAGGGCGTGGAGCGCGAAGAAGAGCGTCGCGGCGAGGAGCACCTCGCGGTGGCGCTCCGCGCGCGGCGCGGTGGCGAGGAAGGCGACGCCGATGGTCGTGAACGCGGCGCCGACGTCGCGGACGAAGTGGGGGTTGAGCGGCCCGGTGTCCGGCACGCCGGCGGGGAGGCGGTAGTACCAGCTCGCGGGCGCGAGGAGCATCCAGACGCCGTTCGCGACGTTCAGGAGGCCGAGGATCGTGTAGGCGAGGCGCATCGGAGGCCTCAGCGGATCGCCGCCCGCGAGGGGAGCGCCGCGATCTCCTTCTCGAGGAGATCGGAGACGAAGGCGACCTCCATCGCCCGGTGACGCTGCTTCGAGATCGCGTACGCCGTCTGGTCGAGCGGGGCGAGGGCCGCGGCCGCCGCGCGCGCGGATTCGAGCAGGCGCTCGGGCGGCACGACGGCGTCGACGATGCCGCGCTCGAGCGCGTCGGCGGGCCCATAGAGCCGCGCGTGGAGGATCGCCTCCGTGTGCCAGCGCGACGGGATCGCGGAATGCGCGACGGCGATCGCCCAGCTCGGCAGCGCGAGCCCGATCGCCACCTCGTTCAGGTGGATGCGGAACGGCCCGTCGGCCGCGTGCCGGAGGTCGCACGCGAGCATGAGGATGGCACCGCCCGCGACCGCGTGCCCCGAGACGGCGGCGACGGTCGGGATCGGGAACGTGAACACGCGAAGCATCGTCCGCCCGAAGGCGATCATCGTGCGCCGCAGCTCGTCGGGCGGGAGGGTGGGCAGCACCTTCAGGTTCAGGCCCGCGGAGAAGACGCCGTCTCGGCCCGTGACGACGACGGCGAGCGGCTTCTCGGCTTCTGCGCGGTCGAGCGCGGCGTTCAGCCCCTCGAAGAAGGGCAGGCTCATCGCGTTCACCTTGCCGTCGTCGAGCGTGATCTCGCCGACGTGGCCGTGGACGGCGTACCGGATCGTGTCGCTCATGGCTTCCTCCGGCTCCCGTAGTCGCCGAACGGGTCGTCGCGCTCGCGGACGGCCTGGCGGACGCCGGCCTCGCGCGCGCGCCGCACGAAGTCGAGCCCTTCCTGCGTGTGGCGGGCGACGCCGTCGAAGAGCGTGCCGAGCATCCGACTCGACGCGAACCCCATGTTCTCGACGCTCTGGTTGACGAGCAGCTTCAGCATGACGAGCTGGTTCACCGGCACGCGCGCGATCCGGCGGGCGAGCGCCGTCGCCCGGGCCTCCAGCTCCGCGTCGGGGACGACCTCCAGCACGAGGCCGATCCGCGCCGCCTCGGGCGCGGGGATCTCGTCGCCCGTGAGGAGGTAGCGCTTCGCGCGCTCGAGGCCCAGGCGGTAGACCCACATCGCCGTCGTCGGCGTTCCCCACACGCGGGACGGCGGATAGCCGAAGGTGGCGCCCTCCGCCGCGATGATGAGGTCGGCGCAGAGGACCATGTCCGTCCCGCCGCCGATGCACCAGCCCTGCACCGCCGCCACGACCGGCTTCTGCGCGTACCAGAGCTTCAGGTACGTGTCGACGAAGCGCTTCATCATCCGGTAGTCGGCAGCCGAGTCCCAGGCGCGTCGCCGTCCGCCCTCGGCGAGCGCCTGCTCCTCGGCCTGCGCGGCGGTCGACCAGTCGAGGCCGTAGCCGGCGCAGAACGCGGGGCCCTCGGCGCGGAGCAGGATCACCCGGACGTCGTGGTCGGCGTCGGCGTCGTCGATCGCGGCCGCGAGCTCGTCGCGGAGCGCGGGAGTGATGGTGTTGTACTCCGCGGCCCGCGCCAGGACGATCGAACGGACGCCGTCGACGGTCTCGACCCGCAGGGTCTGCATGCCGCCGTGACTGGCAGATTCGCCACGCCGATACAATTTCCCCCCCGCCCCGCGGCGCGCCCGGGCGGAAGAACTTCTTGACGTCCGATGCCCACCTTTCGTATGCGATTACCCGTCGCACGACCGGCGTTCCCGCCGGAGCTGGTCGGGAAAGGAGATCAGAGACATGCGTGTCATCATCGCGGCCCTCGCGCTCGCCGTCGCCTTCCCCGCGACGGCGGCGAACGTCGTGACGGGGTTGCTCGCCGCCGGCGCCGGCCAGGCCCTCCAGTGCGATGCGCTCAACGCCGGCACCAAGGCGGTGGCCGTCACCGTCGTCGTGAGCCTGGTCGGCGGGCCGAGCGCGGACAACTCGTGCCCCGCCCTCGAGCCGGGCGATAGCTGCCGGACCGGCACCACCGCCGCCGGCACGGCGCTCGCCTACTGCACGGTGCCGAACTCGTCGCCGAAGAAGGTCCGGTTGACGGGACATAACCTGGCCACGGGCGAGCGGTCCGACGGACAGTGAGGGAGGGGAACATGCGCATCGGGATGCTCATCCTGGTCGGGGTGCTCGCGCACGCGGTGCCCGCGACGGCGGGTGACGTGATCACGCCGCTCGTGCGGTATGCCGCCAATCAGACCGTGCAGTGCGACGTGCTGAACGTCACCTC
>DASRHG010000034.1:0-4833 GCA_035650655.1 Binatia bacterium | reverse complement strand
CGAGGAAGGGCTCCTCGTCGGGCAGTCGTCGGGGGCCGCGCACGTGATCGCGCTCCGTGTCGCGCGCGAGCTCGCGCACGGGACGGTGGTCGTGATCTTCCCGGACTTCGGCGACCGCTACCTCTCGACGAACCTGTGGCTGGGATGGCAGAAGCTCGGCGGAGGGCGGGCATGAAGCGGACGGTGTCCCGGACCCCGCGGGCGAGGGCGGGCACGGAGACGCGCGCGAAGTTCTACCTCACGTACCCCTCGAAGCTCGTGAAGGAGCCGCTCATCTACTGGGCCGGGCGGAAGTTCCCGGTGGTGACCAACATCCGGAGCGCGAGCGTGAGCGAGGAGATCGGCATCATCGCGCTCGAGATGGACGGGACGCCGGAGGCGATCGAGGCGGCCGTCGCCTGGTTCCGCGAGCAGGGCGTCACCGTCGAGCCGATCGAGAAGAACGTCATCGAGTGATGCTCGCCGAGGCGCAGATCGAGCGCTACGCGCGTCAGATCCTGCTCCCCGAGGTCGGCGGCCGCGGGCAGGCGCGGTGGCTCGCGGCGCGCGTGGCGCTCCTCGGCACGGGCGACGCGGCCGTCGTCGCCGCGACGCTCCTCGGCCGCGCCGGCGTCGGCACGCTCGCCCTGGCGGACGGGCCGCTCGCGCTGCCCGAGCTCGGGCCGGACTGCCGGGTCGCGGTCGGGCCCGGCGCGGACGCCGACGTCACCGTCGCGCTCGGCGCCGCCGTGTCCGCGCTCGACCCGCGGCGGCCCGTCGTCCACGGTACGGCCGCGGGCACGCGGCTCCGCATCGCGACGCTCGTCGGGCGGCCGTGTGCCGCGTGTGCCGAGGCGGGCGCCGCGAGCGACGGGCCGCCCCCCCCGCCCGCGGCGCTCGCGCTCGGCGCGCTCGCGGCGAGCGAGGCGCTCCGCGTCCTCCTCGCGGCCCCGGACACCGGCCGCCTGCAGACGCTCGACCTCGCGACGGGCGAGCTCACGGGCACGCCGCTCGTCGCGCCCGGCTGCGCCCGCTGCGGGACGCGCGCGTGACGAACCCGGCGCTGCTGAAGGTCCTGCTCGCGGCGAACGGGGTCCGCGTCGACCCGCTCCTCCGCGGCGACCCCACCGTCGACCGCCCGCTCGGCTCGAGCGCAGCCACGCGGCTCGACCTCGTCCTGCCGGACGCGGTGCGCGTGAGCGCGCCGATCGTCGAGCGCTCCCCGTTCCTCCTCGTCGGCAACGGCCGCGGGCACCTCGTCGAGGGCGAGACCGGGGGGGCGACGCCCCTGCGCGTCGCGGTCGAGGTGACGCCCCTCCCCCGCTTCCTCGGGCGGCGGACGCGGAGCGGCATGCCGATGAGCCGGATCGCCGCCGTGCGCGGCGAGCATCTCGTGCTGAGCCCGGCCGCGGCGTGCGGCTTCAGCGTGCACGGCGCCCCGTGTCGGTTCTGCGTCGAGGGCGCCCGCTCCGCCGTCGACCGGGAGGCGGCCGCCGTCGAGGACGTCGTGGAGGTGGTGCGCGCCGCCTTCGAGGAGCGCGCGGGCAGCGACGTCTATTTCAACAGCGGCGTCTTCGACGCCGAGGACGGGGGCATCGGCTTCCTCACGCCGTACGTCGAGGCGGTCCGCCGCCACTTCGACACGCTCGTCGCCGTCCAGGTGCACCCGCCGCGCGCGAACGCCTGGATCGACCACGCCTACGCGATGGGCGTCGACGCGCTCAGCTTCAACCTCGAGATCTTCGACGAGACCGCGTTCGAGCGGCACTGCGTCGGTCGCGCGCGTTACATCGGCCGCGACCGCTACCTCGAGGCGCTCGCGTACGCGGCGCGCATCTTCCCGAGCGGAACGGTGTGGACCGACCTCGTGCTCGGCGTCGAGCCCGTCGCGTCGACGCTCGCGGGCATCGACGCGCTCACCGCGCTCGGCGTCGTCCCCGTCGTCTCGATCGTCCGGGGCGACCACGCGCTCCCGCCCCCCGACGAGCTCGGGCCGGTCCTCGCCGGCCTCTATCGCGCCGTGCGCGACCGAGGGATCGCGCTCGGGTGGGTCCGCGACCTCGCGCTCGGCGTGAGCCCGCTCGAGGCACGGTGGTTCGCCGGCGACGGGGCGCGGCTCGCCGTCGCGATGCAGCACGTGACCCGGTCCCGTCTCGGCGGCGCCGCGGCGCGGACGCTCGCGCGCTTCCGCCGGCGGCTCCGCGTCCGCGGGACCGGCGACCCGGCGGACGTTGCGCGGCACTGATGGCGGCCCTCGAAGAGAGCGCTCGCGGCCCCTATCGCGTCGTCGTCGACACGCGACCGATGTGGCGCATCCTCGCCGGGCGCACCTACCGTCCGGTCGTGCTGCTCGTCGGCGTGCTGCTCTTCGCCGCGCTCTACGGGATGGAGCCGCGCCCCGGGCTCGCGCCCGCCGGCCAGAAGGCGCTCGCCGTCTTCGCGATCTGCATGGTCTACTGGGTGACGAACGTCGTGCCGCTCATGGTGACGAGCATCCTCGCCATGGTGCTGCTGCCGCTCACGGGCGTCCTCCCGGCGACGGAGACCTACGCGCTCTTCGGCAACGAGGCCGTCTTTTTCATCCTCGGCGCCTTCATCCTGGCCGCGACGCTGATCAAGTGCGGGCTCTCGACGCGGATCGCGGTGACGATCCTCCGGCGCTTCGGCCACACGCCGCGGACGCTCCTCCTGTCGCTCTTCGTGATGAACGCTTTGCTGTCGTTCTTCATGTCCGAGCACGCCGTGGCGGCGATGACGTTTCCGATCACGGTCGAGATCGCGAGCGTGCTCCGGCTTCGGCGGCTCGAGAGCAACTACGGCCGCGCCCTCTTCCTCGCGATGGCGTGGGGGACGCAGATCGGCGGCATCGCGACCCTCCTGGGCGGCGGGCGCGCGCCGCTCGCGATCGGCATGCTGCGCGAGGCGACGGGCCAGAGCTGGAGCTTCCTCCAGTGGACGCTGGCGGCGTGGCCGATCGTCGCCATCCTCATGGTCGCCGGCTGGCAGGTGATCGTCCGCTGCTTCCCGATCGACATCGCGTCGGTCCGCGACGCGGACGTCGTCATCGAGGAGAAGGCGCTGCGGATGGGGCGGCCGTCGGTCCGCGAGCGCGCGATCGGGCTCATCATGCTCGCGACGCTCGCCGCGTGGATGGTGGGCGGCGAGGACTTCGGGCTCGCGAGCATCGCGCTCGGGGCGGTCGTCGTGATCTTCGCCTTCGGCCTGCTCGGATGGAGCGACGTCGAGCCCTACGTCAACTGGGGCGTCCTCCTCATGTACGGCGGCGCCATCGCCCTCGGCTCGGCGATGACGCACTCGGGCGCGTCGCGGTGGATCGCGGAGATGACGGTGAGCCATTGGGCCCAGAGCCCGTTCGCCGTGGTGGCGATCATCTCGGCGTTCGGCATCCTCTTGACCGAGGCGATGAGCCACTCCGCGGTCGTCGCGCTCCTCATGCCCGTCGCCCTCGGGATCGCGACCCAGTTCCACATCGACCCGCGCCTCATGGCGCCGGCGGTCGCGCTGCCGGCGGGGCTCGCGTTCACGCTGCCCGTCGGCACGCCGGGGAACGCGATCGCGTACTCGTCGGGCTACCTCCGCCTGCGCGACATGCTGCTCCCCGGAAGCCTCATGGTCGCGATCGCGTGGGGCGCGTTCAACCTCGTCGCCACGTACTACTGGCCCCTGATCGGACTCCGCCTCTCCGCGTCGTGATCGTCGGCGTCGCACGGCGAAGGCAGGTGCCGTGCGCTCTGCCAGCGCACCCGATCGGCGGCCGCCGGAGGAGCCGCGCGGGTTGAGATGCCGTCCCGTTTCGCCTAGCTTGGCCCCGCCGCGGCGCCGCCCGCGGCGCGCACGAACTCCGCCCTCCGATTCGAGAAAGGAGCACGATGTCCGATCTGATCCCGCCGCACGGCGGACTCACCGAGCCCGTCTCCTGCACGGTCCCGCCGAACGAGGAAAAAGCCTTCCTCGCCGACGCGGCGAAGCTTCCGAAAGTCCCCGTCTCCGACGCCGATCTCTCGACCGTGTACCGGTTCGGCGACGGGGCGCTCAGCCCGCTCGTCGGGCCGATGGACGAGGCGACGTACCATCGCGTCCTCGACGAATGCGTCATCGAGCACGGCGGCCGGCGCTGGGTGTGGACGATCCCGCTCGCGCTCCCCGTGAGCGCCGCGCTGGCCAGCACGCTCCGGCGCGGGCGGACGGTCGCGCTCGTGAACGGCGCGGGCACCATCGTCGCGACGCTCGACCTGACCGACGTCTTCCCGTGGGACAAGGCGAAGTACGTCCGCTGCGTCTACCAGACCGAGCGCACGGACCACCCCGGCGCCGACATGGTGATCAAGGGCGACGCCGACAAGACGCACCTCCTCGGCGGCCGGATCCGCGTCCTCCCGCAGCCGAAGCACCCGAAGTTCGGGAAGTACGTGAAGACGCCGCGCGAGGTGCGCGCCATCTTCCGCGAGAAGGGCTGGAACCGCGTCGTCGCGTTCCAGACGCGGAACCCGCTCCACCGCGCGCACGAGTACGCGCTCGTCTACGGCCTCGAGACGCTGCTGCGGCAGGGGTACGACGCCGGCGCCGTGCTGAACCCGCTCATCGGCGAGACGAAGGGCGACGACGTCCGCGCGGAGATCCGCATGCAGACCTACGAGGCGCTGATCGAGACACGCGCGCTCGGCGAGGGCGACAGCGACCCGGCGCTCTGGGGTCCGCGCGGCGAGTCCGTGCCGGACCGCGTCCTCCTCCTCGGCCTCGACATCAAGATGTTCTACGGGGGGCCGAAGGAGGCGGTGATGCACTCCATCTACCGCCAGAACTTCGGCTTCACCGACATCGTCATCGGCCGCA
>DASRHG010000033.1:0-7091 GCA_035650655.1 Binatia bacterium | reverse complement strand
CGGCCTCGGCTACGAGACGCTCGCCGCGATCCAGCCGCGCCTGGTCTACTGCTCGATCGCCGCCTTCGGCCGCACCGGCCCGCGCGCGGAGAGCGGCGGCTACGAGGCGGTGATGCAGGCGTTCAGCGGCGTCATGTCGATCACCGGCGAGGTGGGCGGCGCGCCGGTCCGCTGCGGCGTCTCCTTCCTCGACCTCGGGACGGGGGCGATCAGCGCGTTCGGCATCGTGAACGCGCTCCTCCAGCGCGAGACGACCGGCCGCGGCCAGCGCGTGGACGCGTCGCTCCTCGCGACGGCGGTGAGTCTCCTCAACTACCACGCCGAGGGCGTGCTCGTCGCCGACGTCGTCCCGAAGGCGCTCGGGTCCTCGCACCCCTCGATCGTCCCCTACCGGAACTTCCGCTGCCGCGACGGCCGCTGGATCTTCATCGCCGGCGCGAACGACCGGCTGTGGCAGCGGCTCGCCGCCGCGCTCCGCCTCGAGCACCTCCTCGCCGACCCGCGCTTCGCGAGCAATCAGGAGCGCGTGAAGCATCGCGCCGAGCTCGAGGCCGAGCTGGAAGCCGCGATCGCCCGGCACGATGCGGAGCCGCTCCTCGCGACGCTCGCGGAGGCGGACGTCCCCGCCGTCCCCGTGAACACCGTCGACCGCGTCCTCGCCGACGCGCAGACGGCGGCGCTCGGGATGATCGAGCGCGTCCGCCATCCGACGCTCGGCGACGTGCCGATGGTCGGCTTCCCGGTCAAGTTCTCGAATATGACGCCGAGCGTGCGAGCGCCCGCCCCCCGCCTCGGCGAGCACACGGACGCCGTCCTCGCCGAGCACGGCTACACTGCGGCCGAGATCGCGGAGCTCCGCGCCCGACGCGTCGTCGCCTGAGCCGCCCCGGCATTGACCGGGCAGGGGCGCGCGGGAACAATCGGCTCGATGCCGGTCCTCGCCCGCGGCGCCGTCGCGCTCGCGCTCGTCGTCCTCGGCGGCTGCGCCCTCTTCACCCGCCACGGGCGGCCGGGCGTGTCGACGCTCGTCATCGAGATGCGCCGGCGCGGCGTCGTCCTCGCGAAGGTGGACGACCTCCCGGTGACGCGCGACCGCGGATCGCTCACGACCGAGCACCTCCCGATCGACCCGGGCCCCCACCGCATCCAGCTCGCGTACGCGCATCCCGCCTCCGGCCCGATCCTCCAGAGCGGGAGCGCCTGGGGCGGCGGCATCGCGTACGAGTGGCCCTACGTCGAGATCCCGCTCGAGGTCGAGCGCGGGCACGCCTATCGGCTCGCGCAGGAGGAGCTGCCGGGCGGCCGCCTGAACGGGTGGATCGTCGACGAGACGACGGGTGAGACCGTGGCCGGCCCGGTGCAGGTCTGGCCCCGCCGGTGACGGCGCGCTCGCTCCTCCGGCGCTGAACCGCGCTCGGACGGCAGATCGTGCCGTCCCCCGTCGGCGCCCGCCGATGCGCGCACGCCGCGGTTGCCGTGCGGGCGGGCGCGCGGCATGCGGGGAGACCGTGCGCGCGCTCCCCATCGACCCGCTCCTGCCCGACGTCGTCGCGGCGCTGCGCGAGGGACGGCGGCTCGTGCTGCGGGCGGCGCCCGGCGCCGGGAAGACGACGCGCGTCCCCGCCGCGCTCCTCGACGCCGGGATCGCCGGCGGGCGCGCCGTCGTCGTGCTCGAGCCGCGGCGGATCGCGGCGCGGGCCGCCGCGGCGTTCGTCGCGCGCGAGCGCGGGGGCGCGGTCGGCGGCGAGGTCGGCTACCGCGTCCGCTTCGAGCAGCGCGGCGACGGGCGGACCCGCCTCTGGTTCGTCACCGAGGGCGTCTTCTCGCGCCGGCTCGCCGACGACCCGTTCCTCGAGGACGTGGGGGTCGTCGTGCTCGACGAGTTCCACGAGCGCCACCTCCAGGGCGACGTCGCGCTCGCCGTCGTGCGGACTCTCCAGGAGAGCGTCCGGCCCGACCTGCGCCTGGTCGTCATGTCGGCGACGCTCGACACGGCGGCGGTCACGGCGGCGCTCGGCGACGCCGCCGTCCTCACCTCCGAGGGCCGTGCCTACCCCGTGACCGTCGAGTACGACGAGTCCCCGCCGGCCCCCGCAGCCCGCCCGCTCGCGCTCCGCGTCGCCGCGGCCGTCGGCCGGCTCCTCGACGCGCCGGGCGACGTCCTCGTCTTCCTGCCCGGCGCCCCCGAGATCCGTCGCGCCGCCGAGGCGCTCGCCCCGCTCGCCGCCGCGCGCGGGTTCGACGTCGTGGCGCTTCACGGCGACCAGCCGCTCGACGCGCAGGAGTGCGCGCTCCGGCCGGGACCACGGCGGCGCGTGGTGCTCGCGACGAACGTCGCCGAGACCGCGCTCACGGTCGAGGGCGTGGCCGCGGTCGTCGATTCCGGGCTCGCGCGCGTCGCGCGGCTCGACCCGCGCCACGGCGTGAACGTGCTCCGCGTCGTCCCGATCAGCCGCGCCTCCGCCGACCAGCGCGCCGGGCGCGCGGGGCGGACCGGGCCCGGCCGCTGCGTGCGGCTCTGGTCCCGGGCGGAGCACGCCGGCCGGCGCGCCCACGAGACACCGGAGATCCTCCGGCTCGACCTCACGCGCACCGTGCTCGAGCTGCGCGCCTGGGCGCTCGGCGACCCGGCGTCGCTTCGCTGGGTCGACCCGCCGCCGCCCGCCGCCGTCGCGCGCGCCGAGCGCCTGCTCGCGCGCCTCGGCGCGCTCGACGAGGCGGGCGCGCTCACCGACACGGGCCGGCGCATGCTCGCCCTCCCCGTCGAGCCTCGGCTCGCGCGGCTCCTCCTCGAGACGGAGCGCGCCGGCGCCGGCCGCGAGGGCGCGCTCCTCGCGGCGCTCGCGAGCGAGCGCGACATCCTGGCCGACGCGCGCGCCTTCGGCGGCGCCCGGGCCGACCGCCCCGCCGGTCCGTCGGACGTCCTCCTCCGCATGGACCTCTTCGCGGACGCGGCCCGGCGGGGGTTCGCGCCGGACGCGTGCCGCGCGCTCGGGCTCGACCCGCGCGCCGTGCGGGCGGTCGAGCGCGCGCGCCGCCAGCTCGCGCGGCTCGTGCCGTCCGGCGCGAGCGCCGACCCGGCGGCGCTCCGCCGCGCGATCCTCGCCGGCTTCCCGGACCGCGTCGCGCGGCGGCGCGCGCCCGGGTCGCCGCGGGCGCTCATGGTCGGCGGGACGGGCGTCGCGCTCGCGCCCGAGAGCGTCGTCCGCGAGGCGGAGCTCTTCGTCGCCGTCGACCTCGACCACCGGGGCGGGCCCGAGGCCGTCGTGCGCGCGGCGAGCGCGGTCGAGCGCGAGTGGCTTCCGACCGCCGAGACGCGCGGCCTCGCCTTCGACGCCGCCCGCGGACGCGTCGTCGAGCGGATCACGACGCGCTACGAGGACGTCGTCCTCGCCGAGACGGTCCGTACCGACGTCGACCGCCCCGCCGCGGGGGCCGTGCTCGCCGACGTGGTGCGCGCCGACCCCGTGGCCGCCGGCGTGGTCGGCGACGCGGAGCGGGCGCTGGTCGCTCGCCTGCGCTTTCTCGCGCGCGCCATGCCCGAGCTCGAGTGGCCGGAGGATCCCGACGCGCTCGTCGCCGACGCCGCCGCGTCGCTCGCCCGGGGGTGCACGACGCTCGCCGAGCTCCGCGGGGCGAACGTCGCCGCGGCCGTCCTGGCGATGCTCGGGCACCGCGAGCGCGCGGCCCTCGCGCGGGAGGCGCCCGCGGAGCATCGGCTCCCGAGCGGCCGAACCGTGCGCGTCCGCTACGAGCCCGATCGCCCGCCCGCGATCGCGGCGCGCATCCAGGAGCTCTTCGGCCTGGCGGCGACGCCGCGTCTCGCCGCCGGTCGGGTCGCGCTCGTCGTCGAGCTGCTCGCGCCGAGCGGCCGCCCCGTGCAGGTGACCGACGACCTCGCGAGCTTCTGGCGGACGACGTACCGGGAGGTCCGCAAGCTCCTCCGCGGCCGCTACCCGAAGCACGACTGGCCCGAGGACCCGCTCGCCGCCCGCCCGAGCACGCGTTCCGGCCGCCCGCGCGGCGGCCCCCATTGACCCCACCGGGGGCCGCCGCCACAAGCCGGCGCGGGAGGACGGACCATGACGAAGCGGACGATCGACCGTGGATGGCGAGCGGCGTTGGTCGCCGGCGTCTTCGCGACGGGATTCCTCTGCGGCTCCCTCGCTGAGCGCAGCGCCGAAGCGCAGCTCGGCCAGGTCCCCGGCAAGGCGATGGAGAAGGCGGGCGAGCAGGGCGGCGGGCTCGGCTCCGCCGCGAAGATGGGCGGCGCGATCGGCGAGATGCAGCAGCACGTGGACGGTCTCCAGAAGAACCTCGAGACGTTCAAGCAGGTGAAGGCCGCGCTCGGCGGATAGCAGCCGCGCCGAGACACCTCTCGGCGGAATCGGACGGGGAGGCGTGACGCCGGGCGCGGCAGAGGTGCACCGCGCGACGCGTGACACGCGAGTGTGCGACCGTCGTCTCGGCTTGACCGGCGGGCCGGCGCGTGAAACCTAGCGCTCCTGCGTCCGAAGACCGCCGTGCCCGCAGGACCCGACCCACGACCCATCCGGCGCCCGGCGCCGCGCTCGACGTTCGCCGTGGCGGCGCTCGTCGGCCTCGTGGCCCTCGCCGCCGCGCCGGCGCGCGCCTTCGATCTCGACACGGTCGCCGACCGCGCGCGCCGCCTCGCCGAGCAGCCCTACAAGGACGCGACGGACACGGTCCCCTCGTGGCTGCTCGGCATCAGCTACGATCAGTGGCGCGACATCCGCTACCGCGCCGACCACGCGCTCTGGCGCGACACCCACTCGCCCTTCCAGGTGCAGTTCTTCCACCCCGGGCTCTTCTACAACCGGGTCGTCGCCATCAACGTCGTCGGGAGGAACGGCGTTCACCCCGTCCCCTTCTCGCCGAGCCGCTTCGACTACGGGAAGAACGACTTCGCGAGCAAGGTCCCGCAGGACCTCGGCTACGCCGGCTTCCGCGTCCACTACCCCATCAAGAACCGCGACTACTGGGACGAGGTGATCGTCTTCCTCGGCGCGACGTACTTCCGGGCCGTCGGCAAGGACGAGGTCTTCGGCCTCTCGGCACGCGCGCTCGCGATCGACACCGCGGAGCCGTGGGGCGAGGAGTTCCCCTGGTTTCGCGAGTTCTGGCTGGTCGAGCCGCCGCCGAACGCCAAGGAGATGACCGTCTACGCGCTCCTCGACAGCCCGCGGGTCACCGGCGCCTACCGCTTCGCGATCGACCCCGGCGAGCCGACCACCGTGCAGGTGGAGTGCCGCCTCTTTCTCCGTGCCGAGGTGAAGAAGCTCGGGATCGCGCCCGCGACCAGCATGTTCTTCCACGGGGAGAACACGATCCGCACCTTCTCCGACTTCCGTCCCGAGGCGCACGACTCGGACGGCCTCCTCCTCGCGTTCGCGACGGGCGAGTGGCTCTGGCGTCCGATCGACAACCCTCGTACGCTGCACGTGAGCGGCTTCCAGATGGAGCACCCCCGCGGCTTCGGTCTCCTCCAGCGGGACCGCGACTTCGACCACTACCAGGACCTGGAGACGCGGCCGGACGAGCGCCCGAGCCTGTGGATCACGCCGCGCGACGACTGGGGGCGGGGGCGGATGGAGCTGGTCGAGATCCCGACGAACGCCGACACGAACGACAACGTCGTCACCTACTGGGTCCCCGAGACGATGCCGAAGCCCGGGGCGCCCGGCCGCTTCGCCTACGCGATGTCCTGGTACGGCGAGGACGGCGGGCGCCCGCCGGGCGGCCGCGTCGTCGCGACCCGCCGCGACGACGGCACCGTGAAGGGCGCCACGCGTTTCGTCGTCGACTTCGCCGGCGCGAAGCTCGCGGCGCTCCCCGCCGACCGCGTGCTCCGCGGCGTCGTCACGGTCGTCGGCGGCGACGAAGCGGCGGAGCTCGTCGACCAGCACGTCGTGAAGAACACGGTGACGGGCGGCTGGCGGCTCACGTTCCAGGTGAAGCCCCGGAGGAAGGACCCGATCGAGCTCCGCGCGTTCCTCGACGAGGCCGGCCAGGCGCTCACCGAGACCTGGTCGTACACGCTCCTGCCGTGAGCCCGGACGCCAGCCTCGCGGCGCCGCACGCGCGCCGCCTCGAAGTCGCCCCCGAGCGCCTCATCCAGGACTGGAAGGAGGCGCACGAGCGCGCGCGCGCGTATCTCGCCGCGCTCGACGTCCCGGAGGCCGAGCGCGACGCGCTCGCGGCCGAGGCGGTCGAGCGGGCGCTCGACGGCCCGTGGGACGGCGCGACGGAGGCCGTCGGCGCGACGCTCGCCGCCGTGCGGCGGCTCGTCCTCGAGCGGTCCGTGGACGGCGCCGGCGGCGACCCGGACGAGGCGTTTCGCGCGTGGCGGCTCGCGCGGGCGAGCGCCGGGAGCCGGTCCGCGCCGCGCGGCGCGTGGCGGTCGACGCCCGGGCTCTGCCGGCGGTCGATGGTGTCCGAGCGCATCGAGCGCGCGCTCTTCCGTCGCCGCGGGACCGATGCGGAGACCCGCGCGCGCGCTCTCTACGGGAGCCCCCTCCGCCAGCTCCGGCGCCGCCTGCCGTGGACGCGCGCGGCGCACCGCCGCCGGGTCCTCCTCTTCGCGCTCGTCCTGATCCCGACCACGGTCGCGAGCGGCTTCATGGTGAACGTGCTGCCCGAGCACGGCCGAACGCCGCTCGAGGTCGGCATCATCGTCTTCTTCGGCGCCCTCTTCGGGTGGATCTCGATCGGCTTCTGGACCGCGCTGCTCGGCTTCGTGACGCTCGTCCGTCACGATCGCTTCGCGATCACGAGCCTCCCGCCCTCGACCACGACGGAGCCGCGCGCCGCGCCGCCGGGCGGCGCGCGCACCGCGATCGTCATGCCGATCTGCGCGGAGCCCGTGCACCGCGTCTTCGCGGGGCTCCGCGCGACGTACGACTCGGTCGCGCGCGCGGGCGCGCTCGATCGCTTCCACTTCTTCGTCCTCTCCGACACCGCGGACCCCGGCGCCGCGATCGACGAGGAGGAGGCGTGGTTCGACTGGTGCCGTGCGGTCGACGGCTTCGACCGCGTCTTCTACCGCCGCCGCCGCGTCCGAATCGAGCGCA
>DASRHG010000032.1:0-8350 GCA_035650655.1 Binatia bacterium | reverse complement strand
CGCGGCGGTGTGCCCGGTCGACTGCTGCGTGCCGAACCCGGACATTCCGGAGACGCACGAGGTGCTGCTCGCGCGCGCGCGCCGGCTCCATCCCGACGAGACGATCCCCGACGACGCGCCGTCGCGCTTCAAGAAGGAGGGAGCGGCGGTGCCGGCGGCAGGAGGCGGGGAGGGGGCGGCGGCCGCGAAGGCCGCGCCGCCGGCGAAGGCCGGGCCCGCGCCGGCACCCGCGGCGCCGCCGCCGGCGGCCACGGCGCCGGTCGAGACCGCGGGCATCGCGATCCCGGCGCCCGATGACTGGGAGATCCCGATCCGCTGCTTCCGCTGCTCGGGCGACTACAGCGTCCCCTTCCGCCACTTCCGCGCCGGCGTCGTCTTCTACTGCCCGCACTGCAACGGCTCGCTCGTCCCGACGCTCGGCATGGTCCGCCGCGTGGAGGACGCGCTCGCGCGCTTCCACGCGGCCTGGACCCGCGACTTCGAGGAGTTCCACGAGCGGCGCAAGCGCGAGCTCGAGCAGTTCGAGGCGCGCCAGCGCGCCGCGCTCGAACGGTTCGAGGAAGAGCTCCGGGCGACCGCGCTCCGCGAGAAGGCGCCGGGCGCCCCGGCGCGACGCAAGGGCTTCTTCTCCTTCTGACCGCGGCGAGCTGACCCGGCCGCATGCGGCAGCGGCTCTACGGCTACCTGGCCGACCGTCCCGCCGGGGCGTCGCCGGAGGAGCTGCTCGACCTCGTCTTCACCGCCCGCGGCCGCGACCCGGAGTTCGGGCCGCGCTTCCTCGCGACGCTCCTCGGCACCGACCCTCGCTTCCGCTTCGACGCCGACGCCGGCCGGTGGCGCGCGCGCGCCTTCGACGCGCTCGCGCGCCCGTGCGCGGAGGCCTCGTTCGTGGTCGTCGACCTCGAGACGACGGGCGGCCCGGCGGGCGGGACCGGCATCACCGAGATCGGGGCCGTGCGCGTCCGGCAGGGGCGGCTCGCCGAGACGTTCGCGACCCTGGTGAACCCCGAGCGGCCGATCCCGCCCTTCGTCAGCCGGCTGACGGGCATCACCGACGAGATGGTCGCCGAGGCGCCGCGCATCGACGCCGTGCTGCCGCGCTTCCTCGAGTTCGCGGGCGACGACGTCCTCGTCGCGCACAACGCCGCCTTCGATCTCGCGCACCTGAACGCCGCGGCCGAGCGGGTCGTCGGACGCCGGCTCGACCATCCGGGGCTCTGCACCCTCCGGCTCGCCCGCCGGCTCCTGCCCGAGCTCCGCCGCCGCGCGCTCGACGTCGTCGCGAGCCATCTCGGCATCGCGTGCTTCGGCCGCCACCGCGCGCTGCCCGACGCCCGCATCGCCGCGGAGATCCTCTGCGTCTTCCTCGAGCGCGCGGCCGGACGCGGGATCACCCGCGTCGACCAGCTGCTGGACTTCCAGCGCAGCGCCGCCGACGGCCGGCCGTTCGTCGTCCACGTACCGCGGCAGCGGCTCGACGGCGTGCCCGCGACGCCGGGCGTCTACCATCTCCTCGGCGAGGACGGGCGGCTCCTCTACGTCGGCAAGGCCGTGCGGCTCCGCGAGCGCCTCGCGAGCTACTTCACGAACGCGCGCGGCCACTCGCCGCGCGTCCTCGACCTCATCCGGCACGTGTACGACTTCCGCGTGACGGAAACGGGGAGCGAGCTCGCCGCGTCGCTGCTCGAAGCGCGTCAGATCCGGGACCTCAAGCCTCCCTACAACCGGCAGCGGAAGCACCTGCCGCGTGTCGGCTTCCTGAAGCTCGGCGTCCGCGGTACGTATCCCCGGCTCTGGGTCACGGAGCGGCTCGCCCCCGATCGCGCCCTCTACGTGGGGCCCTTCCGCAGCCGCGACGCCGCGGACCGGGCGCACGCCGTGCTCGGCCGGCTCTTCGGGCTCCGGACCTGTCCCGGCGCGCTCGCGCCGTCGCCCGCCGCGACGCCGTGCCTCTCGGGGCAGGTGGGGGCCTGCACCGCGCCGTGCGCGGCGCGCGTCGACGCCGCGGCGTATCGCGCGCAGGTCGACGCGCTCGTCGCCTTCCTCGCCGGCGAGAACGAGGCGCCGCTCGCCGCGCTCGTCGCCCGCCGTGATCGGCTCGCGGCGGGGGAGCGGTTCGAGGCGGCTGCGCGGGTGCAGCGCGACCTCGAGCTTCTGGAGACGCTCCGCGCGCGGCAGCGCGCGCTCGCGTGGGTGCTCGCGCGGCAGAACTTCGTCGTCCTCCTCCCGACCGTCGCCCGGGATGCGGCGCTCTTCTACGCGGTCCTCGGCGGGCGGCTCGCGTTCGAGCTCCGCATCGCCGCGATCGGCGACCTCGCGGCGGCCGTCGACCTCGTCCGCCAGCGCTTCGCGGCGTATCAGGACGTGCCGCTCGGGCGCGACGACGTGGACGCGACGACGATCATCGCCGCGTGGCTGCGCGACCGCCGGGCGAACGACGGCGTCCTCCTCCCGCTCGACGGCCCGGACGCGATCGTCGATCGGCTCGACGAGCTCGCGGTGACCGTCCGCGATCTCGGCCTTCCCGGACCGCTGCCCGCGATCGACGCGCTCACATGAGCCGGCGGCGGCTCATCGTGACGGGCGACGACTTCGGAGCCGCGCCGGAGGTGAACGCCGGCATCGTGCGCGCGCACCGGGAGGGGATCCTCACCAGCGCGAGCCTCATGGTGACGGGCGACGCGGCGGCCGAGGCGGCGGCGCTGGCGCGCGCGAACCCGCGGCTCGCCGTCGGCCTCCACCTCGTCCTCGCGCAGGGCCGCGCCGCGGCGCCCCGCGACGCCGTCCCGCACCTCGTCCGCGCCGATGGCACGTTCGGCGACGCGCCGATCCCGACCGCGCTCGGGTACGCGTGGCGCGCCGTCACCCGGCGCGGCCGCGCCGAGCTGCGCCGCGAGGTCGAGGCCCAGCTCGACGCGTTCGCCGCGACGGGCCTCCGCCTCGCGCACGTCGACGGGCATCTGAACATCCACCTCCATCCGATGATCCTCCCCCTGCTCCTCGAGCTCGCGCCCCGCTACGGCATCCGCGCCGTCCGCCTCTCGCGGGAGGACCTCGTGGCGGCGCTCCGGCACGATCGACGTCACCTCGTCCGCAAGGTGCTCGAAGGGTACGTCTTCCGCGGGCTCGCCGCGTGGGCGGCGCCGCGACTCCGAGCCGCCGGGATCGCGACCGCCGACCGGGTCTACGGGATGCACCAGACCGGGCACGTGGACGAGGCGTACGTCCGCGCGCTCGTGCGCGCGCTCCCGCCGGGGGCGAGCGAGCTCTACTGCCATCCGGCGACCGCGCAGGCGCCGTGCATGGCCGCGTACCAGCGCGGCTACGACCACGCGGTCGAGGTGGCCGCGCTCACGAGCGCCCGGGTCCGCGCGGAGCTCGACGCGGCCGGCGTCGAGCTCGTCTCGTACTCCGACCTCGCCGCGTAGCGCGGCGTCAGCTGCCCGACGCGCGCGCCGTCTCGGGCTCGTCCGCGACCAGCTCCGCCGGCACGGCGACGGGCGTCATCCGCCCGTCGCGGCCGACACGGAGCACTCGGCCGCTCCAGTGGACCTCGCGCCCGAGGAAGGCCGCGAGCCAGACGGCGGAGCTGACGAGGTCCTTCAGCGGGACGAGCCAGAGGTGCCGCGGCGTCTCGGGCTCGCGGAGCGCGCGCATGATGACGGCGAGCGAGCCGACGCGGACGGCGACGGCCGCGCCCGCGAGCGCCCAGGCGAGCGGGGTTCCGCGGAGCGCCACGAGCGTCGCGAGCGCCCACAGCGTCGCGTGGGTCAGGACCGAGAAGAACCAGCCCGCGGGCTGGCACACCCGATACGTCCGCGCCCAGCGGAGCTGGTGGCGCCAGACGTCGGAGAGCGTCACCGAGTCGAGCACGGTCTCGACCACGTACGGCACGAGGACGAGGCGGTAGCCGGCCTTGAAGATGCGCCCCCCGAGCTGGTTGTCGTCGGCGAGGTAGTCGGCGATCGCGGCGAACCCCCCGATCGCGTCGAGCGCTTCGCGGGTGAGCGCCATGGACGCCCCGTAGCCCCACCGGAGCGGGGCGACGGTCACGGCGAGCACCATCGGGATGAAGTCCGTATTGATGAAGAGCGCCTCGAGGAGCGACGGCAGCCCGAAGGGCCCGACGCCCCGGTAGAGGCAGGTCGTGAGGCCGACCGCCGGGTCGCCGAGCGGCGCGACCATCGCGCGGAGGTAGTCGGGTCGGACGCGGATGTCGCTGTCGCTCAGGACGAGGATCCGGTGCCGCGCGTGCCGCATCATCTGGCGCAGGTTTGCGACCTTGCGGTTCGTGCCCGCGGCGTCGCCGACGGCGAGCACGATGTCGACGTCGGGGAACTCGCGCTTCACGCGCTGCACGATCGCGACCGCCGGGTCCGTGGGATCCGTCACGCCGAAGACGATCTGGAAGCCGCCCGGGTAGTCCTGGCGGCAGAAGCTCACGAGGTTCGCGTAGAGGTCGACGCCCGGCCCCTTGAGCGGCTTCAGCACGGTGACGGGCGGCAGGGGGGCCGCCGGCGCCGGCGCGCGGCGCGCGCGGCGGAAGAAGAGCCAGGCGGCGGCCGCCTGGTAGAGCTGGTAGACGCTCGCGATCGCGAGGCAGCCGAGGACGAACGCGGTCGGGGCGTGCATCTACGCCGAGGCGTTCGACTCGGGACGCGCGCTCTGCGCCGCGATCTGCCGGCGCTTGTACATCGAGACGAGGAAGTCCTTCCCCTCGCCGAGGAGCCGCTTCGCCTCGTGCCGGTCGGTCGCCATCTTCTTGAGCGACTTCCAGATGTAGCGGCGGCTGAAGTAGTAGCGGCGGTAGAAGGTCTCGACGGCCTTGAAGATCTCCTCGGCCGAGACCTCGGGGTACGACACCGTGCACTTCTGGTAGCCCGTCTCGTCCACGAGGCTGTCGACGGTCAGGTACTTGTGCTCGCGGACCCAGTCGTACATCGCCGTCCCCGGATACGGCGACGCGAGCGAGCACTGGACGGTCTCGGGCTTCATCTCGAGCGCGAAGCGGATGGTCTCTTCGATCGTCTCCCTCGTCTCGCCGGGGAGGCCCATGATGAACGTGCCGTGGATCAGGATCCCGATGTCGTGGCAGTCCTTCGTGAAGCGGCGCGCGCGCTCGACGCTCACGCCCTTGCGGATGTTCTTCAGGATCCGCTCGTTGCCGGACTCGTAGCCGACGACGAAGAGGCGGAGCCCGTTGTCCTTCAGCGCCCGGAGCGTCTCGCGGTCGACGTTCGCGCGCGAGTTCGTGGACCACGTGATGCCGAGCCGTCCGAGCCCCTTCGCGATCGCGACGGCGCGCTTCGGGTCGGCGGTGAAGGTGTCGTCGTCGAAGAAGAGCTCCTTCATCTCGGGGAAGAGCCGCTTCACCCGGGAGCACTCCTCGAGGACGTTCTCGACCGAGCGCGTGCGGTAGGTGTGGCCCGTCGTCACCTGCGGCCAGAGGCAGAACGTGCACCGCGCGGGGCAGCCGCGGCCGGTGTAGAGCGAGACGTACGGGTACTGGCAGTAGGGGCTGTTGTACTTCCTGTAGTCGAGGTCGCGGGCGTAGACCTCGGTCGAGAAGGGGAGGGCGTCCAGCTGCTCCGTCGTGAGCGCGGGCGGCTCCGGATTGTGGACGTAGGCGCCGTCCCGGAGGAAGCTGATCCCCTCGATGTCGTCGTACGGACGGCCCTCCGCCACGGCGACGACCGCGAGGTCGAACTCCTTGCGCGCGACGTAGTCGATCGCCGAGTCGGCGAAGCGGAGCGACTCCTCCGGACGGGCCGTCACGTGCCCGCCGACGAAGCCGATCACGAGATCCGGCTTGGCGGTCTTCAAGGCCTGCGCCGTCCGCACGTCGGCGCGGAAGGAGGGCGTGCTCGTGTGGAGGACGACGTGGTCGTAGTCCCGCGCGATGCGGACCACCTCGTCGACGGACATGTGGAGTGGCGGGGCGTCCAGCAGGCGCGCGCCGGGCAGCATGCCGGCGGGATACGAGAGCCAGGTGGGGTACCAGAACGACCACACCTCGCGCTTCGCCTGGTAGCGCGCACCCGCGCCCCCGTCGAAGTCGTCGTACGAAGGTGGGTTCAGGAACAGCGTCCGCATCTCATCCCCTCCCTTGGGCGCGCGCGGGGACGTCGACGTGAGACGGTTCCGCCGCCGGCGACCGGTCTTGACCGAACGGTCAAGGCGGCGTGTATACCACGTGTTACCGATGTGCAACCGTCGTTCGACGGGAGGCGTGCGGTGACGCCGTCTCGCACAGGAGAACGTCCTTGCGCGTCCTCCGCTCCGTCGCTATAAGCGGCGCTTCCGAAGGACGCCATGGGTGAAGCGCTCTTGCCGCTCCTCACGCGGCCGGGCATCGTGCTCGCTGCGGGAGCGCACGATGCGCTCTCCGCGAAGCTCGCCGAGCAGGCGGGGTTCGGTGCGATCTGGGCGAGCGGCTTCGGGATCTCCGCCGTGCAGGCGGTCCCCGACGCGAACATCCTGACGCTCACCGAGACGCTCGACGCCGTGCGCCGGATCGTCGACGCGGTCGGCATCCCGGTCGTGGCCGACTGCGACAACGGCTACGGCAACGCGATCAACGTCATGCGCACGGTGACCGAGTTCGAGCGCGCGGGTGCCGCCGGGCTCTGCATCGAGGACAACGACTTTCCGAAGCGGTGCAGCTTCTACGCCGGCGTCCGGCGGGACCTCGTCCCGGTCGAGGAGCACGCGCGGAAGATCGAGGCCGCGACGACCGCACGCCGGAACCGCGGCTTCGTCGTGATCGCGCGGACCGAGGCGCTCATCGCCGGCCTCGGCATGGACGAAGCCTTCCGGCGGGCGCGCGCGTACGCCGCGGCCGGCGCCGACGCCGTCCTCGTCCACTCGAAGGCGCCCGACTTCTCCGAGCTGCGGGAGTTCGCGGCCCGCTGGGACGGCGGCGTCCCGCTCGTCGCCGTGCCGACGACCTATCCGACCGTCGCCGCCGAGGAGCTGGAGGCCGCGGGCTTCCGGATGGCGATCTTCGCGAACCAGGCGCTGCGGGCCGGGATCGTCGCGATGCGCGACGTCCTCGGGGAGATCCGGCGGAGCGGCAGGGCGGCGAGCGTCGAGGAGCGGATCGCGCGGCTCGAGGAGGTCTACGCGCTCGTCGGCGTCCCGGAGCTGAAGGCGAACGAGCAGCGCTTCCTCTTCGCCGGCGACCGCCCGCCGCGCGCCGTCATCCTCGCGGCCGGCTTCGACCCGCAGCTCCTCCCGCTCGTCCAGGACCGCCCGAAGACCATGCTCGACGTGAAGGGGCGGACGATCCTCGAGCGCCAGGTGCGCGCGCTCCGAGCCGCGGGCATCACCGACGTGACGGTCGTGCGCGGCTACAAGAAGGAGCAGGTGAAGGTGCCGGGGGTGCGGTTCGTCGACAACGACCGCTTTCGGGAGACGGGCGAGCTCTACTCGCTCTTCCGCGCCGAGGAGGTCCTCCGCGGCCCGTTCCTCCTCCTCTACGGGGACATCATCTTCGAGGCGGGCATCCTCGAGAAGCTGCTGCGCACCGAGGCCGACGTCGCGGTCGTCGTCGACCGGGCGTTCCACGACGCCCATCGGGCGGGCATCCCGCTGCCGCCCGGGCCGCTCGACCTGGTCGTCACGGAGACGCCGCCGAACGGCCGCCGCTTCGTGGCACCGGAGGGCGGGAGCCGCGTGCTGCGCATCGGCCCGGAGGTCGCGCCCGACGAGGCCCACGGCGAGTTCATCGGCATGGCGGCCTTCTCCGAGCGCGGCGCGGCCGCGCTCCGCGCCGTCCACGAGGAGCTCGCGCAGGGCCGGGCCGAGGGGCTCGACCGGGCGACGGTGCCCCAGATCCTCCAGGCGCTCGTCGACCGCGGCCACCCGATCACGGCCGTCGACATCCACAAGGGCTGGATGGAGATCGACAGCTTCGACGACTACCGGCGCGCCTGGATCGAGGCAGCACCCTAGGGATCGGCTCCCGGTCGGGGTCGCGCGCGAGCGACAGTGAGCGTCTTTCCCGCCGATCGCTTCGTCGACCGCCTTCTCGCGGCGGGGTTCGACTTCTTCACCGGCGTCCCGTGCTCGCTCGTCGGGCCCGTCATCGCGGAGCTCGAGCGGCGCCGGCTCTACTTCCCCGAGACGCGCGAGGACGCGGCGCTCGGCGTCGCCGCGGGCGCGTACCTGGGCGGGCGGTTCCCGCTCGTCGTGATGCAGAACTCGGGGCTCGGCGTGTCGCTCAACGCCCTCGCCTCGCTGCACCTCCTCTACCGCATCCCCGCGCTGCTCCTCGTCACGTGGCGCGGCTGGCGCGGCGAGGACGCGCCGGAGCACCTCGTCATGGGCCGGGTGCTGCCGGCGCTGCTCG
>DASRHG010000031.1:0-74040 GCA_035650655.1 Binatia bacterium | reverse complement strand
CGCGGCGGTGTGCCCGGTCGACTGCTGCGTGCCGAACCCGGACATTCCGGAGACGCACGAGGTGCTGCTCGCGCGCGCGCGCCGGCTCCATCCCGACGAGACGATCCCCGACGACGCGCCGTCGCGCTTCAAGAAGGAGGGGGCGGCCCCCGCCGCCGGCAACGGCCAGGCGGGGCCGGTCGCTGCCGCGCCGCCGCCCGCCGCCGCGCCGCCGCCCGCCGCGAAGCCGGCGCCCGCCGCGGCCGCCGCGCCCGCGCCCGCCGCCCGGCCGACCGCCGGCGTGCGCGGCCGCGTCGAGAAGCCGATCGGGCGTCCCACGCCGCCCCGGCCCACGCCCACCTTCGCGGGCGAGCTGCCCGGTACGTTCGAGCAGCTGCTCGCGGACTTGGGCGCGCCGCGCCGGCGCGTGCGGTCGATCGGGACGCGCCTCGGCTTGGCGCTCCTCGCTGCGGGGCAGGGCGTTCTCGGTGCGATGCCGGCGGCCGCCAAGCAGCGGCTCGAGACCGCGGTCGCCGATCGCCGCTACTTCAACGCGCAGCTCGCGACCGCGGCGAACCTGTTCCTGAACCTCGTCCTGTATCCCGTCGTGCTCATGGTGCTCGCGATCGTCGGGGGGCGGGCGGGCTTCTTCACGCCGAAGCTCTCGAGCTGGATCTTTTTCGGGATCGTGCTCGCGGCGGCGGAGGCCGCGTGGCGTCTGCGCGAGAGCCTCTTCCGCGGGACGCCGGTCGCTCGGGTGCCGCAGCGCGCCGCGATCTACGGACCGCTCGTGGCGGTCGGCCTCGGCTGGCCGCTCCGGCTCCTCCTCGGCACGCGCGGCGCCGAGAGCACGCCGTCGTTCGACGGCTTCTACGCCGGCCAGGATCACTTCGACGGCAAGCTCGAGCGCGATCGGCGCTACGGCTCCGTCTATAGGCTCGAGGACCGCGACGACGCGTACATCCTGCGCGTCGAGTTCCCGCGCGCGCTCCCGCCGTCCTCGCTCGCCGACGAGCTGCGGCTCCCGCCCGAGATGCCGGACTACGACTACGACCTGAAGGTCGAGAACGGGAGCGTCGTCGTGCACGGGCGCGTGAGCGACCCGTCGGTCCGCAAGCTCACCGCCGTCGCCCCGGCGTTCCCGCCGGAGTTCACGACGCGCGTGCCCCTGGGCGACCCGGTCGCGGGCTTCAAGCACCGCTACCGCGACAAGACGCTCGAGGTCATCCTCCCGAAGGCCGGCGCGTAGGCGGCGACGCGTGCCGTCGAGCGCGGTCCTCGGTTGGGGCGCGGTGCTGCCGCCGCGCGTCGTGACGACGGCGGAGCTCGCGCCGAGCCTCGGCCGTTCGGCGGCGGCGATCGAGGCGGCGTGCGGCATCGCGCGCCGGCACTGGGTCGAACCGGGCGTCGCGCCGTCGGACCTCGGGCGCGACGCGAGCCGGCAGGCGCTCGCCGCCGCCGGGCTCGAGCCCGTCGACGTCGACTTGATCGTGTTCGCGACGATGACCCCCGACGTCGCGTTCCCCGGCTCGGGCTGCTTCCTCCAGGACAAGCTCGGATGCCGGACCATCGGCGCGCTCGACGTCCGCGCGCAGTGTGCGGGCTTCCTCTTCGCGCTCGCGACGGCCGACCGCTTCGTCCGCGCCGGCACGGCGGCGCACGTTCTCGTCGTCGGCGGTGAGGTCCACTCGACCGCGCTCGACCGCTCGGCCGCCGGGGCGTGCGCGACGCCGATCTTCGGGGACGGCGCCGGCGCGCTCGTCCTCGGCCCGGCGGACGCACCCGACGTGCGCGCCGTCGTCCTCCACTCGGATCCCGCCGGCTGGCAGCGCTTCTGGTGCGAGTTCCCCGCGAGCCGCAACCATCCGGCGCGCATGACGCGCGCGGCGTTCGAGGCGGGCCGGCATTTCTACCGGATCGAGCCGGAGGCGCTGCACGCGGACGCCGAGACGCGGCTCGTGGCGGTCGCGCGCGAGGCCCTCGCCCGTGCCGACGTCCCGCCCGACCGGCTCGCGCTCGCCGTGATGCACTACCTCGACCCGCGCGTCGCGCGCCGCGCCGGCCTCGCCCTCGGCCTCGGCGAGGACCGGGTGGTGGCGACGGCGGGGGCGATCGGCCACGTGGCGGCGGGCGGCATCCCGATCGCGATCGCGGACGCGCTCGCAACCGGACGGCTCCGGCGCGGGGACCTCGTGTGCTGCGCGGCCTGGGGCGCCGGAATCTCGTGGGGCGCGGCCGTGCTGCGCGTGTGAGGCGATGGACGCCATGGTGAACTCACGCATCCTCGGGCTCGGGCACTTCGTCCCCGAACGCGTCGTCACGAACGCGGATCTCACGCGGCTCATGGACACGAGCGACGAGTGGATCCAGCGGCGGACCGGGATCCGGGAGCGCCACTTCATCAGCGCGGACGCCGGCCCGTCCGACCTGGCGCTCCCGGCGGCTCGCAACGCGCTCCGCGACGCGGGCCTCGCGGCGCAGGATCTGGATCTGATCCTCCTCGGCACGCTCTCGCCCGACATCGACTTCCCGTCGAGCGCGACGCTCCTCGAGGAGAAGCTCGGCGTCGCCGGCATCCCGGCGATGGACGTCCGCAACCAGTGCTCGGGCTTCGTCTACATGCTCGCCGTCGCGGACGCGTTCATCCGCACGGGCGGCGCGCGCCACGTGCTCGTCGTCGGCGCCGAGGTGCACTCGACCGGCATCGACCAGTCGACCGCCGGGCGCGAGGTGGCGGTGATCTTCGGGGACGGCGCGGCCGCCGTCGTCCTCGGCCCCGAGCCGGATCGGACCCGCGGCATCCTCTCGACGCATCTCCACAGCGAGGGCAGGTACGCGGAAAAGCTCATGATCGACTGCCCTTCGAGCCGCCAGATGCCGCGCGTCACGGAGAAGATGCTCGACCAGCCGGGGAGCGACCTCTGGCCGAAGATGGAAGGGCGCTACGTCTTCAAGCACGCCGTGACGCGCGTGCCCGAGGTCATCCAGGAGGCCCTCGCGGCGAACGGGTACGGCCTCGCCGACCTGGACCTCCTGATCCCGCACCAGGCGAACCTCCGCATCAACCAGGTCGTGGCGGGCGCGCTCGAGCTGCCGGAGGAGAAGGTCTTCTCGAACATCGAGCGCTACGGCAACACGACCGCCGCCTCCATTCCGCTGGCGCTGCACGAGGCGGTTCTCGCCGGCCGCGTCAAGCCCGGGATGCTCGTGTGCCTCGCCGGGCTCGGGTCGGGCTTCACCTGGGCGTCGGCTCTGATACGGTGGTGATCGGAGCGCCGGCACCGATGGCCGTTCGCGAGCACGTTCCGCGTGCGATGCTTCGCGACATGCGTCGCGACGACCTCCCGGCCGTGCTCGAGATCGAGCGGCGGTCGTTCGCGCAGCCGTGGTCGCAGGCGTTCTTCGAGAAGGAGCTGGCGACGCCGTTCGCCCGCCTGACGGTCGCGGTCGACGTCGACGAGCCGGGCGGGCGCGTCATCGGCTACACGTGCCGGTGGCGCGTGACCGACGAGGTCCATCTCCTGAACGTCGCGATTCACCCCGAATGGCGCGGGCTCGGCTACGGGCGCGTGCTCGTCTCGGCGGTGGTCGACGAGGCGCGCGCCCTCGGCGCGCGCGTCGTCTTCCTCGAGGTCCGCGCGGGAAACGTGGTCGCGCGCCGCCTCTACCGCCAGCTCGGCTTTCGCGACCTGGGCGTGCGACGGGGCTACTACGGGCCCGGACAGGACGCGATCGTCATGGAGCTCCGCCTGAGCGGTCGGTGAGCGGCGCGGCGGTCTCGACCGGCGTGAGCGTCGGCGCCGTCGCCCTGCCGACGCCCGTGATCGCCGCCTCGGGGACGTTCGGCTACGGCACCGAGTTCGCGGGCCTCGTCGACCTCGCCGCCGTCGGCGCGATCGCGGTGAAGGGGCTCTCGCTCGCGCCGTACGCCGGCAAGCCGGCGCCGCGGATCGTCGAGACGCCCGGCGGCATGCTGAACGCGATCGGCCTCCAGAACATCGGCGTCGAGGCGTTCCTCCACGACCGGCTGCCGGTGCTCGCCGCCGCGGGCGCCCGCGTCGTCGCGAACTTCTGGGGCGACTCCGCGGAGGAGTTCGCCGAGTGCGCCGCGCGGCTCGACGGCGCGCCGGGGATCGTCGCGCTCGAGCTGAACGCGTCGAGCCCGAACCGGCCGGAGTGGGGGTCGATCCTGGCGACGGACCCCGTCGCGCTGGGGGCGATCGTGCGCGCGGTCCGCGCGCGGGTGCGGCTGCCGCTCTGGGTCAAGCTCTCGCCGAACGTCGGCGACATCACCGTCGTCGGCCGCGCCGCCGAGGCGGAAGGCGCCGACGCGCTCTCGGCCATCAACACGCTCCGCGGCATGGCGGTCGATCTCGCGACGCGCCGCCCGGCGCTCGCGAGTCGGACGGGCGGTCTCTCGGGACCGGCCGTGAAGCCGGTCGCGCTCCGGATGGTGCACGAGCTCGTGCGCGCCGTCCGCATTCCCGTCGTCGGCATCGGCGGCATCCGGACGGGCGAGGACGCGCTCGAGTTCCTCTGCGCCGGCGCGCGCGCCGTGCAGGTCGGAACCGCGACCTTCTACGACCCGCGCGCGCCGGTGCGGATCGCGGCGGAGATGGCCGCGTGGTGCCGCGCGCGCGGCGTCGCGGCGGTCGCGGACGTCATCGGGACGCTCGCGTCGTGAGCAGCGCGCTACTGGACTTCGATCTCGACGTAGTCGGTGTCCGAGTCGCCGCCGCTGTCCGAGACGCTCAGGTCCGCCCGGTACTTCCCGGGCTTGTCGTACGTGTGCTTCGGGTTCGCGTCGTTCGAGGCGGGCGAGCCGTCGCCGAACTTCCACTCGTACTTGAGCGGCGGCTTCCCGCCCTCGGTGTCGGCCTTGAACTCGACGGTGAGCGGCGCCTTGCCCTCCTCGGGCGTGCCGTCGGCCCACGCGAGCAGGGGCGCGGCCTCCTCGCCCTCGGCCTGGCCGGTCGCCGCCGTGCTGGGCGGCGCGGCGGGCGGCGCGGCAGTCGTCGCGGTGGGCGACGGCGGGGTCGTCTGCGGCGCTTCGCCCCCGCCGCCGCAGCCGGTAAGCACCAGCAGGAACGACGCGAGCAGCAGGGCGAGCCAGGTGCCTAGACGACGCATGCACGATCCTCCGTGGTCGGGTTTCGCCGCGCGGGGGCGGATTCTCACATCGGCCCTCGGGGCTGTCAATTCCGCGGCGCTCGTGGCGCTCGCCGTGCTCTGCGCGACGGCCGTGCCGGCGCGCGCCGCGCGGGCGACGGGCGACCTCCGCCTGTTCGTCGTGCTCGCCGGATTTCCCGACCGGCCGCTCGCGCACCCCCGCGCGTACTTCACGGGCGGACCGACGGCGCTCGTCGACCGGCTGGTCGCGTACTGGAGCGAGGTGTCGGCCGGGCGGCTCCGCATCGTGCCGACGGTCGGCGAGGCCGTCGTCACGCTCCCGCGCGCGCGACGGCTCTACGTCCAGCGTCCCGCCGAGCTCGCGGCCGACGCGCTCGCGGCGTTCAGCGCCGCGGCGAGCGGACGCGACCGCGACGCGCTCGCGGGGGCGGACGCGCTCGTCGTCTTCTTCGCGGGTCCCGGGCGCGAGTCGCACACGCAGAGCGGCGACCCCGACGACCCGTGGTCGAACTACACGGCGGTCATCCCGCCGCCGGACGACCCACCGCTCCGGGAGGCGTGCGTCATCGCGGAGGAGGAGATGGCGCCGTTCTCGAGCTTCGGCGTCCTCTGCCACGAGTTCGGGCACCTGCTCGGGCTCCCGGAGCTCTACGCGCCGGGGGGCGCCGCGCACGAGGGCGTCGGCGTCTGGGACCTCATGGGGCAGGGGACGTGGCTCGGCCGCGGGGACGCGCCGCCCGGCCTCTCCGCGTGGTCGAAGCTCCGCCTCGGTTGGGTGGACGTCGAGACCGTCACGACGACGACGCCGGCGCTCGCCCTGCCGGCCGTGCAGACGACGCCGCGGGTCGTGAAGATCCCCGCCGTGCCCGGCGTGCCCGAGGAGTACTATCTCCTCGAGAACCGCGCCCGGATCGGGGTCGACCGGTCGCTCCCCGGCGAGGGGCTCCTCGTCTGGCACGTCGACGAGCGCGTGCGGGGCTTCCGCTCGGGCGAGTCGGACCCCGCGCACAAGCTCCTCCACCTGGTCGAGGCGGACGGCCGGGGCGACCTCGACCGCGGGCACGCGGCCGGCGGCAACCGCGGCGACGCGACCGACCCGTGGCGAGGGCCGCCGCCGTGGCGCCGGCGCGCCGCCGCGGCCGCGACGCTCGCGGCGGCCGTCCTCATCGCCGCCGCCGTCCTCCGCGCGGCGCGCGCGCGCGCCGCGGTGCCCGTCTCGCTGCTCCTCGCGACCGCCGCGCTCCTCCTCGGGGCCGCGTGGCCGCTCCGCGGCGCGCCCGTGTGCGGCCCCGGCACACCCGGAATGTCGCCGTACGAGGGCGGACCCGTGCGCGTCGTGCTGCGCAACCTCTCGCCCGCCGGCCCCGTGATGCACGTCGACGTGCTCGTCGCGCCGCCTGGGCCAGATTGACTCTCGCGCGGACGGCGTGACACCCTGCAAGATCGGGTGGCGAAGCTCATCATCCAGATCCCCTGCTTCAACGAGGAGGAGCATCTCGCCGAGACGCTCCGCGCGCTGCCGAGCGGGGTCCCGGGCTTCGACACGGTCGAGACGCTCGTCGTCGACGACGGCTCGACGGACGCGACGAGCGCGGTCGCGAAGCGCGGGGGGGCGACGTACCTCCTCCGCTTGCCCGTGAACGTCGGGCTCGCGCGCGCGTTCTCGGCGGGGCTCGACGCCGCGCTCAAGCTCGGCGCCGACGTGATCGTCAACACCGACGCCGATCACCAGTACCGCGGCGCGGACGTGGCGCGGCTCGTCGCGCCGATCCTCTCGGGCGAGGCCGAGATGGTGATCGGCGACCGGGCGCCGCATCGGCTCCAGCACTTCGGCCCCGTGAAGCGGCTCCTCCAGGCGGTCGGGAGCTGGGTCGTGCGTCAGCTCTCGGGCACGTCGGTTCCCGACGCGACGAGCGGGTTCCGCGCCTTCTCGCGCCGCGCGGCGCTCAAGCTGAACGTGTTCACGAACTTCACGTACACGCTCGAGACGATCATCCAGGCCGGGAAGAAGCAGATCCCGATCGCGCACGTCGCGATCCAGACGAACCCCGACCGCCGCCCGTCGCGGCTGTTCCCGAGCATCCCGGTCTACCTCCGGCGCTCGGCCGCGACGCTCGTCCGCATCTACGCGCTCTACGAGCCGCTCAAGGTCTTCTGGCGCCTCGGCGCGCTCGCCGTCCTCGCCGGCGTGGCGATCGGGGTCCGCTTCCTCGTCCACTACTTCGGCGGCGGCGGCGCCGGCCGCATCCAGAGCTTGATCCTCGCCGCCGTGCTCCTGATCGTCGGCTTCCAGGTGATGCTGATCGGGCTCGTCGCGGACCTGATCGGGTCGAGCCGCTCGCTCCAGGAGGACACGCTCTTCCGCGTGCGGGAGATCGAGCTGCGACTCGGCGAGGCGCCCTCCGTCGTCCGGCTCACCCCCGACCTCCCCGAGCGCGCGGAGAAGCGCGGCGTGCGATGACCGCGTGCCTGTTCGGCACGTACGTCCGCTCCCACAGCGCGAACCGTCTCCTCCGCCTCGCGCTCGCCGGCGCGGGGTGGGACGTCGTCGAGTGCCACGAGCCGCTCTGGGAGGAGACGCCGACGAAGGAGGCCCCGTACTTCGGCGCGGCGTCGCTCGCCCGGCTCGGCGCGCGCTTCGCCGCCGCGGCGCGCCGGCTCGCACGCCGCTGGCGGACCTTCGCGCGGGGCGGGGCGCCGCCGCTGGTCGTCGTCGGCTTCGGTGGGCAGCTCGACGTGCTGCTCGCCCGCCGCGTCTGCCGCCCGCGCGCCGGGCTCGTCTTCGCGCCGCTCGTGAGCCTCACGGAGACGCTCGTCGAGGACCGGCGCCGCGTCGCCGCCGGCGGCGTCGCGGCGCGCGCGCTCGCGGCCCTCGACCGCACGACGCTCCGCGCCGCCGATCTGGTCCTCGCCGACACCGCGGCGCACGCGGCGTACCTGGCGCGGCTGGGGGCGCCCGCCGATCGCGTCGCCGTCTGGCACCTCGGCGCCGAGCCCGAGTTCCTGGCGCCGATCGCACCGGCGCCCGTCCCGCGGCGCGTCCTCTTCTACGGGAGCCATCTCCCCCTCCACGGGGTCGAGACGATCGTCGACGCGGCGGCGCGGCTCGGCGCGCGGGCCGACGTGCACGTGATCGGCGACGGGCCCGCACGTGCCGCGGTCGAGGCCCGCGCGCGCGCCGCGGGCGCGGCCGTCGCGTTCCGCGACCCCGTGCCGCTCGCGGCGCTGCCCGCGGAGCTCGCGCGCGCGGCCGTCGTGCTCGGCGTCTTCGGGGAGGGCGCGAAGGCGGCGATGGTCGTGCCGAACAAGGTCTGGCAGGCGGCCGCCGCCGGACGGCCGCTCGTCACGCGCGACGGCCCGGGGCTGCGCGAGGTGCTCGAGCCCGGGCGGCACTGCCTCGCGTGCCCGCCGGGCGATCCGGCGGCGCTCGCCGACGCCGTGGCACGGCTCCTCGACGACCCGGCGCTCGCCGCGCGCCTCGGCGCCGCCGCACGCGCCCGCGTCCTCGAACGCTTCGGCCCCGCGCGCCAGGCCGCGGCCCTCGCGACCCTCCTCGCGGCCGGGGTGGCGGCGGCACCGGCGGCCGCGGCCGTGCGGCCGTCGGCGGCGTAGGCGCCTCGTGCGGACCGCCGCGGTCGTCGTCAGCTGGGAGGGCGGCGCGGTCACCGACCGCTGCGTCGCCTCGCTCGCGGCGCAGGACGCGCCGCCCGGGGAGATCGTCGTCGTCGACAACGCGTCGAGCGCGGCCGAGCGGGCGCGGCTCGCGGCCGCGTGGGAGGAGCGGTCCGGCGTCCGCGTCCTCGCGCTCGCCGAGAACCGGCAGTTCGCCGGCGGTCTCAACGCCGGCGCCCGGGCCGCGTTCGGCGCCGGCGCGGAACGCGTGCTCTGCCTGAACAACGACACCGTCCTCGCGCCGGACGCCCTCCGGCTCCTCGGGGCGGCGCTCGACGCGGATCCGTCGGCGGGGATCGCGGGACCGGCGCTCCACGACCTCCGCGACCCGGCGCGCGTCCTGTCGCGGGGCGAGCGCCACGTCCTCCCCCTCCTCTGCGTGCCGCGGACGCTCCTCCGCCCGCGCCGCCGCCGGCGGACGCCGTACGCGGTCTCGGGCGTGATGGGGGCGGCGATGCTGGTCACGCGCGCGTGCTTCGAGGCCGTCGGCGGCTTCGCGGAGACGATCGGCGTCTACTACGAGGACGTCGACTTCTGCCTGGCCGCGCGCGCGCGCGGCTTCCGCGTGCTCGTCGCGCCGGGTGCCGTCGTGCGGCACGACGGGCTGCGCGGGTTCGCGGCCGGCCTCACGCCCTGGGCGGCGTACCTGAAGGCGCGGAACCCCTGGCTCGTCGTCCGCCGGCACGGCGGCGTCGGAAGCTGGGTCGCCTTCGTGCCGACGTACGCGGCCATGCTCGCGGCGAGCGCCGCCCTGTACGCGCTCCGCGGCGAGCGACGGATCGTCGGCGCGCTCGCGCGCGGGGCGGCGGCGGGCGCGCTCGCGGCGGCCGGCGGCCCGACGGCGCCCGTCGCGGCGCCCGGAGCCCCGTGAGCGTGCGGATCGGGATCGGCGCGCTCGTCGGCGTCCTCGGCGGCCCGGCGACGTACGCGCGCGAGCTGGTCGCGGCACTCGCCGCGGGGGGCGGCCACGAGTACGTCGTCTTCACCGACGACCCCTCGGCGTTCGCGGGCCTCGACGTCGAGACGGTCCGGATCCCGCTCGCGACGCCGTGGCACCAGGGCGTGTGGGACCACGTCGGGCTGCCGGGCGCGATCGCGCGGGCGGGCGTCGCCCTCTACCACGGGACGAAGAACGTCCTTCCGTGGCGCCTCCGCGTGCCGGCGATCGTGACCGTCCACGACCTCGCCGTCTACGCGTGCCCCGAGACGTTCTCGCGCGCCCAGCGCGCGCACCTCCGGCTCCTCGTGCCTCGGAGCGTCCGGCGCGCGGCGCGCGTCGTCACCGTCTCCGAGCACGCGCGCGGCGACCTCGTCGCGCGGTTCGGGCTCGACCCGGCGCGCGTCGCCGTGACGCCGCTCGGCGTGCCGCGGCGGCTCCTCGCCCCGGCGCCGGCGGACGCCGTCGCCGCGCTCCGCGCCCGGCACGGGCTCGGCGAGCGCGTCGTCGCGTGCGTCGGGACGGTCCAGCCGCGCAAGCACGTCGAGCGCGTGATCGAGGCGTTCGTGCGTGCAGGCGCGGCGGCCGCCGGCTTCGAGCTCGTCCTCGCCGGGCGCCTCCGCCCCGGCGCCGCGCTCCCGTGGGCCGGCCCGCTGCCGCGCGGCGTCCGCTGGCTCGGCCCGCTCCCAGACGACGCGCTCGCGGCGCTCTACGCGCTCGCGGACGTGGTCGTGAGCGCGTCGGAGTACGAGGGATTCGGCTTGACGCTCTGCGAGGCGATGGCGGCCGGGGCCGCCGTCGTCGCCGTCGGCGCGACCGCCGTCCCGGAGGTCGTCGGCGACGCGGGGCTCCTCGTCGCGCGCTCCGACCCCGCGCTCCTCGCCGAGGCGCTCGAGCGGCTCGTCGCCGACCCGGCGCTGCGCGCGGCGTGCGGCGCGCGCGCCCGGCGGCGCGCCGCGCGGTTCCGCTGGGAGGAGACGGCGCGCCGGACACGCGCGCTGTACGACGAGGTGCTCCGGTGAGCCGGCGGACGGCCGCGGTCGTCGTCCACTGGCGGGCACCCGCGGAGACGCTCGCGTGCGTCGCGAGCGTCGCGGGCGAGGCGGCCGACGTGTTCGTGGTCGACAACGGCGGCGCCGCGCCGATCGCCGCGGCGCTCGCGGCCGCGGCGCCCGCGGCCGTGGTCGTCGCGAGCGGCGAGAACCGCGGCTACGCCGGGGGCGCGAACCTCGGCATCCGCGCGGCGCTCGCGCGCGACGCCGACGTCGTCCTCCTCCTGAACGACGACGTCCGCGTGCACCCGGGCGCGACGGCGGCGGCGCGCGCGGTCCTCGACGCGGATCCGCGCGTCGCGGTCGTCGGACCGAAGGTCCTCGCCCGCGAGGACCCCTCCCGCCTCTGGCTCGCGTGGGGCGAGGTGACGTTCCGGCAGAGCCTCGTCGCGCTCCACGGCGCGGGCGCGCCGGACGGACCCCCGTTCGCGGCCGAGCGCGACGCCGACTGGGTCGCGGGCTGCGCGCTTTGGCTCCGCGCCGACGCGCTCCGCACGGTCGGCCTCTTCGACGAGGCGTTCTTCGCGTACCACGAGGAGGTCGACTGGTGCGCGCGGGCGCGTGCGGCGGGCCGCCGCGTCGTGTATTGCCCGCGGGCGGTGGTGACGCACGGGGGACGGGGAACGGAGGCGGCGGGCGCGGGGCGCCGCGTGCGGAAATACTTCGCGGCGCGGAACGCCGTCCTCTACGCCCGCAAGCACGGGCGGCCCGCGGAGCGTCTCAAGCTCGCGGCCTTCCTCGCCGCCACGCTGCCGCTCGAGGTCGTCTGGCACCTCCCGCGGGGCCGCGCGGCCGAGGTCGCCTGGAAGCTCCGCGGCATCCGCGACGCGCTCGCCGGGCGGCGGCCGCCGCTCGAGGCGCTCGGGCTCCGATGACGGCCCTGCGACGCCTCGTGGGCCCGGTCGGCGCGGGCGCCGCGGTCGCGGCCTGGGCCGCGGTCTTCCATCGCTACGGCATCTTCGACCTCGCCGACGAGGGGACGCTCCTCGTGCAGGCGCTCCGGAGCGCGTCGGGGCAGGTCCCCTACATCGACTTCAAGACGGGCTACGGCCCGGTCTTCTTCCTGATCCAGGGTCACCTCCTCGCGCTCGGCGGCCTCGACGCGATCCGTCTCGCGCTCGTCGCGGCCCACGCGCTCGGCGCGGCGCTCGTCTGGGCGCTCGCGCGTCGCCTCCTCGGCGCGACGCTCGCGACGGTGGCGCTCCTCGTCGCGGTCGCGTTCTTCCTCCCCGTCGCGCCGGCTCGCGGCGCGCCCTTCAACGTGCCCTATCCCGCCTGGTACGCGGGCCTCGCCGGCGTCGCCGTGGTGGCGCTCCTCGCGGACGAGCGGACGCAGCGCTGGAACGCCTTCTTCGCCGGGATGGTCGCCGGCTTCACGTTCGCGATGAAGCCGAACAGCGGCGGGCTCCTCCTCGTCGGCGCCGTCGCGGCGATCGTGCTCGACGGCCCGGGGCCGGCGGGGCTCGGCGGCCGCACGGCCCTCCTCGCCGCCGCGCTCGCGATGGCGCTCCTCGTCGCCGCGGGCGGCGTCGGGCCCGCGTTCTGGGTGTTCACGCCGCTCGGCGCGGCGCTCGTCTGGCTCGGCGGGCTCCGCGGCGCGCCCGACCGCGACGCCGTGCCCCGCCTGGCGATCCTCGGCGGCGGCTTCGCGGTCACGGCCGGGATGCTGCTCGCGCCGCCGTTCGTCGCACTCGGATCGGCGCGGTTCGCGCGCGAGGTGCTCCTCCTCGGCGCGAACGTCGGGCGCATCTACGCGCGCCCGCTCCCCTGGCCCGCGCTCGCGACGGGCGCGCTCGGGCTCCTCGCGTTCTTCGCTCCGCGCCGGCTCGCGCCGCCGCTCCTCGCGCTCGCGGCCGCCGCGGCGGGCGTCCCGCTCCTCCGCGCGGCGGGCGGCGGGCTCCCGGGCGTGCGGGTCGCCGTCGAGGAGGCGCTCCTCGTCGGCACGCCCGCCGTGCTCTGGGGCGGGCTCGCGCTCGTTCGCCGCGACGCGGAGCGCGTCGCCGTCGTGCTCGCGACGGTCGCCACCGCCGCGGCGGTCCAGCTCTACCCGCGCGCGGACTTCGTGCATCTCATGCCGCTCGGGCCGCTCCTCGTCGTCCTCGCGCTCGTCGTCGCGCGGCACGTGCTCGCGCGGCTCGGTGCGCCGCCGCGCGTCGCGGCGGCCCTCGTCGCCGGCGTGCCGCTCGTCCTCGCGCTCGGCCGGCTCACCCCGACGGCCGGCGTCGCGGCGGACGTGCTCGCCGGGCGGACCGTCGACGTCGTCGTCGGCGAGACGCGCCTCACCGTCGAGCCCGCGGGCGCCGACGTCTTCCGGTCGCTCGCGCGCGCGGTCACGCGCGTGCGCGAGCTCACCACCGCGGACGACGCGGTGATCGGCTTCCCCGCGTGCGGCATCGTGACCTTCCTCGCCGGCCGCCTCCCGGCCGGCCCGCACGACTACTTCTTTCCGGGGCGGCCGGATCGCGCCGAGGCGGCGGTCCTCGCCCTCGAGCTCGGGGCGGAGCGGCCGCCCGCGGCGGTCACGTGCAGCGCCGCGGGCACGGACCTCGCCGACGCACGGAGCTACTACCCCGAGTTCGCGGGCCTGATCGACGCCCGCTACCGCCTCGCGCTCGACGCGCCGCCGTTCAAGGTGTTCGAGGTGCGCCCGCCGCTCCGGCACGTCCTCGCGTGCGTCCCCCGCGGCGCCTACGCGACGAAGAGCCGGCGGTAGAGGTCGGTCGCGAGGAGCCCCTCGGGGTCGCAGCGGCGCTTGAGCGCGAGGAAGCGCCGCATGCGGTCCTCCGCGAGAAAGGGCGCGAAGCTCCGGCGCGAGAGCGTCGAGTCCTTCGCGAAGTAGAAGCGGCCGCCGGCGTCGAGCACGATGCGGTCGAGGTCGGCGGCGAGCGCCCAGAGCCGCGCGCGGTTGCGGGCCGTCACGCGGAAGTCGAGCGCGAGCGAGTAGCCGTCGACCGCGTGCGTCACGAGGAAGGCGTCGGGTCGATGGCGCTTGAAGACGCCGAGGAGCGGGACCTCGCCGGCCGCCTGCGCGCGCGCGAGGATCGCGCGGAAGGCGGCGGAGGCCGCGCCGGCCGGGACGAAGCTCTGGTACTGGATGAGCCCGCCCGAGCCGTACGCGCGCTTCCAGCCCGGGACGTAGTCGAGGAGGAACGCGAACTGCACGTGCGGCTGGCGGTAGCGCGCGCCGTGCTCGCGGCGCCCGAGGCGGTGCTTCACGGCGTTCACGAGCCGGCCGCCGACCTGGTTCGTGAACGGCCGCATGGCGGCCCAGACGAGCGAGCGGGGCACGACGCCGAGGAGCGTCGCGGGGAGCTCCTGCGCGGCGGGGTGGAGCGTCGCGGGCGGCATCGGGTCGGCGCCGGGCGGCAGGTGGTTCGCCTGGTGGACGAGGCCGCGGCCGAGCGCCGGGCCGCGCGCGAAGCAGTCCACCCAGCCGACGAGGTGGTCGGCGCGCGCGAGCCGCTCCTCGAAGACGTCGATCATCGCGTCGAGCGAGGGCGCGCTCACGGCCTCGACGTCGAGGAGCCCCGAGTGCACGCGCTCGAGCGCGAGCGTGACGCTCGTGATGCACCCGAGCATGCCGAAGCCCCCGACGACGCCGTGGAACAGCTCGGAGTCGTGCTCCGGCCCGACGCGGCGGACCTCGCCCGACGGGAGCAGGAGCTCGAGCTCGAGGACGTGCTCGCCGAGCGGGCCGACCTTCCAGTTGTTCTTTCCGTGCACGTTCATCGCCGCCGCGCCCCCGAGCGAGACGTGCATCGTCCCGGGCACGACCGCGGGCCACCATCCGTCCGCGATCGTCCGCCGCCAGAGCGCCCCGATCGTCACGCCGGGCTCGACCCGTGCGACGCCACGCTCCGGGTCCCACGCGAGGATGCGGCGGAGCCCGGAGAGATCGAGCGTGATCCCGTCCCGGTTGAGCGCGGCGTCGCCGTAGCTCTGTCCCGCGCCGCGGAGGCCGACGGTGAGCCCCTGGCGCCGCGCGAACGCGAACGCCGCGGCGACGCCCTCGACCGACTCGGGGCGGACCACCCAGCTCTCCACGTGCGTGGCCCCGCCCCACGCCGACACGCGCTCGCGGCGCGCGGCGGGGAGCGCCGCCGGCGCCGCGTCGAGCGCGGTGGCGGTCATAGGTCGAGGCGCTCGAAGACCGGCGCCGGGATCCGCCGGACGACGAACATGATCGGGCGCCAGCGCCGGGGCACGTACGCGGTCCGCGCGCGGGCGGCGGCCGCCGCGAGGAGCGCCTTGGCGGCCGCCTCCGCCGACACGCGGAAGGGCACGCGGTCGAGCCCCCGGGTCATGGCGGTGTCGACCGGGCCGGGCTTCACGGTGACGACGGCGACGCCGCGGCGCGCGAGGCGGTGGCGGAGCGCGTCGAGGTAGGTCGCGAGCGCCGCCTTCGTCGCGCCGTAGACCGGCTGGCCGCGGCGCCCGCGGTCTCCGGCGACCGAGCCGATGCCGACGATCGTCCCCGCGCCGGCACGCCCGAAGCGGGCGGCGGCTTCGTTGAGCCAGGCGACGGCGCCGAGGAAGTTCACGAGCACGGTCTCGCGGTCGCGCGCCAAATCGTAGGTGTCCGGCGGCGTGCGCGGCATCACCCCCGCGGCGTACACGACGAGGTCGAGCCCGCCCATCTCGCGGACGATCGTCGCGAAGAGCGCCGCCACCTCCTCGCCGTGCGTCACGTCGTGCACCCACACGCGCGCGCTCCCGCCGGCGTCCGCGATCGCGCGCGCGACGCCGTCGAGCTCCGCCGCGCGCCGCGCGACGAGCGCGACGGCGACGCCCGCCGCCCCGAGCTCGCGCGCGACGGCCGCCCCGATCCCGGAGGACGCGCCGACGACGAGCGCCCTCCGCCACGCGAACGCCATGCCGCACGCTTGCCACGCGCCCGACGCGCGCTCAAGGCCGCCCGATCGGCGCGATCTTCGGCGCGATGCGCGCGGTCGCGGAGCAGAGCGGCGCGCGCCTGGTCGTTGCGACGGCCCCGATGCCCGGGCTCTACGGGCGCGGCGCGCAGTACGAGGAGATCGTCGGCGGGCTCGCACGGGCCGGCATCGCACGATGCACGCGCGCGGCGTGGCGGCCGAGGACCTCTACCTGAACCGCGGGACCGACGACCACTTCACGGCGGTCGGGCACCGCCTCGCCGCGGGCGCGATCGCGGCGCGGATCGTGGAGTAGCGGCGCGGCGGGCGGCGCTGGCCGCCCGCGCGACGCTCGGTTATGACGTCCGCGGTGCCCCGGACGGTCGTCGTCATCCCGACCTACAACGAGCGCGAGAACGTCGGACAGGTGCTGCCCGCGGTCCTCGCGGCGACGGAGTGCGAGGTGGTCGTCGTCGACGACGAGTCGCCCGACGGCACCGCGGCGGCGGTCGGCGCCATCGCCGCGCGCGACCGGCGCGTGCATCTCGTGAACCACCACCCGCGGCGCGGGATCGGCCCGGCCTACAAGCAGGGGTTCCACGCGGCCCTCGACCTCGGCGCCGACCTCGTCGTGCAGATGGACGCGGACCTCTCGCACCCGCCGGCGATGCTGCCGCGCCTCGTCGAGCTCGCGGCGCACCACGACCTCGTCCTCGGATCGCGCTACGTGCACGGCATCACGGTGGTGAACTGGCCGATCGAGCGGCTCCTGCTCAGCTACTTCGGCAACTGGTACGCGCGCACCGTGACCGGCATGACGGTGCGCGACGCGACGGGCGGCTTCAAGTGCTGGCGCCGGTCGGCGCTCGAGGCGATCCGCTTCGACGCCGTCCGCTCGAACGGCTACGCCTTCCAGATCGAGACGACCTACCGCTGCTGGGCGCGGGGGCTCCGCATCCGCGAGGTGCCGATCATCTTCACGGACCGGCTCGTCGGCGAGTCGAAGCTGTCGAAGCGGGTCGGCTTCGAGGCGCTCTGGATCGTCTGGTGGCTCCGGCTGGCGCGCGCGACGGGGCGGCTGTGACGGGCGGCCGCCACGTCCTCGTCCTGAACGAGCGCGATCCGCGGCATCCCCAGGCGGGCGGCGCCGAGGTGCACCTCGCGGAGGTCTTCGGGCGGCTCGCCGCCGCGGGCGACCGGGTGACGCTCCTCGCGTCGTCCTTCGCCGGCGCCGCCGCCGAGGAGACGGTCGCGGGCCTGCGCGTCGTGCGGCTCGGCAACCGCTACACGTACTACGCGCGCGTGCCCGCCGCGTACCGGCGGCTCCGGCGAAGGACGCCCGTCGACGTCGTCGTCGAGGACCTGAACAAGTTCCCGTTCTTCGCGCGGCTCTGGGTGCGGGAGCCGCTCGTCGTCGTCGTGCATCATCTCTTCGGACGCACGGCGTTCCGCCAGGTCGCGGCGCCCGTCGCCGCGGCGACCGTCGCCGCCGAGCGGCTCGTGCCGCTCGTGTACCGCGGGCTCTCGGTGATCGCCGTCTCGCCGAGCACCCGCGACGAGCTCGTGGCGGGCGGACTCGCTCCCGCGGACGTGCGTGTCGTCCCGAACGGCGTCGACGGCGCGCGCTACCGGCCGGGCGACGCGCCCCGCGCGCCCGTGCCGACCGTCCTCGCGCTCGGGCGCGTCGAGCCGTACAAGCGCCTCGACGTGCTCGTCGACGCCGTCGCCGCGCTGCCCGGCGTGCGCCTCGTCGTCGCCGGGACGGGTACCGGCATGGCGGCGCTCCGCGCCCACGTGGCGCGGAGCGCGCTCGGCGAGCGCGTCGCGCTCCTCGGCGCCGTCGGCGAGGACGAGAAGGTGCGGCTCCTCCAGACGGCGCACGTCGTCGCGTCGGCGTCGGAGAAGGAGGGCTGGGGGCTCACCGTGCTCGAGGCGGCGGCGTGCGGGACGCCCGCCGTCGTGCGCGACGCGCCCGGTCTCCGCGACGCCGTGCGCGACGGCGAGACGGGCCTCCTCGTGCGCGGCGACGCCGGCGCGTTCGCGGCGGCGCTCCGCCGCGTGCTCGAGGACGCCCCCCTCCGCGCGCGGCTCGGCGCCGCGGCCGAGGTGCGCGCGGCCGACTTCCGCTGGGACGCGATCGCGCGCGAGGTCTCGGCGATCCTCGACGCCGCGCGCGCGCGCGGCCGGGAGGCGGCGTGAAGCGCCTCGCGCCGCTCGCGGTCGCGGCGGTCGCGGCCGCGTACTTCGGGAGCTTCGTCCCCTACGGGATCAACCTGGAGGACGAGGGGCTCGTGCTCGCGCAGATCGCGCGGACCGTGGCCGGGCAGGTGCCGTACGTCGACTTCCACACGGGCTACACGCCGGGCACCTTCTACCTGAACGCGCTCCTCGCGCACCTCTTCGGCGCGTCGGTGCTGGTCTTCCGCTCGGCCCTGGTCGCGGTGAACGCCGCGACCGTCGCGCTGCTCTTCACGCTCGCGCGCCCGTACGCAGGCACCGCGCTCGCCGCCGTCGCGGCGCTCGGCTGGGCGGCCTTCCTTCCGTGCTTCGTCGGCGAGTTCGCGTCCTTCGACATCCCGTACCCGGCGTGGTACGCCGCCCTCGCCTGGCTCGCGGCGCAGGCCGCGTTCGACCGCCATCTGCGCCGCGGCGGCGGGGCGGCGCTCGTCGCCGCGGGCCTCGGCGCGGGGCTCGCGTTCGCGTTCAAGCCGAACGTCGGCGTGCTCGCCGTGCTCGCCTGCGGCGTGACGCTCGCCTTCGAGGCGGCGGGCGCGGGCGATCCCGACCGTCCGTCCGCGCGGGCGCTCCTCGTCCTTGCCGCCGCGGTGCTCGTCGTCCTCCTCTCCTCCGACGTCGTGAGCATCGGCTTTCCGCTCATCGTCGCGGCGCCGATCGCGCTCGTGCTCGGCCGGCTCCGGTGGGCGAACCGGCGCGTCGCTCGCCCGCTTCGCCTCTGGCCCGCGATCGGCCTCGTCGCCGCGGGCGCGCTCCTCCCGACGCTGCCGTGGCTCGTGTGGCTCTGCCACCGCCTCGGTGCGGAGCGGTTCCTGCGCGACGTCCTCCTCCTCGGCTCGGGCGCCGAGCGCGTGTACGCGACGCCGTATCCGCTGCCGTCCGATTTCCCGGGCGGGTGGGCGCTCCTCGCGGCCCTCGGCCTCGCCGGGCTCGCGCTCGCGGGGCTCGCGGCCGAGCGCCGGCGCGTCCGCGTGCGGCACGTCGGCTGGGGGCTCGCGCTCGCCGGCGCGCTCGTCGCGGCGCTCTGGTGGCGGCTCGCGCGCATGCCGGAGGGGGCCGTGCGCGCGATCGTCGGCCAGGTGCAGATGATGGGCTTCTTCGTCGCCCCGCCGCTCGCGTGGGTCGCGGTCGCGGCGGTGCTCGCCGGCGTCCGCGAACGGTCGCGCCGCCGCCCCGTCGCTCCGGCGGCGCTCGGGATGGTCGTGTTCGCGCTCGCGAGCTGGGTCGAGCTGTACCCCCGCGTCGACTCGATGCACCTCATGGTCGCGCTGCCGCCGACGCTCGTCCTCGGCGCCGCGGCGACGCGGCGGGCGCTTCGCGCCTGGGCCGCGGCGCTCGGGCAGGGCGAGCGCGCGCTCGTCGGCGCGACGTGCGCGGCGGGCGCGGTCCTGGCGCTCGTCGCCGCCGTCCCGAACTACGCCGGCCGGGTGGCCGTCGCGGGCGGCCGGCTCGTCGCGCTCCCGCAGGTGGCGCTCGACGCGCGCGCGGCGCCCGTGCACGTGGAGGCGGCGCGCGCGAGCGACGTCGAGGCGCTCAACCGCGTCCTCGCGTACCTGCGGGCGCGCGTGCCGCCCGACGCGCCGCTCTTCGGGTTCCCCGCGCTCGGCCTCGTGAGCTTCGCCCTCGGCCGCTCGAACCCGACGCCGCACGACTACTTCTTCCCGGGGCGGCCGGACCACCGCGCGGAGGCCGAGGTGATCCGCGCGCTCGCCGCGGCGCGCCCCCCGTACGTCGTCACGCTGAACCGCCGCCTCGGCTTCTTCTTCGAGTCGCCCGCGTACTACTTCCTCCTCCGCGCGCACGTCCGCCAGCACTACGCCCTCGCCGCGCGCTTCGGGCGCTACGACGTGCTCCGCCGGCGCCGGGGACGCCCGGCACCCGCGCCCGCCGCGGACGTGCGCCCCGCGTTCGCCGATCCGGCGGCCGTGCGCGCCGCGCTCGCGGATCCGAGCCGCGACCGCCGGCGCGCGGCGGCGCTCGCCGTCCTCGACCGCGCCGGCGCGCCGGCGGCGGTCGCCGGCCTCGTGCGCGCGTGGGGCTTCGACCGCGCCTCGGAGCTCCTCCTCGTGCGTACGCTCGGCGAGGCGGGCGACGCCCGCGCCATCACGTACCTCCTCGACGCCTGGGAGCGGCCGGACGGCCGCCTCTCGGACGAGGCGGCGAGCGCCCTCACGCTGCTCGCGATCCGGGCACGGACCGAGCGCTACCTCTTCGGGCGCCGCGCGACGCCGCCCGTCGCCGCCCGGTGGACGGCCCAGCCGCTGCCGCTCGGGAAGCTCCGCGCGTGGCTCGCCGTCGAGCGGTCGCGGCGGAAGGTGGGTCTCTTCGCCGCGCGCGCGCTCGCGCTCGCCGGCGACACCCAGGCCGTGCCCGTGCTGCGCGAGGTGATCCGGCGCGAGACCGGCCTCCTCCACGAGGCGTTCGGCGCCCACCTCCGCATCGCCGCCGCCGAGGCGCTCGTGCGGCTCGGCCATCCCGAGGAGCTCTGCACGCTCGTCGAGCACCTGGCGCTCCCGATCCACGACGCGCAGGACACCATGCCGAGCGTGCTGATCGACCTCGCGCGCCGGCACCCGGACGAGGCGGCGCGCTGCCTCGGCCGCGGGCTCGCGAGCGCGAGCCCGCTCGAGCGCGAGATGAGCGCGTGGGTCGCGGGGGCGGTGCCGCTTCCGGCCCTCGCGCCCGCGCTGCGCGGCGTCGCGAGCGGCGCGGACACGGCGGGGCGGATCGCGGCCGTCTGGGCGCTCGGGCGCCTCCGCGACGGCGGCGCGCGCGGCGTGCTCGCCCGGCTCGTGGACGCGCCCGACGCGGAGCTGCGGGCGTTCGCGGTCGAGGCGCTCGGCCGCCTCGGCGCGGAGGCCTCGTCGTGACCGCGCCGGGGTTCACGGGCGAGCGGCTGCCGGGCGCGGGCGGCGAGTTCGCCGTCGACCTGGCGCGACACCTCGCGGCGTACCGCTTCGCCCGCGCGCGCGCCGCCGGCCGGCGCGTCCTCGACGCCGGTTGCGGCGAGGGCTACGGCGCGGCGCTCCTCGCCGAGGTGGCGACGAGCGTCGTCGGCGTCGACCGGCCCGAGGCGGTCGCCGTCGCGCGCGCGCGCCACGCGAGCCCGCGCCTCGCGTTCCGGACGGCGGACCTCGAGCGGTTCCAAGCGGGCGGCGCGCGCTTCGACCTGGTCGTGAGCTTCCAGGTGATCGAGCACCTCGTCGATCCCGAGCGCTTTCTCCGCGCGCTCGTCACGGCGACCGCCGAGGGGGGCGAGCTCCTCGTCACGACGCCGAACCGCCTCATGTCGGTGTCGGAGAACCCGTATCACCTGCGGGAGTGGACGGCCCCGGAGCTGCTCGCGCTCGCGGCGCCGGTCGTCCCCGGGGTGCGGATGCTCGGCGTCCACGGCTCGCCGGCGGTCCTCGCGTGGGAGGCCGCGCGCGGCGCGGCCGTCCGGCGGTGGCTGCGGTGGGACCCGCTCCGCCTCCGGCGCCTCCTCCCCGCCGCCGCCGTCCGCTGGGCCTTCCCGCGGCTCGCGCGGCTCGTCCGCCGCCGCGTGCGCGGGGCGGGCGCGCCGACGGCGATCGACGTCGACGACTTCACCGTGCGCGAAGGTGACCTCGACCGCGCGCTCGACCTCGTGCTCTGGCGGCCCGCGCGCGACGGAGCGGCGTCGTGACGGGGGCCCCGCCCGCCGTGGACGGCGGCCGAGCGCCCCGCGCGTGCCCGCTCTGCGGCGGCCGCGCCGCGCGGGCGCTCCACGTCCGGCCGACGCGCCGGATCGTGCGCTGCGCGTGCGGCCTCGTCTACGTCGACCCGCTCCCGACGGCCGAGGAGGCGGCGCGGCTCGAGACGGCCGCGCTCCGCGGGGAGACGCAGCCGGAGGTGCGCGGCATGTGGGACGCCTACGGCCGCGGCTACGACGCGAACGACCCCGTCGTGCGCGCCTTCGGGCGCCACCTCGCGACGCTCGCGGCGCTCGCGCCCGGCCGGCGGCTCCTCGACGTCGGCGTCGGCACGGGGCTCCTCGTCCACCTCGCGCGCGAGGCGGGGTGGGATGCGAGCGGCGTCGACGTGTCGCCCGAGGCCGCGGCGCGCGCGGCCGCGGAGTTCGGCGTCGCGGTCGCGCTCGGCGACTTCACGACGGCGCCGCTCGCCGGCCGGTACGACGCGATCACGATGGGCGACGTCCTCGAGCACACGCGCGACCCGCGTGCGTTCCTCGCCCGCGCCCACGCGCTCCTCGTCCCCGACGGCGTTCTCTTCGTCGCGGTCCCGAATCACCGGAGCCTCGCGTTCGCGACCGCCGACTGGCTCGGCCGGCTGCCCGGCGGCGGCGCGGTCGCGGATCGGCTGTACGTGCCCTATCACTACGAGTACTTCACCCCGGCGACGCTCGCGCGCCTGCTCGCCGAGAGCGGGTTCCGCGTGGAGCGGATGGAGCGGGAGAACCCGCACCTCGGCCGGTACCGGCTCCACCCCCTCGTGCGCGCCGGCGTCGCGGCGGTGCTCGCCGCGAGCCGGTGGGTCGGCCTCGAGGCGCGCGTCGTGGCGTTCGCCCGGCGCGCGGGGGACCGCTAGGCCGGCGTGCGCGTCCCCAACCGCCGGACGCTCGCCGCCGCCGCGCTCGGGTACGCGGCGCTCGCCGCCTGGCTCGCGTGGCCGCTGCCGCGCGTGCTCGGGACGATGCTCCCCGACCCGGGCGCGGCGTGGGGCGTCGCGGACCTCTCGCTCTACGTCTGGACGCTCGCCTGGGACGCGCACGGGGTCGCGACGGCGCCGCTCCGCGTCTTCGACGCGAACGTCTTCCACCCGGCGCCGAACACGCTCGCGTGCTCGGAGAACCTGCTCGGCCTCCTGCCCGTCGCGGGCCCGGTCTACTGGCTCACGGCGAACCCGGTCCTCACCTACAACGTGACCGCGCTCGCGGTCGTTTGGACGGTCGCGCTCACGACCTTCGCCGCCGCGCGCGCGTGGACCGGCAGCGCCGCGGCCGCCTTCCTCGCCGGCGTCGCGTTCGCGTTCGGGCCGTCGACCCTCCTCGGCTGGTCGCGGATGAACGAGATGCCGATCCACTTCCTGCCGCTCGTCCTCCTGCTCGCGTGGCGCGCTGCCGTGCGGCCGCGGCCGGCGACGCTCGCGGCGCTCGCCGTCGCGACCGCCGCGCAGCTCTGGGCCGGGCTCTACATCGGGTTCGAGCTCGCGGCCGCGCTCCTCGCCTTCGCGCCGGCCGTCGTGTGGGAGGCGCGCCGGCGCGGGCGGACGGGCCTCGCGCCGGCCGCCGCGCTGGTCCTCGGCGGTCTCGCCGCGATCCCGGTCGTGCTCCCCTACGTCCGCGGGATCGAAACCGGGCTCCTGCCCGCGTACCCCGCGGGCGGTCCGCCGATCCTCGCCGCCACCGCGCCGGTCGCCCTCGCGACGCTCCGCCGCGCGCTCGGCTGGCCGCTCCTCGCGCTCGCGGCCGTCGGCGCCGTCGCGCGCCGGCCCTTCCCGCCGCATCTGCGTGCGGCGCTCCTCGCCGTCGCCGTGCTCGGCGTGCTGCTGACGCTCGGCTACGCGATCCCGGGCCCCTACGCGCTCGCCGCGCGCTTGGTCCCGGGCTTCGCCCGGATGCGCGCGCCGATCCGGTTCGTCGTCCTGCCGCTCCTGGCGCTCGCGCTGCTCGCCGCCGCCGGCGCCGCCGCGCTCGCCACCGCGGCCGCGCGGCGCGGCGGCCGGGGCGCCGCGCGCCTCGCCGCGGGGGCGCTCGTCGCCGCCGCGGTCGTGCTCGCGCTCGCGGACGCGCCCGGCCGCCGGCCGCCGGGCCGGCCGGCGTGGCTGCCGCCGCTCCTCCCGGTCTCGACCGCGGCCGGCGACGCGCGCGGGTCCGCGGCCGACCGCTGGCTCGCGCGCCACGGCGCAACGGGTCCGGTTCTCCACCTGCCCGTCGTCAACTCCGTGATGGACGGGGCGGCACTCGTCGCGACGGGCCGCCACATGGTGGCGTCGTCGCTCCACTGGCTGCCGCTCGTGAACGGCTACTCCGGCCACGCGCCCGCGAGCGACCGGCTCCTCATGACGCTCGCGCAGCGGCTCCCCGACGCGCGCGCGTTCCGGGACCTCTGCGCGCTCACCGGGCTCCGCTGGCTCGTCGTGCACGCGGGCGACGCGCCGCTTCTCGCGCGCGCGTGGGCCGACGGCGAGCGGCAGCTCCCGCTCGCGGTCGCCGCGCGGCCCGGGACCGACGTCGTGTACGCGGTGCGCGCGCCGTGCGGCGACCTCGTCGCGCGCCTCCGCGACGAGCTCGAGCGTCCCGACGACGGGCGGACGCTCCGCGGGCTTCCGCGCGCGCTCCCGCCGGGCGCCGGGCGCGCGCGCCTGCGCGGCGCCCTCCCGCGGCGCTTCTTCGCGGGGCTCCACACCTGGCTCTGGGTCGAGGTGGAGAACCGGAGCCGCGTCACGTGGCCGGGGCTCACCGCCCGGCGCGCCGGACGCCTCGCGCTCGCTGCGCGCTGGCGCGCCCCGCGGACGGGCGCCCTCGCGTACGAGAGCGTGCCCGTGCCGGTCGCGGCCGACCTCGCGCCCGGCGAGCGCCTGCGTGCGCAGGTGGACACCTCCGTCCCGCCGCCGGGCCGCTACGTGCTCGAGGTCGGCCTCGTCACCGAAGGCGAAGGCTGGCTCGCGGACCGCGGCGCGGGCCGCGTGCACCGGCGGCGCGTCGTCGTGCGGCCATGGCCGGTCTCGTGAACGGGACGCGCGGCACCGGCGCGCGGCCCCGACGCGCGGCCGTCCTCCTCGTGGCGCTCGCCGTCGCCGGCGTCGAGAGCGTGCTCGCGGCGTGGAGCGGCGGCTTCGGCGCGCGCGTGGGGGGCGGGGACCTCTTCGCGATGTGCCTCGCCAAGCACCGCTACGTCGCCGAGACCGTGCGCGCGGGCGGGGTCCCGCTCTGGAACCCCTACGAGTACTGCGGGCTCCCGCTCCACGGGACGTCCCAGGGGTCCGTGCTCTACGTTCCGGTCCTGCTGGCGAACCTCGTCCTCGCGCCGTGGGAAGCGATGCAGGTCCTCTACGCGCCGCATCTCTTCGCCTTCGCGCTCCTCGTCCTGTGCTACGTCGCCCGCACGGGGATCGGCCTCGCCGGCGGAGCGGTCGGCGCGGTGATCGCGACGACGGGTGCGTTCAACGGCCTCGCCCACGCGGGCATCGACCATCCGCAGGCGCTCTACGGTCTCACGTGGGCCCCGGCCGTCCTGATCGCGGCCGACGGCGTCATGGGCGGCGACCCGCGGTTCGCGCCGGTGCTGGCCCTCGCGGCGGCCGTGCAGTGGCTCGCCGGCTACCCGGAGATCCCGCTCGACACGGCGGTCCTCGCCGTGACGCTCTCGATGCTCGGCCCGAACGGCCACGGCCACCGCGTGCGCCGCCTGGCGCTCGTCGCCGCCTGCGTCGCGCTCGGCGCGGCGCTCGCCGCGGTGCAGCTGCTGCCGCTCGCCGAGACGGTCGCCGAGAGCAGCCGGACCGTCGACGCGCGCGCGTTCGCGTCCCTCCGCCGGCTCTTCGGCGTGCCGGGCCCGGCGCAGCTCCTCCGCGCGATGCTCGATCGGGTGGGGCCGGCCGGGCTCCTGTGCCTCGGGGTGGGGATCGCGTCCGGGCCCCGGCGCGTCGCGTGGACCGCCGCGCTCGTGTGGACCCTCTTCGCCGCGACGTGGCCCTTCGTCCACCTGTACGACGTCTGGCCCTATTCGGGCCTTCGTTTTGCGTTCGGGTGGAACCTCCTCGTCGTCGTGTTCGCGGGGTGCCTCGCGGCGGCGGGGGTCGCGCGCCTGCGGCGCGGCGGCGGGCCGGTCGCGCTCGTCGTGGCGGTCGCGCTCGCGCTCGCGGCCGCGGCGGTCGGCCGGCCGCGCGACGCGGCGCTCGTGGCGCTCGTCGGTGCCGCCGGCATGGGCGTGCTCGGCCGCCGCGGCGGCTGGGCCGTCGCGGCGGCGCTCGTCGCGCTCCATGGCGCGAACGTCATGCGGGCGGTCGGCACGACGGGTCTCCGGCCGGCGCCGGACCTGCCGCGCGTCGAGGCGCGCGCGGCGGTGCTGCGCGCCCTCCGCGCGCGCCTGCCGGGCGAGCCGCGTGTGCTCGCGGCGCCCGAGCTGCGCGCCGGCCTCCTGCTCGCCGGCCGGCTGCCGTCGGCGTGGGGCTACGAGCCCGCGGTGCCGCCACGACGCATCGAGCGCCTCGGCCGCGCGCTCGGGATCGACGCGCTCGAGTTCGGGCTCGAGCGCCGCGCGTGGAAGGGGCTCGCGAAGCGGCCCGGCACGGCGGCGATGCTCGGCCTCGGGCTGGTCGCGCTGCCCGCGCGCGACGCGAGGCCGCTCCGCCGGGCCGGGTGGGCGCCGATCGCGACTCTGCCGGACGGCGACGCCGTCTTCTACCGGCCGCCCATGCCCCGCTTCGCGCTCCACCACCACGTGACCGTCGCGGCCGACGAGGCGGCGAGCTTCGCGATGGTGCTCGACCGCGGGTTCGACCCGAGGGCGACGGTCGTGCTCGAGCCCGATCCGCACGGCGCCGTGCCGCCCGTCGGGGCGCCCTCCGGCGGGGAGCCGCCGGTCGAGGTCGTCGCCGAGGGCGCCGAGCGGCTTCGCCTGCGCGCCGCGCCGCGGAGCGCGGCCGTCCTGGTCGTCGCGGACACCTGGTTCCCCGGCTGGACGGCGCGCGTCGACGGCGTGCCGGCTCCCATCCTCCGCGCGGACTACGCGCTCCGCGCGCTGCCGCTCGCGGCGGGCGTGCACGACGTGGAGCTCCTCTACCGGCCGCGCTCGTTCACGGGCGGCCTCGCGCTCTCCGCCGCGGCGCTCGTCGCGACGGTCGCGCTCGCCCGCGGCGTCTACCGCCGCGCGCCCGGTGGACGCGCGAAGAGCTCGTAGCCGACGATGCCCGCCTCGAACGCGCCGTCGAGCTTCGGATCCGCCCACGTGTAGAGCGCGGCGGTGGGGAACGTCGTGCGGAGGTCCGCGACCCGCTCGAAGCCGAGCGCGCCCGAGGCGAGCCGGCGATGGAAGCCGGCGGCGGGCGAGGGGCCGGCCCGGACGATCGCGTGGCGGACCCAGCTCGGGAGGACGACGACGTCGACGCGCGCGTCGTCGAGCCACGCCCGCTCCGCGGCGGCCGCCTCGGGCCCGCCCTCGTCCGCGTTCGCCGGGCGGACGCCGGAGGGCGGCTGGAGGGCCCGTGGAAAGTAGACGATCGTCACGTCGGCGGCCCGCAGCGCCGGACCGAGCGGATCGTAGGCCAGGGCCACGGGGGAGGGGAAGGCGACGACGAGCGGCGTCCCCGCCGCGCGCGCCGTGGCGGCGCGGGCCTCGAGGCGCGCGGCGGCCGCGCGCTCGGGCCCGAAGCCCATGCGGCCCACCTGCGCGACGGCGAGCAGCGCCGTGTAGCCGAGCACGAGCGCCGCCGCGACGCCGCCCGCGCGCGGCGCGCGGGCGGCGAGGCGGTCGAGCACCGCGCCGGCCGCGAGCACGAGGTACGGGACGATCGGCATGTAGTAGCGCGCGACGGCGAGCGGGGAGGCGCCGACCACGAGGAAGACGGGCACCGTCCCGGCCGCGAGGACGAGCGCCGCGACGCGGGACCGCCGGGCGAGCGCGACGGCGCCGGCGAGGCCGAGGAGATGGAGCGGCCAGCCGAGGATGAAGGGCAGGGAGGCGACGAGCGGGTAGAGGAAGCGGACGCCCGTCCAAACCGTCCGCGGGAGCGCCTCGCCGGGCGGCACGTCCGCGTAGCCGAAGGTCGCGAGCGCGCGCATCCCGTCGACGACGCGGCCGGGGGCGAAGGCGGCGGGCGCCATGCCGAGCGCGAATCCCGCGGCCACGGCGAGCGCGCCGGCGGCGACGAGGCCCACGCGCTGCGCGCGCGGCCCCTCGCGGGTCCCGAGGAGGAGCGCCGCGGGAACGGCCGCGGCCGCGAGCCCGGTGTACTTCGTCGCGCCGGCGAGCCCTGCGAGCGCGAAGGCCGCGAGCACCGGCCACGGCGACGCCCGCGTGAGGGCGGCGACCGCGCGCTCGGCCGCGCAGAGCATGAGCACGAGGCTCGCCCCGTCGGGGTTGACGCGATGGCTCTCGAGCACGTGGAACGGCACGACCGCCATCGCGGCCGCGGCGAGGAGCGCCGCCCGCGTGCCCGCCAGGTGGCGCGCGAGCGCGAAGAGCGGCAGGACGGTGAGGGCGCCCGTGACGGCGGCCGTCGCGCGGCCGAGGAGCGCGAGCCGGGCGAGCGTCGCGTGCCCGGCGGGCCCGCCCAGGTCGAGCGAGGCGCCGGTGACGAACGCCGCCGTGCGGTACACGCCCGCGAGCAGGTAGACGAGCACGGGCGGGTGGAGGAACGACACCGGCACGAGCCCCGTCCCGCGCGCGACGGCGGCGGCGGGCCCGACGAAGAGAAGCGCCTCGTCGGGCAGCACGTAGCTCGGGAGCCCCCAGCCGACGTGGACCAGCCGGAGCGCGAGGGCGGCCGCGAAGATCGCCGCGAGCGCGCGGCGCGCGGCGCGCGGAGAGACGGCGGGGGCGCGCGACACGGGCGTCCTCCCGCCCGCTACGTCGCGACGAGCCGCGGTCGCTCCCCGATCGGCGCGGCGGGGACGCCGCCGACGACCGTGTAGGGCGCGGTGTCGCGCGTGACGACCGCGCCCGCGCTCACGACCGTGCCGTCGGCGACGCGCACGCCGGGAAGGACGACCGCGTTCGCCCCGATCCAGACGTCCGACCCGATCGCGACCGGCGCGGCGCGATGGCCCTGGAAGATCATCGGCACGCGCGGGTCGTCGAAGCGGTGCTGGGAGGAGACGATCACGGCGTTCGGGCCGATCATCACGTGATCGCCGATCGCGAGCGTGCCGCGGCCGTAGAGGAACGCGCCGGCGTTCACGCTCAGGTGGCGCCCGGCGCTGATGCCGTAGGCGTGCGAGATCCGGACGCCCGGGTAGATCCAGCACGGCCCGGTGAGGCGGTGGAAGAGGCTCTTGTAGAGCGCCCAGCGCAGCAGGAAGCCCTCCGGGCCCGGGAGGCTCCGCACGAGCGCGCCGGCGTAGGTCTCGGCGGCGAGCGACGCGAGGCGCCGGGGCGGCACGCTCCGCAGCCAGTTCGCGACGAGCCGCCGGAGCCCCGCCTCCGCCATCGGCCCCGCTCATCACGCGCCGCGCGCTCGGTCAACACCCGCGCGGCGTTCGTCGGCTTGCGCGCGCAGCACCGACCCGGCCGCGGGGGGCGAGAGCCCGGCGCCGTACGAGGCCCCAGGCGGAGTGCGCCGGGCGCCTTGTCGCCCCCGCGAGGGCTCCCCCGCGGCCGCACGCGCTCCCCGCGACTCGCAAACCGGCGCACGATCCGGCGCCGCGCGCTTGGCAGCCTCCGGCGTTCGTGCGAAGGGGAGCCGGTGCGCCTCGGGCTCGTCGCCGTCGCGGCCATCCTCGCGGGCGCCTGTCAGGGCGCGCCGTCGGCGGGCCGCCACCGCACGGTCGCGTGCCTCGGCGACTCGAACACCATGGCGGACTGGCCGATCGGGCCGCGGCCGCGCTGGTGCGAGTACGCCGCGCGCGCCCTGCCGGAGGCGACCTTCGCGAATCACGGCTTCGGCGGCGCGACGGCCTGCGAGCCCGCGCGCCTTCCCGCCGGCTTCCCGTGGGCGATGCCGCAGCTCGCTGCGGCGCGCGCCGAGCGGCCGGACGTCGTCGTCGCGGCGTTCGGCACGAACGACGTGCAGGTGCTCCACGCCGCGCCGGCGACGATCGTCGCCTGCTACCGCGCGCTCGTCGCCGCCGCCGCGCCCGCGCGCGTGCTGGTCGCGACGACGCCGCCCATGTACCCGCCGATGCCCGACTGGGAGGCGGACGTCGCGGCGGTGAACGCGGCGCTTCACGCCGCCTTCCCGCCGGAGCAGCTGATCGACTTCCACGACGGCTTCCCGCGGGCGCTCTTCCTGCCCGACGGCATCCACCTGAACGACGCGGGACAGCGCGAGCGCGCGCGCCGGGTGGTCGCGGCGCTCCGCCGGCTGCCGTAGGACCGCCGATGCGCGACGGCGGCCGGATCGCGGCGGTGCTCAGCCGGGTGCCGATCGGCGAGCGCGGCGTGCGCGTCGTCGGGGACGTGCGGCTCTTCGTCGCGAGCCTCGACCGCCTCGTTGCGGCGCTCGCGTGGCGCTTCGGCTGGCTCGAGCGCCGCGAGCGGGCGCTCGTCGGGCGCGTCGTGGGGCCCGGCATGGTCGCGGTCGACGTCGGCGCGAACATCGGCTTCCACACCATCCTGCTCGCGACGCGCGTCGGCCCGGCGGGCCGCGTCCACGCCCTCGAGCCGGCGCCGGCGAACTTCCGCCTCCTCGAGCGCGCCGTCGCCGCCGGCCGCCTCGCGTGCGTCCGGCTCCACCGGGCGGCGGCGACGGACGCGCCCGGTCCGGTGACGCTCCACCTCTCGCCGACCAACCGCGGCGACCACCGCCTCGCGCCGGCCGCTCGGCCGCGCGCGACGGCGACCGTCCCGGGCGTCGTCCTCGACGCGCTCCTCGCCGGCGAGCCGCGCGTCGACTTCGTCAAGATCGACGTCCAGGGGGCGGAGGCGGCGGTGCTGCGCGGCCTCGCGCGGACGCTCGCGGCGAACCCCGCGATCGCCGTCCTCTGCGAGCTCTGCCCGGCGCTCCTCGCCGCGGGCGGCGCCGGCGCCGACGACGTCTTCGCGCCGCTCCGCGCGGCCGGGCTCGCGCCGCATCTGCTCGCGCGCGACGGGACGCCCGTGCCCGCGAGCGAGGGCGAGGCGTGGGCGGCCGCCGTGCGCGCCGGCTGGGTGAACGCCTTCTTCGCCCGCCCCGCGCGGCGCTGATCAGTCCGCGACCAGGCGCGGATCGGCGAAGCCCGCGACCGCCGGCGCGTCGGGCGGCGGTCCGGCGGCGTCGATCGCGAGCTCGAGCGTCACCGTGCGCCCGGCGAGCGCGGCGAGGTCGATCGTCGCCGGGACCCAGCGCCGGTCCTCCACCCGCGCGGCGGGGTCGAGGGTCGCGGTCCAGAGCGGGGCGCCGTCGGCCGCGACCGCGAAGCGGAACGGCCCGGTACGGAGCCCGAGCCAGCGCTCCGGGTCGACGCCGTAGCCGAGGACGAGCCGCGGCCGTCCGGCCGGCACGTCGACCCGGAGCGCGAGGGGCCGGCCGAGCGGCGGCGCGAGCGCGGGCGTGAACGGCCAGCGGACGCGCGCCGCCTCCGGTGCGGCCGGGAGGAGCGAGCGCCCGGCGGCGCCGTCCGGGCGCCGCGCGAGCGCGGAGACGAGCGGCCCGAAGCGCTCGTGCGAGAAGACGGCCGCGATCGCGTAGTGGTCGACGAGGTAGTCGTAAAGGCGCGGCGCGTTCTCCCGGAACGACCCGAGGTGGCGGTACTGCGAGATGCTGTAGATGATGGTGCCGACGCGCTCGCGCTCGAGGGCGTCGATGATGCGCGCGTCGCGGTCCGCGGCCTGGACCGGCCAGACGACGTGGAAGCCCCCGACGCTCGGCCGGCCCGCGAGGAACTCGTACATCGGCTGCGTGGGGTAGGCGGGGACCGGCGCCCCGGGCGGCGCGTGGGCGGCGATCCAGGCGAGGACGTCGTCGATGATCGGGCCGTGATGCGCGTCGGTGAAGACGCCGCCCCGCGGCCCGCCGACCGGCCAGGTGAAGGCGCGGCGCAGCTCGACCCCGAGCCCGAGCGAGACGACGGCGAGCGCCGCGACGGCGCCGGCGAGGAGCAAGGCGGCCGTCCGCCGGAGCGCGCGCGGCGCGGCGCGCGTCGCCCGCTCGACGAGCGTCGCCGCGAGCACGAGCGTCGGCGGGTAGACCATCATCAGGTGCACCCAGTCGCGCGGCCGGTCGAAGGCGAGGAGGAACCCGCCCGCCCAGGCGAGGACGAAGAGCCCCCGGCCGTCCTCGGCCGCGAGCCCGCCGCGGGCGACGCGGGCGGCCCACGCGACGGCCGCGAGCGGCCAGACGGCGAGCGGCGCCCAGTAGACGGCCTTCAAGGCGACGTCCCACACGGCGGTCTCGCGCCAGAGCCGGCTCGCGGCGATGGCGTCCCAGCGGAGCGTCAGGAGGATCGCCGGGAACCACTGCCCGACCTCGGCGCGGAGCCGGGCGTCCTGGTGGAGGAGCGGCCGGAGCGGCGGGAGCCCGACGTAGTCGAAGTGCATCGCCCCGGAGAGCGGCAAGAGGACCGTCTGGCGGACGAGCGCGGGGAGCGCGCCCTCGGCGGCGAACCACCCGAGCACGGGCAGGACGACGAGCGCCGTGCCGGCGGCGAAGACGAGCGCGGGGCGGAGCGGGTGGGCCGCGCGGGGGCGGCGCTCGAGGACGGCCGCGCCGACGAGCGCCGCGCCGAGGGCGGCGCCGACGCCGAGCCCGTAGTCCTGCTTGCAGAGGATTCCCGCCCCGACGAGCGCGCCCGCCGCGGCGAGCGTCGCGGGGCGCGCGCCGTCGCGCGCGGCGAGGAGGAGGGCGACGGCGCCGGCGAGCGCCGTCGCGGCGAGCGGCGAGTAGTTCACGATGTGCCAGTGGGGGAAGGCCCAGACGCGGTACGCGAGGACGACGACCGCCACGCCGAGCGCCCAGGCGCGCGGCAGGACGCGCCGGGCGATCGCCCAGACGAGCCCGGCGAAGGCGGCGAACGCGATGGCGACGAGCCAGCGCGACGCCGCGATGGACGTGCCGGCCAGGCGAAACCAGCCGGCGAGGAGGTAGAACGCCCCCGGGAACGGCGCGTCGACGTAGACGTCGCGGTAGAGGACCTTCCCGTGGTTGATCTCGTCGGCGAGCGCCAGGAGATAGCCCTCGTCGAGCAGCGCGAGCGTGCGGTGCATGATCGGGAGCTGGAGCCCGAAGGCGACCGCGCCGACCGCGAGGGCGAGCCGGCCGTCGAGCGGGCGCGACGCGGGACCCCGCCTCATCGCGCCGCGCCGCCCGGCGGGCAGTCGGGCAGCGCCGTCGGCGCGGCGAAGGCGCCGGGGTCGAGGCCGGCGGGATCGGGGCACGCCGCCAGCACGCGCTCCTCGGCGAGGAGGGTGTCGCCGAGCGTCCACGTCGTCCGCGCGGGGAGGCGGAAGCGGCCGCGCGGGACGAAGTCCGCGAAGCGCGCGGTGACCGTGCCGCTCCCGAAGGGCGGGAGCGCGAGCGGCCCCGTCGCGGCGACGAGGAGATCGCGGGCGTCGAACGCCAGGCGATAGCGCGCGCCGTCGTCGGCGAAGACGATGTCGAGCCCGCGCGCGGCGCCGGGGGAGAGATCGCCCGGGGCGAGGGGTGCCAGCGCGACGCCCGGCAGCGCGAGCGCGTCGAGGTTCACGACCGCGACGAAGCGCGCGTGCGTGCGGAGCGGACTCGTCGCGCCCGGCGTCGCGGAGACCGGCGCGCCGCCGACGAAGGCGCGGGCGGTCGTGCCGTCGAAGAGGTAGTGGTCGGGCTCGCCCGCGGTGTAGATCGTCCACGCGTAGCGGTCGGGGACGAGGTAGACCTGCCGCCATCGCCACGTGCCCGGGAAGCCGCGCGCGACGCGGGCCTCGGATTCGCGGACGAAGCCGGGGAGCGGCCCGCCGCGCGCGGCGATCGCGCGCGCGAGGAGCGGCTTCGGCGCGCACGCGGCGACGGCGAGGAGCGCGAGCGCCACGGCGGCGCGGTCGCACGGCCGTCCCCCTTCACGTATGGTCGGGGCGTGCGTCGTCCGTCCGGGCTCTGGTGCGCCGCCGCGCTCCTCCTCGCCGCCTGCGCGCCCCGCCGCTCCCCCCACCCGCTCGCGCTCGTGCCGCCCGCGCCCGCGGCGGAGACGCGGGAGACGACCATCGCGAACGGCTTCATCTCCCTGCGCCTCGACGTCCCGTCCGGCGGCGACGCGCGGAAGCCGGTCGTCCTCTCGCCGATCGCGGATCATCGCCGGGAGCTCCTCGAGGCCGGGATCATCGTCGTCTGGCATCGCGTGAACTGGGAGGTGCTGGCACCGCTCGTCCCGCCGCCGCCCGCGGTCGCCGCCGAGCCCCCGGGCCCGAGCGTCGGGGCCTGGCTCCTCGCGGCGCCGACCGCGAAGACCGTCGGCCAGTCGTACTTCGGCTTGATCAACCACGACGCGACGTCGGCCATCCCCGCGGTGCTCGACTATCTCACGACGCTTCCGGAAGTCGACCCGAGCCGGATCGGCATCGAAGGCGCCTCGACGACCGGCTTCATCGCGCTCGAGGCGGTCGCGCACGACCCCCGCCTCGCCGCGGCGGTCGTCGCGAGCGCCTGCGGCGACTACTTCGGCTTCCTCCACCGCTCGAACCTCGCGATGGCCGGGAAGCCGCTCGACCTGGACCCCGCCTACGCGCGCCGGCTGCGGGGGGAGCAGCCGATCGCCCATCCGACGCGCCTCACGCACGCCGCGCTCCTCCTGCTGAACGGCGCCCGCGATCCCGCGGTGCCGCTCGCGTGCGCGAAGCGGACCGACGTCGTCCTCCGCGCCGCGTACCGGCGCGCCGGCGTGCCCGAGCGCTACCGCGCCGTCGTCTATCCCGACTACGGGCACAACCTCGGTCCCGAGGCCCGGGCCGAGGCGGCGGCGTGGTGGGCGCGCTGGCTCGGCGCGTACCGCTGAGCGGAGGGGGATCTGCTAGGAGGGGGCCGGCCGTGTCGTCCCGCGTCCTCGTCGTCGTGCCGACCCTGAACGAGCGGGAGAACCTCCCCTCGCTCGCCGCGGCCGTGTTCGCGCAGCCGGTCGGCGCCGAGCTGCTGGTCGTCGACGACAACTCGCCCGACGGCACCGGCGCCGTCGCCGACGAGATGGCCGCCGCCGACCCCCGCGTCCACGTGCTCCACCGCCCGCGCCGCCTCGGGATCGGGAGCGCGTACGTCGCGGGCTTCGGTTGGGCGCTCGCGCGCGGGTACGACGCGGTGGTGACGATGGACGCGGACTGGTCGCACGACCCGTCGTACCTGCCGGCGCTCGTCGACGCCGCCCGGCGCGACGCGCTCGTCGTCGGGTCGCGCTATCTCACGGGCATCAGCGTCATCAACTGGTCGCTCGCACGCCTCGTCCTCAGCACGGCCGGGAACGCGTACGTCCGGACGGTGACCGGCCTCCGGCTCCGCGACTGCACGAGCGGCTTCCAGTGCATCACGCGGCCCGCGCTCCAGGCGATCGGCTGCGAGCACATCCGGACGAACGGCTACTCCTTCCTCGTCGAGCTCAAGTACCGCGTCCAGCGGCGCGGCTTCTCGATCGTCGAGGTGCCGATCGTGTTCACGCAGCGCCGCCACGGCCGCACGAAGATGACGCGCAAGGAGATCCTCCTTTCGCTCGTGACCGCCTGGAAGCTCCGCCTGGGGCTCTATCGGTGGTAGCGGCACGGTGAGCGACGCGGGGCGGCCAGGGCCGGCGGAGCCGCCGATCGTACCGGCGCGCCCGCCCGCGGACGATCGACGCGACGATCGCGCCGCGCTCGCCGCTCTCGCCGTCGCGTGGGCCGCGCTCGTGCCGCTCTTCTGGTTCGGGCTCTTCGTCGCGTCGATGCGACCCGACGCGCCGGCGGGAATCGCCATCGACCTCCGTGGCTACTTCCTCCCGAAGTACGTGTACGCCGCGGCGGAGCTCGGGCACGGGCGGCTGCCGCTCTGGAACCCGTGGGAGCTCGCGGGCGTCCCCTTCCTCGGCGCGGGGCAGCCGGCCGTGCTCTATCCGCCGCGCGTCGTCCTCTTCGGCCTCCTTCGCCCCCTCGCGGCGCTGCACGCGTTCATGCTCGCCCACTACCTCTGGCTCGGGGTCGGGGCGTTCGCCCTCCTGCGGACGCTCGGGTGCCGCCCGCCCGGCGCCGCGCTCGGCGCGCTCGCGGTCACGTTCCAGCCGTTCATGCTCCAGGGACACTACGCGCCGCACTGGATCTCGAACTTCTGCTGGGTGCCGTTCGTGCTGGCGGCGTTCGTCCGCACGATGGAGAGGCCGGGGCTCCTTCCCGCGCTCGCGCTCGCAGTCTCGGCGGCGCTGCTCGTGCTCGCGGGCTACCCCGAGTACGCCTTCGACACGGCCCTCGTCGTGGCGCTCCTCTGGCCGTTCACGGCCGCGCGGGCGGCGCGCGCCGGCGGCGCCGCGCGCGCCGTGCGGGGGACGGCGCTCGCCGCCGGCGCCGCCGCGACGGCGGCCCTCGTGACGGCGCCGCACTGGGCGGCGCTCCTCGAGACGGTCCGCACGAGCGTCCGGGCCGCGGGCGAGTTCCAATTCATGTTCGGCATGCAGTTCGACCTGGCGGCGCTCGGCGCCGATCCGCGCGCCTGGGTGACGGCGCTCGGCCTCCTCGTCGCGCTCCCCCCGCTCGCCTGGGCGGCGCTCGCGGCCGGGCTCGCCGTCCGCGGCCGGCCGTACCGGCCGGCGCTCGTCCTCCTCGCCGCGCTCGCGGCGACCGCGACGTCGCCGCTCCTCCGCGACGTGCCGCCGTTCGCGATGTTCCGCGGTCCGCTCTGCTGGGTCTCGATCCTCGAGCTGCCGCTCGCCGCGCTCGCGGGCTTCGGCCTCGACGCGCTGCTCGCGACCCTCGCGCGCCCGGGCGCGTCCCGGGCACCGCTCGGCGCCGCGGCGGCGGCCGCCCTCGCGTGCGTCCCGCTCGTCGGCCTCCGGTCGCTCGCGTGGCTCGCCGCCGGCGGGGCGGCGCTCGCCGCGGTGCGGCTCGTCCCGGCCGCGGCGCGGGCGGCGGCCGCGGTCGCCGTCGCGACGGCGCTCGGCTGGCTCTGGACCTGGGTGCCGGCGTCGCTGCCCGCCGGCCTGCCGCATCGCTACGCGGGCGGCGTCCCGCCCTACGCGACGGTGGCGGAGGCGGAGCGCCGCGGCGCGGACCTCGTACGGGCGTGCGGCGAGAGCGGCGGCCGCGTCCTCGCGCCCGTCGAGACGTGGGAGGGCGTCCCACTCCTCGCGCGCGTCGCCGCCGTGCAGGGCTACCCCGAGTCGCTCGCGCCCGCGCGCACGAGCCGGCTACTCGACGCGGCGGGGCTCGCCCCGCACACCGTCTTCCCCCTCGATTGGGACCGGCTCGCCCGCGCGAGCGAGATCCTCCGGCTCCTCGACGTCCGCTGCGTCGTCGTGCCGCCGGGCGAGGCGCGGGCCGTCGCCGCGCTCGGGTACGCGCTCCGCGGGCGGCTCCGCGACGGCCGGATGGCGCTCGTCCGCGAGGGCGCGGCGGCGTTCGTCGCCGAGGCGGCGGAGGCGGTGGCGGACGAGCGGGCGGCGTTCGCCGCGGTGACGTCGCCCGCGTTCACCGCCCGGCGCGTCGTGCTCGAGGGACGGGCGGCCGCGACGGCGGGCGGACGGGTCGAGCGCGTCGAGCCGCACGCGCCCGGCCGCGAGCGCTGGCGCGTCACCGCGGAAGGCGCCGGCGGCGGCTGGCTCGTCGTCTCCGCGGGCTGGTATCCCGGCTGGCGCGCGCGCATCGACGGCCGTCCGGCCCCCGTCGAGCGCGCGGACTACGCGCTCCTCGCCGTGCACGTGCCGCGCGGCGCGCACGACGTCGAGCTGCGCTACGTCCCGCGCGGCTTCGGGGCGGCGCTCGCCGCGTTCGCCGCGGGGGCGGGCGTCGTGGCGGTTGCGCTCGTCGCCCTCGGCGTCGGCCACGTGCGGCGGAGCCGGCGTGTCGCGTAGCCGCTTCCGGGCGGCCGCCGCCGCCCTCGTGCTCGTGGCGGCCGTGCTCCGCTTCTGGGCGCTCGACGTGGGCCTCCCGCACCTGATGGCGCGGCCCGACGACGAGGCCGTCCTCGTCATGACCGAGAAGCCGGCGCGCGGGCAGTGGGACGTCGGGTGGGCCGTGTACCCGAGCGCGTACGTCTATCTCTGCTGGCTCTGGGGCGCCGCCGGGGCGCGCGTCGGGCAGGCCGTGGGCGCCGTCCCGGCCGGGAGCTACCTCGAGCTCCTCTACGCCCACCCCGACCGGCTCCTGCTCCTGGACCGCGTCCTCTCCGCGACGCTCGGGACGGCGACCGTCGCGGTGGTCGCCGCGGTGGCGCGGCCGGCCCTCGGCGAGCCGGCGGCGCTCGCGGCGGCGGCGCTCCTCGCGACCGCGTTTCTCCACGTCCGCGACAGCCACTCGCTCAAGCCCGACGTCGCGCTCGCGTTCCTCGCCGTCGTGGCCCTCGGCGCGATGGCGCCGCTCTGGCGGCGCGCGACGGCGCGCGCCGCGGCGGGCGCGGGCGCGGCGGTCGGCCTCGCGACGGCGATGAAGTACCCGGGCGTCCTCCTCCTCGCGCCGCTCGCCCTCGCCGCCGGCGTCGGCGGCGCGGCGCGGGGACGCCCGCGCCTTCGCGTCGGGCCGCTCGCCGCGGGGCTCGCGGCCGCGGCCGCGGTGTTCGTGGCCACCTCGCCCTTCCTGCTCGTGAACGCCGGGACGCGCGCGTTCCTCGGCTACCTCGTCCACCTCGCGATCGGTGCGCCGCCCGCGGCGCCGGCCACGCCGTCCCCGCCGCCCGCGCTCCTCTACCACGCGACCGTCTCGCTCCCGTGGGGGATCGGCCTCCTCGCGACCGTCCTCGCCCCGGTCGCGATCGGGTGGGCGTTCGTCGACCGCCGGCCGCTCCTCGTCGTGGCGGCGGTGTTCGTGCTCGTCTGGTTCGCCGTGATGGGGATGGCGACGCAGCGGCTCTCCCGCTACGTGACGCCGCTCGTCCCGGCGCTGGCGCTCGTCGAAGGCGCGGCGGTGGCGGCGGCCGCGGCGCGCCTCGCGCCGCGGCGCGCGGCGCTCGTCGCGACCCTCGCCACGGCCGCGCTCGTCGCGCAGCCGCTCGCGGCGAGCGTCGCCCACGACCGGATCGCCGCGCGGACGGACACGCGGGTCCTCGCGACGCGCTGGATGGCCGCGCACCTCCCGCCCGGCTCGCGCGTCGCCGTCCTCGGCACCCGCTACTGGATCTGGGGCGTGCCGCAGTTCCCGCCCGGGATCGCGGGCGTGACGCCGGACGATCCGTCGCCCGCGGGGCTCGCGGCCGCGCACGTCGACCACGTGCTGACCCACGACCACGCGGTCTTCGCCTCCCGGCTCGACCCCGCCGTCATGGCGGCGCTCGCGCCGCACCTCCGGCCGCTCGCCGACTTCGACCCGTTCGTGCCGGGCCGTGGCGGCGCGGTCTTCGAGCTCGACGACGCGTACTACGTGCCGATCGGGCGCTTCGGTGCGGTCGCGCGCCCCGGGCCGCACATCCGCATCTTCGCCTTCGAGGGACGGTGACGCGCGACGCCGACTTCCGTGCCGCGCAGGCGCGCCGGTTCGCCGCCGCGGATCCGGCCCACTTCGCCTGGCAGGTCGGGGGGCCGGGCTTCGCGCCGCTCGAGGCCGAGCTCCTCGCCCCCGTGCGGGCGGCCTTCGCGACGCCGTACGTCGAGATCGGCTGCGGGGAGGGCGCGAACTTCGTGCACGTGGGCGGCGCGGGTCTGCGCGTCGGGCTCGACGCGTTCCCGGCGAAGCTCGCGTTCGCGCGCCGGCACGTCCCCGGCGTCGCGTTCGCCGGCGCCGACGCGACGGCGCTGCCGCTCCGGGACGCCTCCGTGCGCCTCGTCCTCGTGCGCGACGTGCTCCACCACCTGCCCGAGCCCGGGCGGGCGGTCGCCGAGGCGGTCCGCGTGCTCGCGCCGGGCGGGCGGCTCTTCGTCGTCGAGCCGAACGGGGCGAACCCGCTCGTCGCGGCGCAGGCGCGCGTCATGCGCGCGGAGCAGGGGCTCCGCGCGTCGCGGCGGGCCGCGCTCGAGGCGATCGTCCGGGCGGCGCCGCTCGCCGACGTGCGCGTCGAGATGCGCCAGCCGCTCCCGCTCCGGCGGCTCGTGCTCCACCACCGCTTCGGGCTCCCGGCCCTCGGGCGGGCGGCGCGCGTCGGGCGCGCGCTCGGACGCGTCGAGGCGGCGCTCGGGCGGCTCCTCCCGCGCGCGCGCTGGGCCTACATCGTCCTCTCCGCGGTGAAGGCGGGCCAGGGCTGAAGCTCGACCGTCGCGCGCGCGCGCGCGAGCGGCGCACCCATCCCGCGCTGCACGAGCGCGACCTCGGCCGTCCAGCGGCCGAGCTCGCCGCTCGGCGGTGCGAGCAGCATCGTGTCGTCGACGACCGTCCGCGGCGGCACGTCGGCCGCGAGGCGCGTGAAGGGCCCGTCGGGAAACCGCTCGCCCGACGGCGACACCCAGCGGTACGTGAGCCCGACGAGCCCCTCGGGCCGCACGTCGAACGCGGGCCACGTGCAGTCGCCGTCGTTCGCGAAGCGGACCGGCACGGCGACGGGAAGGGGGGCGGGCACCATGGCGGGCGGCGGGACGACGGCGAGGACGCGGGCGGCGCGGCAGGACGGCGCGAGCGGAGCGATCGGCGTGCCCGCGAGCGTCCGCGGCTGCGGCGCGGCCCCGCGCGCGACGATCTCGCTGCGCCGGTCGTGCGTGGGGCGCGCCGTCACGGCCCACACCTCGTCGTCGCCGAACCGCGCGGCGAGCGCGAGTCCCGGCGTCGCGACGGTGCGCCACGGAACCGCCTCGCTCGGCGTGAGGTCGCCGCGGTGGAGGACGATCCAGCGGACGTCGACCGCGTCGACGAGCGCGGCGAGCGCCGCGGGGTCGGGGAGCCGGCGCGTGAGGGCGGCGAAGAAGCCCGCCGTCGGCGGCGCGTACGCGGTGTAGCCGTTCACGAGCGGGTGCCAGTGGATCGTGCTCGCGACCTCGTAGCGGGCGTTGCGGAGGTTGCCGATCACGTCGCCCTCGACGAGCGCGCCCGGCACCTCGACGACGGCGCCCGGCCCGGGCTCGGCCGCGAGCCAGCGGTAGACCGCCGGGGCGTCGGCGCCGAGGTGCGCGCGCATGACGGGGGCGGGCCGCGGCGCGGCGGCGACGGCGGCGAGCAGGGCGAGCGCGCCGGCGGCGGCGCCGCGCGCGAGCCGCGGCCAGCCGGCCGTCCAGCGCGCGAAGGCGTAGCCCGCGAGCGCCGCCAGGCCGAGCGCGACGACGACGAAGAAGCGGGCGGGCGCGCGGATGGTCGAGAAGCCGGGGAGCCAGCGGTAGAGGAGGAGGTAGGGGGAGGGCCAGCGCTGCCCCGGGACGTGGAGGTAGAGGTAGGGCCCCGCGGAGAGGAGCACCGCGGCGCCCACGACGGCCCAGGTCGCACGCTCTGGTCCGATCGGCCGGGGTGCGGCCGCGCGCGCCCGGCGCGAGAGCCGGAGGAGGAGGTCCGCCGCGACGAGCGCGGCCGCGACCACGCCGACCTTCGGCAGGACCGCGGGGGAGAGGTACCACCACGGCGGCCACACGAAGCGCGAGACGACCTCGAGGCTCTGCCGCGGGACGGTGCCCGCGGCGAGCGCGCGCGCGTACGGGACCGCGGCCGGCAGCACGAGGGCCGCCCCCGCCGCGATCGCGAGCGCGACCGGCAGCGCGCGCCGGAGCGCGCCGGGCGGACCACCGGCGAGGCGGACCGCGGCGTAGACGGGTACCAGGAGGAACGCGAAGTAGCCGACGTAGACGCACGCGAGCGCCTGGAGCGCCAAGGCGGCGGCGAGCCCCGCGAGCGCCCGCCGCCGCCCGCGCGCGCACCACGCGTCGACCGCGAGGAGAGCGAGCACGAGGTACTGCGTGCCGAGGTACTGCGGCTGCGGGATCGACTCGACGCGGAAGGTCGTGAACGTCGCGGCCGCGCCCGCGACGAGCGCGGCGGCGGCGTCCCGCGTGTGGAAGCGGACGAGGAGCCACATCGCGAGGCCGACCGCGACGAAGCTCTCGAGCGCGACCGCCTTCAGCACGTGGACCGCGTTGCCCGTCGCGGCGAGGACGGGCGCGCTCACCGGCAGGTGCGCGAGCATGTTCTCGGAGCCGAGGATCGTGTGGGGCGCGGGGTAGTGGATGTTCCCGTCGAGGAGGTGCGCGGGGGCGTGGACGGCGGCGTGCGCGATCCACGCGAGGATCCAGACGTTCAGATGGAGGTCCGCGTCGACCATGGCCGACGCCGGACCCTCCCAGTGGGGCAGGGCGTCGTGGGCGAGGAACCAGGGCCGGAGCACCCACGGCGTCGCGGCCGCGAAGACGAGCGCGGCACCGAGCGCCGCGACGGCGGGACGTCCCGGCGGGCGCACCGGCTAGCGCCGCGCGGCGGCGCGCGGGGACGGGCGGCGCCCGCGCGTCAGGAAGTTCCCCATGATCGACTGGTACGCCTCGCACGGCGTCCAGCACTGCGGGCAGCGGTAGTCCCAGATCTCCCGCTCGAGCTGCACCGCCTCCGGCGTGTTCCAGAGCCGCGCCAGGTCGTAGTCGACGTCGCGCAGGCTGCCGATCCGGCGATCGTAGATGGTGCACGGGAAGACGTTCCCCCACGAGTCGACGAAGCACGAGGCGCTGAGCGCGTGGCAGCGCATCGGCGTCCGCCCGCTCTCGAGGTAGCGGCGGACGCGCGCGAGGTACGCGTGCTCGAGGTAGCCGACGGGCCCCCGCGGGAGGCCGCGGAAGCGCGCGTACGAGTCGACCGCGTCGGCGAGCCGCGCGCGGTCGACGTGTGCGCGGAGGCCCAGGTCCGTGTTGCCGAGGTAGTGCGGCGACTCGTGCACGACGTTCACGTGGAACTCGTCGGGCCGGAGGTCGGGGACCTCGCGGCGAGCGGCCGCGAACGCCGTGGGGAAGTGGTCGACGTTCGCGCCGGAGAGCGTCATGCCGAGGACCACGTCGACGCCGGGCATGGCGCGGAGCTGCTTGAAGGTCTCGAGCTGCCGGCGCCATCCGCCTTCCACGCCCCGGATGCGGTCGTTCGTGGCCTCGTCCCCGTCCGTCGACACCGTGACGATCAGCTTCTCGGGGCGGCGCGGATGGGTCGTGACGGCGCGCGCGGCGGCGACCACCTTGTCGGTCAGGTACCCGTTGGTCGGGAAGTGGAGGAGGATCAGGTCGGGGCAGCCCTCGAGGACGGCGGCGCACACCTCGGCGAAGTCCTTGCGGAGCGTCACCTCGCCGCCCGTCAGGTCGACCCAGAGGAGCCGCGGCGCGCGTGCGAAGAAGCGCCGGATCTCGTCGAGCCGGAGCTCGTCGCGCGGCTGCATCTTCCAGATGTTGCAGGTCTCGCAGCGGTAGTTGCACCAGAACGTGATGCAGAACGTCAGCTTGAACGGGAAGTCGAGCCGGCGGACGTTCGCCTCGGCGGCGCGGCGCGCGAGCGCCCAGTAGGGCCGGACCTTCACCGCCCGGACGATAGCACCGCGCCGCGGCCGCCGACACCCGGCCGTGCCGGCTACGGGAGCGCGTCGAGGAGGCGGAGGACGAGGCCGCGGCGGGGACGGGCGGTCCCGAGGTTCGCCACGTACCAGTCGTACGCGTCGCAGGTCATCCGGACGTTGCCGTGGCGCGGGCGCCAGCCGAGGACCGCCTTCGCGCGTGTGACGTCGAGGACGAAGGTCGCGTCGGCGAGGAGGTAGTGCTCGGGGACGATGGGCGAGAGCCCGACGAGGTCGAGGGTCCGCGCCGCGGTGCGGAGGAGGCGGGCGGGGAGCGGGGCGACGCGCGAGGGCGAGGCCGCGTGCGCGATGAGCGCCTCCACCTGCGCGCGGACCGTCGGCGGGTCCTCCGCGCCGAGGTTCAGCACCGCGCCGCGGCTGGCGGGCGTGTCGGCGGCGAGGATGCACGCGTCGGCGACGTCCCACGCGCTCACCATCTGCACGCGGTTCGTGCCGCGGCCGAGGAGCCAGACCGTTTTCCCGCGCTGGACCCAGTCGAACAGGAGGACGAACACGCCCGTCATCCCGGGCCCGAAGAGGCTCATCGGCCGGAGCACGGTGACGTCGCCGCCCGCCGCGAGGTGCGCCTCGCAGAGCATCTCCGCCTCGATCTTCGACCAACCGTACGCGCCGAGCGGGCGCTGCGGATGGTCCTCGCGCACGGGGACGGTCGTCGGGATGCCGTAGACGGCCGAGCTCGACACGAAGACGGCCTTGCGCACCCCTTCCGCGCGCGCGGCCGCGAGGACGTTCGCGACCCCGGCGACGTTCATCGTGCGGATCTCCTCCTCGGAGAGCCCCGCGAACTGCGGCTTCATGCGCTGCGCCGCCGCCAGGTGGTACACGACGTCCGCGCCCCGGACGGCGTCGCGCACCCGCGCCGCGTCGCGCATGTCGGCGACGACGGCCGGGAGCCCCGCCTGCGCCGGCGGCGGCGGCACGACGTCGAAGAGCCGGACGGGGCGGCCGGCCTCCCGGAGCCGCGCGACGAGGCACTGCCCGAGGAGACCGGACGATCCCGTGACGACGCCGAGGCCCGCCATCGGGCCGAGGCTGCTAGCACGCGACGCTCCTGCGGCAAAGCGCGTGTGTCGGTGCGGTCGTCGGTCGGTTTGCGGGGCGCATGGAGTGCGCGCCCCCGCGAGGGCTCCCCGGCGGCCGGGCCGGTGCTGCGCGCGCAGGCCGACCAGCCGCCGAGACGGCGCTCGCGCTTGCGACGACGCGGGTCGCCGTGGCATCCGCCGGGCTCCGTGACGTCCGATCCGCCCGGGCTTCGTTCGCGGTGGCGCGACCCGCTTCTCGCCGCCGCGCTCTACCTCGCCGTCGCGCTGTTCGCGTATCGGGTCGTGTCGCCGGCGCCGTGCGCGTGGGTGCCGTTCTCGGCGCATCTCGAGGGCGCGAACCTCGCCGTCGACGCGACGGATCAGCAGTTCGTCGTCGCGACGATCGCGCACGGGGCGCGCGCGCTCGCGCGGCGGCCGGCGGCGATGCTGGACGACGGGCAGTGCTGGCCGATGGCGAACCCCGTGACGCTCGGCGAGCACATGATCGGCGAAGGGCTCCTCGGGGCGCCGGCGGCCGTCGCGACCGACGACCCGATCTGCATCTACAACACGGTGCTCGTGCTGCACCTCTGGATCCCGGCGCTCGCGATGTGGGCGCTCGTGCGGGCGCTCACGGAAAGCCGCGCCGCGGCGCTCGTCGCCGGCTTCCTCTTCGCGTTCCAGCCGAACCGCATCGGCGACCCGACGCATCCGTTCGTGCACGGCGACCTGTGGGCGCCGGCGGCGCTCCTCTTCGCCCATCGCCTGTTCACGCGCGGCACGTGGGCCGACGCGGCGGGGCTCGCGCTCTTCCTCGCGCTCGCCGGGCTCGAGAGCTTCTATCCGCTCTTCGCGCTCGCGATCGTGGGCGGCGTCTACGGGCTCGCGCTCGTCGTCCGCTTCCGCCGCCGGCTGCCCGCGCTCCTCCCGAAGCTCGTCGCGATGGCGGCCGTGGTCGGGGGCGTCCTCCTGCCCGTGCTCGGCCCGTACCTCCACACGCGGGCGGCGTGGGGCGTGCTCGAGGGGCGGGGCTCGCTCCTCTTCACGCCCTCGCTCTTCGCGTTCGGGGCGTTCTACTACCCGGGCACGGTGATGCTCGTCCTCGCGGCGGCGGGGCTCGCGGACCGCGTCCGCGGCGCGCGGCCCGTCGGCGGCGACGATCCCCGGCTCGCGCTCCTCGCGGGCGGGCTCCTCGTCTTCTGGACCGTCGTCTGGGGCTTCACGCTCCCCGGGATCGGGTTCGTGCCGTCGCCGTACACGCTCCTCTTCCCGCTCGTGCCGGGGCTCTCGGCCGTCCGCGCGGTGCCGGCGATCCGGATCGGCGCGTACCTCGCGCTCGCCGTGCTCGCGGGCTACGGCGTGCGCGCGCTCGGCGAACGGCTCGGGCCGCGCGCGCGCGCGGCGCTCGCGGCCGCGCTCGTCGCCGCCGCGTTCGTCGAGGTCTTCGTGCCCGCCGTGGCGACGCCGACGCTCGGCGTGACCCCCGTACCGATGGGCGTCCGCCGGCTCCGCCCGCCGGCCGACGTGCACGGGCTCGGCGCGGCGCTCCCCGACGGCCCCGTGCTCGACCTGCCGTTCGCGGTCGACGACGTCGGGCGGCTGCGCGACATGGCGCACTACGTGCTCCTCGCGGCGTACCACCGCCGTCCCGTCGCCGCGTGCTACAATTCGTTCACGGTGCCGATCTTCGACGACGTCGGCGCGCTCGCCGCGCGGCTGCCGGACGTCCGGGCGGCCGACGCGCTCTGGGCGCTCGGCTTTCGTGCCGTCGTGGTGCACGGGGAGTTCCTGCCCCCGCGCGCCGCCGCCGCGATCGTCGAGCCGCTGCGCGCGGGACCCACGCGCCTCGTGCCGCTCGCCACGGCGGGCGAGCACGCGGCGTACGCGCTCGAGAGCGAGCGCACGGTGACGGAGGACCGGGCCGCGCTCGCCGCGGACGTGGCCGAGCCGGCGGCGGCCGCCGCGGCCGCGCCGCCCGCGAGCCCGGTCGAGTTCACGTTCGCGAATCACGGGGCCGCCGTCTTCCGCCATCCCGCGCCGATCGAGCCCGAGCCGCTCGCCGTCCGCTGGACGGACGCGACGGGCGCCGTCGTCGCGACGAACGAGGTCCGCGCGCTCCTCCCCCTCGCGCTCGCCCCGGGCGACCGTGCGGTCCGCCGGCTCGCGATCCCCGTGCCGGCCGCGCCCGGGCCCTACGAGGCGGCGCTCGTGTCGCGCGCGGCGCCGGACGTCGTGCTCGCGCGGCGCCGGGTGGTCGTCGCGCCGCGGGTCGGGGGCCGTCCGTGAGGGGGCTCGCCGTCGTGCCCGCGTACAACGAGGCGCCGACGGTCGCCCGCGTGGTCGCGGGCGTCCGCGCCGCGGCGCCCGACCTCGACGTGCTCGTCGTCGACGACGGCTCGCGCGACGACACCGCCGCCGTCGCGCGGGCGGCGGGGGCGCGCGTCGTGTCGCACGTGGTGAACCTGGGCTACGGCGCCGCGCTCCAGACCGGCTACAAGCGCGCCGAGCGCGACGGCTACGACTTCGTCGTGCAGCTCGACGCCGACGGCCAGCACGACCCCGCGGACGTGCCCCGCCTCGTCCGGCCGCTCGCGACGGCGGCGGCGGACGTCGTCATCGGCTCCCGCTTCGTCGAGGCGACGGACTACCGCATGGGCCCGGCGCGCACGGCGGGGCGCGTCTTCTTCCGCCGGGTCCTCGCCGCCTGCGGCGGCCCGCGCATCGCCGACCCGACCTCGGGCTTCCAGGCGCTCGCCCGCCCGGCGTTCCGGCTCTGCTGCGCCGACTTCTACCCCGTCGACTTCCCGGACATCGACGTGCTCCTCCTCCTCCACCGGCACGCGCTCCGCATCGTCGAGGTGCCGGTCCGGATGCGGCCGAGCGCCGCGGGGCGGAACGCGATGCACGGCGGCCTCCGGGACGTCTACTACATCTACAAGATGCTCCTCTCGACCTTTCGGAGCCGGCTCGGCCCGGCCATGAACCCGCCGCCGGACCCCTTCCCGGCGTCCCGCGGCGCCAGCAAGGAGATGCGACGTGACCCCTCCGCTTGACGACCTGGAGCGGCTCCGCCAGCTCGCGATCGAGCAGCCCGAGCCGGGCGTGACCCGCGTGATTGCGATCGTCGTGAGCGCCGTCTTCTGCCTCGCCGTGCTGAACCTCGTCCGGCGCGGGCGCCTCCGCGAGGAGTACACCCCCATCTGGCTCGTGGTGTCGCTCGGCATCATCGCGCTCAGCGTCTGGTTCGACGGGCTCCGCCTCATCACCCGCGCGGTCGGCGCCTGGACGCCCAGCTCGACGCTCTTCTTCTTCGGCGAGCTGTTCCTCCTCGTCCTCTGCCTCAACTACGCGGTGCGGCTCTCGGCGCTGAGCGGCCAGGTGAAGGTGCTCGTGCAGGAGGTGTCGCTCCTGCGCGAGGAGCTCGCGCGCGCGCGGGACGGCGACCGGCGCGCCTGACGCGCATGCAGCAGCGCGCGTTCTGGGAAACGGGCGGCATCTACCGGCCGAGCGATCACCCCGTCGTCGAGCTCTTCGCGCGCCAGCGCGTCCGCTTCCTCGCCGACGCGGGCGTGCTCGACGGCGTCCGCTCCGTGCTCGACGTCGGCGCCGGGACGGGCTTCTCGAGCGCGTACTACCCGCCCGGCGTGCGCGTCGTCGCGTGCGACTACGCCGGAGGCATGCTCGAGCGGAACCCCGTGCGCGAGCGCGTCCGCTGCTCGGCGTACGCGCTTCCGTTCGGGTCCGCCGCGTTCGACGCGGTCGGCTGCTGGGAGCTCCTGCACCATCTCGACGACCCCGTGGCCGCGCTTCGCGAGATGGGCCGCGTCGCCCGCCGTCGCGTCGTCCTCTTCGAGCCGAACCGGGTGAACCCCGGCCACCTCTACCTCGGGCTCACGCGCGCGGAGGAGCGGCAGTCGCTCCGCTTCTCGCCGGGCCATCTCCGGCGCCTCGCGCGCGCCGCGGGCGCGCGCGTCGTCCGCCACGTCCGCTGCGGGCTCCTCTTCCCGAACGTCACGCCGCTGCCGCTCGCGCGGCTCCTCGTGCGGCTCCCGTTCCGGGTGCCGGTGGTCGCGATCTCGCAGCTCATGGTGCTCGAGCCCGCCCGGCGCTGAACGCCGGCGGTCAGCCGCCGCGCGCCGCGCCGCGCGCGCTCGCGAAGTGCGCGCGCTCGATCGCGTCCACCACCTCGTCGACGGTGATCGAGCGCATGCAGACGGGGTCGGTGCACCGGCTGAGCTTCAGGTTGTAGTTGCTGATGCACGGGCTGCAGAAGAGCTGCTTGTAGAAGACGAGGTCGCGGGCGCCGCGCGGGCCGTAGAGGCGCGGCGACGTCGGCCCGAAGAGCGCGACGACGGGCGTCCCGACGGCGCCGGCGAGGTGCATCACCGACGTGTCGTTGCTCAGGACGAAGCGCGCCTCGGCGAGGAGCGCGCCGAGCGCAGGGACGTCCAGACGGTCGCACGCGTCGACGGCCGGGCGCCGCATCGCCCGCCGCGCCTCGGCGACCAGCGCCCGCTCCTCGTCGCCCTGGCCCGTGAAGACGACGGTCACGCCGTGGCGCTCGACGAGCGCGTCGGCGACCGCGGCGAAGCGGTCGGCGTCCCAGCGCTTGAGCGCGATCTTGTAGCGGTTCGGGCCGGTGCCGAGGTGGACGACGACCAGCGGTGCCCCGGCCGTCGCCGGCAGGCCGGCGAGCGCCCGGGCGCGCGCGCGCTCGTCGGCCGCGATCGGGAGGTGCCACGGATCCGGGTCGGCGCGCACGCCGAGCGGCGCGACGAGGCGGAGGAAGATGTCGACCGTGTGGTCGCTGTCCGTGTAGGCGACGCGCGTCGTGTAGAGCCAGGCGCGCTGCTGCCCCTCGGTGTCGAGGCCGATGCGCTCGGGGGCGCGCGTGAGGAACGCGAACACGCCCGACACCTTGAGGAACTGCTCGAAGTCGAGCACGGTGTCGTACCCGCCGCGTCCGAGCGTGCCGGCGAGCGCGAGGAGGGAGCGCGCGAAGCGCGGGAGCGTCGACACGTCGGTCGTGAGCACGCGCCGCACGAGCCCGCTCTGCTCGAGGAGCCCCGCGTTTCCGGGCAGCGTGAGGAAGTCGATCTCGATCTCCGGGAACGCGCGGCGGAGCGCGCGGAGCGCGGGGAGGATCATGACGATGTTCCCGAGCCCGTAGAACTTGATGCCGAGGAGGCGCCGCGGCGCCGCGGGCGGCGGCGTGCGGGGCGGCGTCGTCGCCCGGAGCGGCGGGACGCGGTCCCCCCGCAGCCGCGCGAGCCCGTGGAGCCCGAGGCACAGCGGCAGCCCGAGCCACCGGTCGACGTAGCGCGCGAGGTGCAGATTCATGGACCGACGCGCGACGCTACCACGCGCCCCCCACGAACGCGACGCCGCGCGGGCGTGTGGGCCGGCGTGCGCGCGCGGCACCGACCCGGCCGCGGGGGAGCCCTCGCGGGGGCGAGAGCCCGGCGCCGTACGGAGCCATAGGCGGAGGGCGCCGGGCGCCTTGTCGCCCCCGCGCTCCCCCGCGATGCGCTACGACCCGCAAACTGACCCACTACCCACACGCCCGGACGGTTGCGGGCCCGCGGGCCGTGGGGTACGCGGGCGCGAGCCGTGCCGTCCGCCGCGCAGCCGCGCTACGTCGCGATCGACGTGGTGAAGGGGATCGCGATCGTGTGGGTCCTCTTCATCCACTCGGCCGCGCTCGGGATGGAGACGCCCGTCTTCGTCTACCTCGTGAACCACGCCGTCCCGGTCTTCCTCGTCCTCTTCGGCCTCAACTCGGAGCTCTGGTGGCGCCGGCGCGCCTTCCCCGAGGCCCTCGGCGCGTGGTTCCGCGGCCGGGCGCGCCGGATCCTCGTCCCCATGTGGGCGATGATCCCCGTGTGGTGGGCGCTCGTCCTGTGGTTCCGGCCGCCGGACGTCACGCTCTCGGCGCGCCTTCTCGTGCTGCACGCGCTCGGGTGGATGCGCTCGATCGGCACGGGGTGGTTCATCACGCTCGTCATCCAGCTCGTCGTCGCGTTCCCGCTCCTGCACGTGGCGGCGGCGCGGGTCGGCCGCGCGCCGCTCCTCGCGGCGGGGCTCGCCTCGACGCTCGTGCTCACCGGGCTCGCGCTCCGGCTCATGGGGCCGCTCGGCTACTTCGGCTACATCGTGCTCGCGCCGCGGTTCTTCGTCCACGTCGTGTTCGGGATGATGCTCGCGCCGGTCGTCGGGCGGCTCGGCGTACGGACGGCCGTCGCGTCGGCCGTCCTCGTGGTCGTGCTCGTCGCGCTCCAGCGGGGCGTCCCGATCGGGGGGCTCGCGGCGTACGCCGAGCGGCTCGAGGACCTCCCGCTCACGACGCTCCTCCTGGTCGCGGCGCTCCCGCTCGCCCGCGTCCCGCTCCTCGGCGGCGCGCTCGAATGGCTCGGCCAGAGCTCCTACGGGGTCTACATCGGGCAGCTGATCACCCACAACGCGTTCGTCTACGCCTTCGGGCTCCCGGGGCTCTACCAGCGGCTCGATCTCTGGCTCTACACGGCGATCCTCCTCGCGGGCGGCGTCGGCTTCGTCTTCCTCGGCGAGCAGCTCGCGGCCCTCCTCGCCCTCGACCGGGCGCGCTGGCGCGCCGCCCCCGCGCCCACACGGCCCATGCAGTAGCGAATGACGGCGTCGCGCCCGCCGGCTTGACAGCGGAGGAGCGCCCGACGATCCTCGGGCGCGTGCGGGTTCTCTTCTACTACCGGGGCATCGAGAACCTCGGCATCGGCTACCTCATGTCGATGCTCAAGCACCACGGCCACGAGATCGACCTCATCTTCGACCCGGGCCTCGACGACAACCTCTTCCTGAAGGCGCCGCACCTCGCGTGGCTCAACCGCCACGAGGCGCTCCTCGAGCGCGCCGTCGCCTTCAACCCCGACCTGATCGCGATGGGCTCGCTCACGAACCTCTGGCCGTTCGCCTCGAAGATGGCCGAGAAGCTGAAGCAGCGGCTCGGGAAGCCGATCATCGTCGGCGGACACCACGCGCAGGCGCTGGCCGACTACATCCTCGAGAACCCGCACGTCGACATGGCGTGCATCGGGGAAGGGGAGATCGCCCTCCTCGAGCTGGTCACGCGGATGGAGCGCGGCGCGGACTACACCGACATCCCCGGCATCTGGGTGAAGAAGGACGGCGTCGTCCACCGGAACGACATGGGGGAGCTCGAGAACGACCTCGACCGGTTCCCGTTCCCCGAGAAGCAGCTCTGGTGGGAGTACGGCTGCTTCCGTGACAACCTCGAGATCTTCACGGGCCGGGGCTGCCCCTTCAAGTGCACGTTCTGCAACATCCACTATCAGCGGGAGATCTTCGCGGGGAAGGGCGACTTCCTCCGCAAGCGCTCGATCCCGAACGTCATCGCCGAGTTCAAGCAGAACCTCGCGCGCTACGACGTCAAGTTCGTCTCCATCCACGACGACAACTTCACGACCAATCCCCACTGGGTGGAGGAGTTCTGCGAGGTGTACCGGAAGGAGGTGAACCTCCCCTGGTACTGCTTCGGCTACCCGACGACGATCAAGCCGCGCCTCGTGAAGGCGATGAAGGCGGCGAACTGCGCCACGATCTTCATGGGCGTCGACTCGGGCGACCCCGACATCCGTCGCTACTACATGGAGCGGCCGATGTCCGACGAGCTGATCTTCCGCTCGGCCCAGCTCATCAAGGACGCGGGGATCGGGCTCCAGGTGTCCTGCATCTACGGGAACCCGGGCGAGACGCCCGCGCAGATGCTGAAGACCCTCCGCATGGTCGACCAGATCCGGCCGACGCAGTGCTCGGCGTACATCTTCTACCCGTTCCCCAAGACGAAGCTCTACCAGCGGGCCGTCGAGATGGGCTACCTCGACGCGGAGGGCGAGGAGAAGGTCCGCCGCGGCATCTCGGGGTACCATCACGAGTCGATCCTGAAGCACCCGCACAAGGAGCTCGCCGAGACGCTCGCGAAGGTGACGCCCGTCTACGCGCGCGCGCCCGAGGCCGTGAAGCCGCTGCTGCGCTGGATCATCGAGCGTCGGATGAAGCGCCTCGCCCTCTTCCTCTACGTCTGCCTGATCCCGCTCACCTTCCCGTTTCTCGGCGTCGAGGGGATCAGGGTGACGCTGCGCATGGCGTGGAAGGCGCTGCGCGGGCGCGGGACGCCGCGCACGCTGCCCGCACCCGCCGTGCACACGGCCGACGCCGCCTGACGCCCGCCTCGCTCCTGCTGGCGCTCTTCGTCGCGTCGGGGGCCGCAGGCCTCGTGTACGAGGTCGTGTGGATGCGCCTGCTGTCGCTCACCTTCTCGGTGACCGTCTACGCGGTGACGATCGTCCTCTGCGCGTTCATGACGGGCCTCGCGCTCGGCGCGGCGCTCGCGGGGCGGATCGCCGACCGCGTCCGCCGGCCGCTCGCCGCCTACGGCGCCGTCGAGCTCGCGCTCGGGCTCACCGCCCTCGGCACGATCGCCGCCCTCGATCGGATCGCGCCGGCGTACGTCTGGCTCCACGAGCAGCTCGGCGGGGCCGGCGCGACCTTCACCGTGGCACGCTTCGCGCTCGCTGCGACCGTCCTCCTCCTCCCGTGCACGCTCATGGGTGCGACGCTGCCGCTCCTCGCGCGTGCGGCGATCGCCGAGCAGGCGGCCGTGGCGCGCGGGACGGGCGCGCTCTATGCGGCGAACACGTTCGGCGCGGTCGCGGGGTGCCTCCTGGCGGGATTCGTCCTCGTCCCGGCGCTCGGTCTGCACGCGACGAACGCCGCCGCGGCGGCGCTCGGCCTCGCCGTCGGCGTCGCGGCCCTCCTTCTCGGGCGGCGGGAGGCGCCGGTGGCGGCGCGGCCGACGACCCGCCCCGCGCGCCCGGGGAGAGGCGTCGCGCTCCTCTGCGCGGCCTTCGCACTCTCCGGTTTCACCGCGCTCGGGTACGAGGTGCTCTGGACGCGGGCGCTCGTGCCGTTCACCCACAACTCGACGTACGCGTACACCGCGATGCTGGCCGTGTTCCTCTTCGGCCTCGCCGCCGGCAGCGCGGTCGCCGCGCGCGTCGCCGGGCGCGTGGGGGATCCCGTCCTCTCGCTCGGCCTCGTCGAGGCGGCGATCGGCGCGAGCGTCGCCGCGGCCCTGCCGCTCTACGCGCACTTCGATCGACTCGTGCCGGCCGCCGCGGCGGCGCTCGGCGGGCTCGGCTCGTGGGCGCGCGTCGTCGCCGTGATCTTCGCCGAGGCGGCGGCGACGCTCCTCGTCACCACGGTCCTCTTCGGGGCGACGTTCCCGCTCGTGGCCCGCGCCGTCGTGGACCGCTTCGAGGCCCTCGGCGCTCGCGTCGGCGCCGCGTACACGGCGAACACGTTGGGCGCGATCGCCGGCGCCGTCGTCGTCGGCTTCGGGCTCCTGCCGGCGCTCGGCATGCGCGGCAGCTTCCTCGCCCTCGCGGGGACGAACCTCGCGCTCGGCGCCGGCCTCGCGCTCGCGACCCGCCGCCCGGCCGGCCGCGCCGTCGCCGCCGCCGCGGGCGCCGCCGCGGTCGTCATGGCCGCCGGGCTGCCGGCCGACGTGTTCCGCGCGACGTTCGTCCGGCGGTTCGGCCGCGTCCTCTTCTATCGCGAGGAGGTGACCGACACCGTCATGGTCACCCAGGACGCGCGCGGCGAGCGGATGATCCGCTACGGCGACGGCCGTGGCACCGCCGGAACGTTCTCGGTGCGCGAGGACCGGATGTATGCGGAGATCCCGCTCCTCCTTCATCCTCACCCCGAGCGCGTGCTCAGCATCTGCTTCGGGGTGGGCAACAGCCTCTCGTCGATCCTCCAGCATCCGGTGACGCGCGTCGACGCCGTCGAGCTGTCGCCCGGGGTGGTCGCCGCGGCGCCGTTCTTCGCCTCGACGAACCGGGACCCGCTCGCCGACCCGCGCGTCCATCTGACGATCACCGACGGCCGGAACTTCCTCCTGACGAGCGCCGACCGGTGGGACGTGATCCGCCTCGATCCGCCCGAGCTGCACACGGCGGGGGTCGTCAACCTGTACACGCGCGAGTTCTACGCGCTCGCGCGCGACCACCTGCGCCCGGGCGGCATCTTCAGCATCTGGGTGAACGTCGTCATGACGCCGGAAGACGATCTCCGGCTCCTCGTCCGCACGGTCGCGGAGGTGTTTCCCCACGTGACGATCTGGCACGGGCCGTTCCGGTACTCCTGGGTCGTGAACGGCAGCCTCGACCCCGCGCCGCCCGACCTCGCGCTCCTCATACGGAAGTTCGCCGACCCGCGGATCGCCGCGGACCTCGCGTCGATCGGCGTCGGCGACCCGTTCGCGTTCCTCGTGCACTTCGTCCGCGGCGGCGACGAGGTGCGGGAATTCGCCGGCCCGGGGCCGGTGGTCACCGACGATCGCACGCGCCTCGACTTCACCGTGCCGCGCTCGCTCGATTCGTTCTTCGGCTTCGCAAACGCCACCACGAACGGGTGGCTCACGGACCTCATGATGCCGGACAGCCGCGTCGACGTGGGCCTCGCGGTCTTCCTCCGGAAGATCGGGCGAATGGCGACCTTCGAGCGGCCGGTCTTTCCGCACCTCGTGCACGTCGACGCGACGGGCCTCGACCCGGAGACGGTCCGCGCGCGTCTCGCGGCGGCCGCTCACGGGCCGCAGTCGGGCCCGTCGGCCGGCACCGGGACGAGGCCGCGGCACGAGAGCTGAGCCGCGAGGGCCTCGCCGGCGACCCGGTGGCCCGCCCGGGACGGGTGCCAGACGTCGAGGAAGAGGGGCGCGCCGCCGGCCTCCGCGGCGCGGCGGAACGCCGGAAGCAGGTCGACGGTCGTCCAGCCCGCGTCGTCTCCGAGCGCGACGAGCTGCGCCTGGAGTCGGGCCGGCGCCCCGGGCGCGAGCTCGGTCGCGTACGGGAAGGCGGCGACGACGAGCGGGACGGGCCACGCCGCCGCGAGGATCTCCGCGTAGCGGGCGCGGAGCCATGCGAGCTGCGTGGGCGAGGCGGGGTCGCTCGATCGCAGGGCGGCCGCGAGCTCGCCGCTCCCCGGCCGGCGCTCCATCGCGGCCGCGAGGGCGTCGGCGAGGAGCGCGCACGTCCGGAGCCGTCGGCAGGCGAGCGCGAGGCGCGACGGCGCGTGAGGCGGCGCCCGGCGCGCGGGCGGGTCTGGGAACGCGGCGTCCGGGATCGCGCCGACGCCGAGGAGCGTCGAGGCGTCGAAGTGGAGCGTCGGATCGGCGAGATCGTTCACGCAGAACTGGACGAGCACGAGGTCCGGCTCGTAGCTCGCCCCGACGTCGGCGAAGAGCGCGGCCTCGGTGTAGGGGTTGTACCCGCTGACGCTCAGGTTCGCGACCTCGATGGGACGGGTCGCGCGCGGCGCGAGCGCGCGCTCGAGGACGCGCGGGAAGGCGTCGGGCTCCGCGACCCCGTACCCGAATGCGACGGAGTCGCCGAGGACGACGATCCGGAAGGTGCCGGGCGGCTTCGGGCGGGCGACGCGAGGGCCGCGGAAGCCGTCGGCGTTGATCGCGTAGCGGACGTCGAGCGCGCCGGCGAGGCGCGCCTGCGCGTTCGGCCGCGCGCCGTAGAGCCAGGGCTTGTCGGGGCGGGGCTCGTGCAGCCCACGAAGCTCGCCGGCGCGGGGCGGCAGTACGCGGAGGAGGCCTTCGACGATGCCCAACGCGACGAGGAGCGCGGCAGCGAAGAGCGCCGCGGTGGCCGCGGGCCGCCTCACGGCGCGTGCGCGTTCGGGTGCGCGAGGAGGTGGGGACCGAAAGGCGGATCCATCGTGCCGACCCACGTGAGCCACGGGGCGACGACCGGCGCAAGCAGGGCGGCACGCCGGTCGAGCGGCGCACTGCGCTCGCCCGCACGCCGCGGCGCAGGAGACGCGCGCGCCCGCCCGCGGGAGCGCGCGGCGCCCTCACGGGACGCGGACGTGGGGCGGCGACTCGGCGGCGTGCCGCCCGCGCTCGACGTCGAGCGCGTTCAGGCGGGCGAGGAGATGGACGCCGGCGGTCGCGAGGGCGAGGCCGGCGACCGCGCCCGCGAGGCGCGGACAGGCGCGCCCCCACGCGACGAGCCCGAGGGCGCCGAGGAGGCTCGTCGCCGCCGCGCCCCACGCGAAGAGGTCCCAGTCCTGGTAGGGCCCGAACAGGGGGTCCATCGCGACGACGAACGCGAGCCACGGCACGACGACGAGGCCGAGGAGCGCGGCGCGGGCGTCGAGCGCGCCGCGCGCCGCCGCCCACGGCACGAGGACGACGGCGAGCCAGACCCCGACGCCGTCGACGAGCAGGAGCCCGTGCAGGACCTCGGCGGCGTGCGCCCGCGTCGCGACGTACGTCGCGGGCAGGAGGCTCGACGTGGGCGACAGGCCCGCCGGCCATGGCGTGTCGGCGCCGAGCTGGCGGACGAATGCCCCGAACGCGAACGGCGCGCCGAATCCGGGGACGGTCGCGAGCCCGGCGACGAGGAGCGCCGCGCCGGCCGCCGCCGCCAGGCGCGCGGCGCCGCGCGGGCGGCGGAGCGCGTCGAGGGCGACGACGAGGGTCGAGGGCGCGAGCAGGACGAGGCCCTCGTACCAGAACGGGCCGACGGCCGCGATCGCGATCGGCCAGGCGGGGTGCCGCGCGCCCGCGAGCGCGTCGAGCGCGGTCCAGAGGTAGAGGGCCGCGAGCGCGAGCGCGACGGGGTAGACGTCGAGGTAGCCGGGGACGAGCTGCGCCACGCCGAACGCCGTCCAGGCGAGGAGCGTGATCAGCGCCACCTCGCCCCGGGTCCCGCCGAGCCGCGCGGCCGCCGCGGCGAGCGCTGCGAGCGCGAGCGCCGCGACGGCGGTGTTCGTCGCGCGGACGAAGGCGACGACGCCGACGTGCGGCGCGAAGAGGGCGCGGGCGTGCGCGTAGGTCCAGAGCGTCAGGTGCCAGCGCGCGTTCCGCGCCGTCCCCTCGCCGACCGCCTGCACGAAGACCCAGGGGTCGATGCAGATGGCGCGCGGCGCCCAGACGAAACCCGCCGGGACGAGGAGGACCGCGAGCGCGAGGGCGAGAGCCAGCACGTGCGGCCACGATGGGGCCGGGGCACGCGCGGCGAGCGGCGCGCGGGCAGCCAGCAGCGCACCGCCGGCGGGCAGCGCGAGCACGAGCGCGGCGGCCGCGAGGGGCAGGACGGGGCGGCGCCCGAGGTGGGCGTAGCTCCACGTGCGGGCGAGGTGGGGCGCGAGGAAATGGAGCGCGAGCTGCCCGGCGAGGCCGGCGGCGACGAGGAGGGCGACCCGAAGGCAGGAGCGCGGCATCCGGCGCGGCGCAACGCTACGCCGGGGCACGCCGCCGGTCAAAACGGAGGCGGTCCGCCGGCGCGGCGCCGGCCCGCCGTGGACCGCATCCCGCCGGCCGACGGCGTCGCGCGTCAGGCGGGATGCGCGACGACGAGCATCTCGCCGACGGGCAGCCGGAGCGCGGGGTCGCCGAGCCGTCGCGCGAGTCCGGCGACCGGCGCGACGGCGCGTGCGAGCCGCGGGTAGAACGCCGCGCCGGCCGCCAGCACGTAGGCGAGCGGGAGCGGCTTTCGCCAGCTCGTCGCGTGCGCGACGCGGAAGCCGTGGCGGGCGAGGAAGACGACGATCGTGCGCCGGTCGAAGTAGTGGAAGTGGTCGTCCGGCGCGTAGAACCACCAGGCGCGGCCGAGGAGGCGGGCGGCGGCGCTCCGGCCGTCGGGGAGCGTGAGCGCGAGCGTCCCGCCGGGCGCGAGCCAGGCCCGCGCGCGGGCGAGGAGCACGCCCGGGTCGAGGAGGTGCTCGATCACGTCGAAGGCCGTGACCGCGGCGTACGGCGCCGCGGGAGCGAAGTCCTCGAGGCGGGCGAGGCGGACCGGCAGGTCGTGGAGGCGCGCGAGCGCCACGGCGCGCTCCGAGCGCTCGATTCCCTCCGCCGCGACGCCGGCCGCGCGCGCGGCCGCGACGAAGCTTCCCGTCGAGGCCCCGACGTCGAGGATGGGACCGGTGCCGAGGAGGGGACGGAGGGCGGCGAGCCGCGCGCGCGCGACGAGCGTCCGGACGTGGTCCGCGGCGGCGAAGACGGCGTACGGGCCCTGCTCGTAGGTCCACGCGTAGTGCCGCTCGAGCTCCTCCGGCGACGGGAGCGGCTCGACCCGGGTGAAGCCGCAGCCGGCGCACGCGACGAACGCCCGCCCGCCCTTCCGGAAGCGCGGGCGCCGCCGGGTCCCGGCGCAGACGAGACATCCCGCGGGCGTGCCGCCGTCCGTCGCCCCTCGCTCGTCGTGCACGCGCGGACCGTACCACGCCCGCGCTTCCGCTGCCGAGCACCGCCGAGCCGGCTTGAGGCGCCCCGATCCGTTTGCGAGAATCGCGCGGATGCCGGCACGGACGCCTCTGCTCTCCGTCATCGTCCCCTGCTACAACGAGGTCGCAACCGTCCGGCGCCTCCTCGAGCGGGTGATGGCGGTCGCCATCCCGAAGGAGATCATCGTCGTCGACGACTGCTCGACGGACGGCACGCGGGAGGTGCTGGAGGAGGTCCGCGCCACGATCCCCGACACGCCGGAGAACCGGCTCGTGATCCTCTTCCAGGAGCGCAACCAGGGGAAGGGGGCGGCGGTCCGGCGCGGCGTCGCGGAGATCCGCGGGGAGATCGCCCTCATCCAGGACGCGGACCTCGAGTACGACCCCGCCGAGTATCCGAAGCTCATCCAGCCGATCCTCGACGGCGACGCCGACGTCGTCTTCGGCTCGCGCTTCACCGGCTCGCCGCGCCGCGTCCTCATGTTCTGGCACACCGTTGGAAACCGCTTCCTCACGCTCGTCTCGAACATGTGCACGAACCTGAACCTCACGGACATGGAGACCTGCTACAAGGTCTTCCGCGCCGACCTGCTCGAGCGGATCCCGATCCGCTCGAACCGCTTCGGGCTCGAGCCGGAGCTCACGGCGAAGGTCGCGCGCCTGCGCTGCCGGATCTACGAGGTGCCGATCTCCTATTACGGCCGGCAGTACTCCGAAGGGAAGAAGATCGGCTGGAAGGACGCGATCTCCGCCCTCTGGACGATCCTCCGCTTCCGGATCCGCGCCGACGTGGGGCGCGAGGACGAGGGCTTCACGACGCTCCGGCGCATGGAGCCGCTCAAGCGCTACAACACCTTCATGTGGGAGCTCATGCGGCCCTTCGTCGGCCGGCACGTGCTCGAGGTGGGCTCGGGGACGGGGAGCATCACGCTCTACCTCGCGACCCGGGAGCGCGTGGTCGCGACGGACGTCGACGCGGAGTACGTGGACCTCCTCCGCCGCACGTTCGCCGGGAAGCCGAACGTCGAGGTCCGCGCGCTCGACCTGGCGGCGCTCGGGAGCGACGGCTTCCAGCCGCAGAGCTTCGACACCATCGTCTGCGCGAACGTCCTCGAGCACGTCGCCGACGACACCGCCGCGCTCCGCGCCATGCGCCGGGTGCTCGAGCCCGGCGGACGCGCGATCCTCGTCGTGCCCGCGCTCCGCCAGCTCTACGGCGAGATCGACCGGGCGATCGGCCACCATCGGCGCTACACGCGGTCGGAGCTCCGCGCGAAGCTCGAGCGCGAGGGCTTCGTGGTGGAGGAGGCGCGGTACTTCAACACGCTCGGCGTCGCCGGCTGGTTCCTGAACGCGCGCGTGCTGCGGCGTCGGACGGTCCCGGGCTTCCAGGCGCGCGTGAACGACTGGCTCGTGCCCCTCCTGCGCCTCGAGCGGCACGTGCACCCGCCGTTCGGCATGTCGCTCCTCGTCGTCGCGCGGACGCCCGAGGCGCCGGGCGCGCCGTCGGCGGTCGCGGTGTGACGACGTCGCCTCGGCGCGCGACGGCGTGCTGACGGCGCGCGGCGCGGGCGGGCGTGCGGGGGGGGCGGGCGGACTTCCTGCGGCAGAGCGACCTGCCGGGCGCCGACGTCGGGTATCTCGGGCTCGCCGTCGGGCGATACGGCGCTCTCGTGCTCGCGGGCGTCGGGGTCGTGCTGGCGGTGGGAATTCGGGCGCGGGCGTCGGCGTCGGGTGCCCGACGACCCCGGCGTCAGGCGGCGGGCGGGGAAGGCTCCGCGAGGTACGCGGCGAGCGCCGCGCGCCAGTCGCGGAGGGGCGGCTCGCCCGCGGCGGCGAGGCGCGTGTTGGCGAGCACGGAGTAGGCCGGGCGCGGCGCGGGTGCCCCGAACGTCGCCGTCGCGACGGGCTCGATCGGCGCGGTGAGGCCGGCGAGCGCGAGCGCGGCGCGCGCGAAGTCGTACCACGAGCACTCGCCGGCGTTCGTGACGTGGAAGATGCCGCCCGGGAGCTCGCCGCGGACGAGGCGGGGGAGGAGGCGGGCGAGCGTCCCGGCGACGTCGCGCGCCCAGGTCGGTGCCGTCACCTGATCGTCGACGATGCGGAGCGGCTCGCCCCGGCGAGCGCGCTCGAGGACGCGGTCGACGAAGCTCCCGCCCTTGCCGCGCGAGCCGCCTGCGGCGTAGAGACCCGCGACCCGGACGACGGCGTGGCGGGGGGCGAGCGTGCGCACGAGCAGCTCGCCGGCGAGCTTCGAGCGGGCGTAGGCCCCGAGCGGGTTCGGCGCGTCGTCCTCGGCGTAGGGACGCCGGGCGCGCCCGTCGAAGACGTAGTCGGTGCTCACCTGAACGCACCAGGCGCCGAGGTCGGCGCAGGCACGGGCGAGCACGCCGGGGGCGAGCGCGTTGACGGCGACGGCGGGGCGCGGGTCGGCTTCCGCGGCGTCGACGCGGTTGTCGGCGGCGGCGTTCACGACGACGGCGGGCGCCGCCGCGGCGAGGCGGTCGCGCACGCGGGCGGGCTCCGCCGCGAGGTCGACGTCGGCGCGCGTGAGCGGGATCGTCGTCGCGCGCGGCAGGACGCGGAGCAGCTCGCGTCCGAGCTGTCCCGCCGCGCCGAGCACCGCGATCCGCATGGCGCGCGCAGTATAGCGGAGCGGACCTTCCTTGCTTCAAGTGGTCGCGCGTCGCTACAGTCGCCCGGATGTCCCGCCTCTGGCGCTATCTCGCGCGCTATCGCGTCCGGTACGCCGGGGGCATCCTCTGCCTCGTCGCGGCGCAGCTGCTCTCGAACGCGATCCCGTACCTCTCGAAGCGCATCGTCGACGCGATCACCGTCGACGCCCCCTTCGGCCGCTTCGTCGCGCTGATCATCGGGATCGCCGCCGTCCAGGCCGTCGTCCGCACGTACTCGCGCTTCCTCATCTTCAACGTCGGACGGGACATCGAGTACGACCTGCGGAACGACCTCTTCGCGCACCTCGAGCGCCAGCCGCTCGCCTTCTACCACGAGCGGCAGACGGGCGACCTGATGTCGCGGCTCGTGAACGACGTGACGGCCGTGCGGATGCTCCTCGGTCCCGGCGTCCTCAACTTCATCAACACGCCGATCGCCTACGTCGTCGGCCTCGGCATCATGCTCTCGATCGACCCCGCGCTCACGCTCGCGGCGATCGCCGTCTATCCGGTCGCCCTCCTCGTCGTGAAGCGGACGAGCCGGCTCCTGATCGAGCGGACGCTCCGCGTGCAGGAGGGGCTCGCGGACCTCTCGAGCCGCGTCCAGGAGAACCTTTCCGGCATCCAGGTCGTGAAGGCGTACGCGGCCGAGGACCACGCGATCGGCGCCTTCACGGCGCTCAACGCCCGCTTCCAGGACCAGAGCCTCCGGCTCGCGCGCGTCCGCGGCTTCATCGTGCCCGTCATGGGCATCGTGCACAGCGTGAGCTCGCTCGTGGTCCTCTGGTGGGGCGGACAGCGCGTCGTCGCCGGCACGCTCTCCGTCGGCGACATGGTCGCCTTCATGGGCTACCTCTACAACCTCGCCTGGCCGACGATGGCGATGGGCTGGATGCTCACCATCCTCCAGCGCGGCCGCGCCGCCATGCAGCGCCTGAACGCGCTCTTCGCCGTCGAGCCGGCGATCGCGAGCCCGCCCGCCGCCGAGCCGCTCGCGCCCTTCCGCGGCGAGATCGCGCTCCGCGACGTGACCTTCCGCTTCCCGGGGCGGAAGGACGCGCCCCCCGTGCTCGACGGGGTGACGCTCACGATCCCCGCCGGGAAGACGGTCGCGATCGTCGGCCGGACGGGCGCCGGGAAGAGCGCCCTCGTCCAGCTCCTCCCGCGCCTCTTCGACGTCGACGCCGGCACGGTCCTCCTCGACGGTCGCGACGTCCGCACGCTGCCGCTCGGCTGGCTCCGCCGGCAGATCGGCCTCGTCCCCCAGGACCCGTTCCTCTTCTCCCGGACGCTCCGCGAGAACGTCGCCTTCGCGCTCGACGACGCCGACGGACGCGTCGGGTGGGCCGTGCGCATGGCGGGCCTCGGGCGCGACCTCGCGGAGATGCCGGCGGGCCTCGAGACCCTCGTCGGGGAGCGCGGGATCACGCTCTCCGGCGGCCAGAAGCAGCGCGTCGCGCTCGCGCGCGTGCTCGCCGCGTCGCCGCGCGTCCTCGTCCTCGACGACGCGCTCTCCGCGGTCGACGCGGCGACCGAGCGCGAGATGCTCGACGCGCTCCGCGGGTTCTTCCGCGAGCGGACGACGGTCATCGTCGCGCACCGGGTGAGCACGGTGAAGGACGCCGACCTGATCGTCGTCCTCGACGAGGGCCGGGTCGTCGAGGTGGGCGACCACGAGACGCTCCTCGCCCGCGGCCGTGCGTACGCCGAGCTCTTCCGCCAGCAGGCCCTCGAGGGCGAGCTCGAGGCGATCTGATGCCGGACATCTTCGGCGAGGAGGAGCTCGGGAAGGCGTACGACGCCCGCCTGATCGGCCGCCTCTGGACGTACGTCCGCCCGTATCGGCCGATCTTCTGGGCGGCCGTCCTCCTCTCGCCCGTGAACCGGTTCTTCTCCGCGCTCGAGCCGTACCTCCTGAAGCGCGGGATCGACGACTACATCGTCCCGCGGAACCTCTCCGGCCTCGCGACGCTCAGCCTCGTCTACGTCGGGGTCATCGTCGCCGAGTTCCTGTCGCAGTACGGCCAGCAGTACCTGACGACGATGGTCGCGCAGCGGAGCCTCGCGGACCTCCGCGTGGCGCTCTTCGCGAAGCTCCAGCGCTTCCCGATGCGCTTCTTCGACCAGAACCCGGTCGGGCGGGTCGTCTCGCGGCTCACGACCGACGTCGACGTGCTCCAGGAGATGTTCGCCGCGGGCGCGATGACCATCGTGCTCGACGTGCTCGGGCTCGTCGGCATCGTCGCGTTCATGCTCTGGATCAACTTCTGGCTGGCGCTCACGAGCCTCGCGCTGCTGCCGTTCATGATGCTCGCCGTCGACTTCTTCCGTCGCATGGCGCGGAAGACGTACCGGCAGATCCGGGAGCGGATCGGCCGCCTGAACGGCTACCTCCAGGAGGCGATCTCCGGCATGCGCGCGATCCAGCTCGCCGCGCGCGAGGCGGGCGCCTTCGCCGAGTTCGACCGCTTGAACTCGGCCCACCGCGACGCGAATCACCTCTCGAACAAGCTCGAGGCCGCGCTGTTCTCCATCGTCGAGGCCGTGAGCACGGTCTCGATCGCGCTCATGCTGCTCGAGGGCGGGCGGCTCCACGCGGCGCATCTCGTCCAGCTCGGCACGGTCGTCGCGTTCATCCAGTACCTCCAGCAGTTCTTCATCCCGATCCGCGACTTCAGCGCGAAGTACGCGGTGCTCCAGTCCTCGATGACCGCGGCGGAGCGGATCTTCGCCCTGATCGACCTCGCGCCGGAGAGCGCGCCCGCGGCGCCGCGCGTCCCGGCGCGCGTCCAGGGCGAGATCGTCTTCGACCACGTCTGGTTCGCCTACCGCGACGCGGACTGGGTGCTCCGCGACGTCTCCTTCCGCGTGGCGCCCGGCGAGCAGGTGGCGCTCGTCGGCGCGACGGGGGCCGGGAAGACGACCGTCATCAAGCTCCTCGACCGCCTCTACGACGTGCAGCGCGGGCGGATCCTCGTCGACGGCATCGACGTGCGCGACTGGGACCGCACGGCGCTCCGGCGCCGGATCGCGGTCGTCCTCCAGGACGTGTTCCTCTTCAGCGGCACGGTGGCGGAGAACGTGACGCTCGGCCGCCCCGACATCTCGCGGGCCGCGGTCGAGGCGGCGGCCGCGCACGTGAACGCGGACGGGTTCATCCGCCGCATGGGCGGGTACGACGCGACCGTCCGGGAGCGCGGGTCGAACCTCTCCGGCGGCCAGCGCCAGCTCCTCGCCTTCGCGCGCGCCCTCGCCCACGACCCCGCGATCCTCGTCCTCGACGAGGCGACGTCGAACGTCGACCCCGAGACCGAGTGGCTCGTGCAGGACGCGCTCGCGAAGCTCCTCGAGACGCGCACCGCGCTCGTGATCGCGCACCGGCTGTCGACGATCGAGCACGCGGACCGCATCCTCGTCTTCCACCACGGCGAGCTCAGGGAGGCGGGCGCGCACGCGGATCTCCTCGCGCGCGACGGCCTCTACGCGCGTCTCTACCGGATGCAGTACGCGAGCGAGGCGGCGCCCGCGGCGCGGGCCGCCGGGCGGCCCTGACGCCGAGCGACGTTTTGGTTGCGCGGGCGCGGCCGCGCCGGTAGGGGTGAAGGAGGAGGATGCGGGCGTCCGTCGTCGTCGTCGCGGCCGCGCTGGCCGCGGCGCTCTCGAGCGGGTGCGGAAGCACCGCGTACGTGGCGCGCGTGGGGTGGGCCGAGGCGAAGGTGCTCCTCCGCCGCGAGCCGATTCCCGAGCTCCTCGCCCGTCCGTCGCTCGACCCGGGGCTGCGCACGCGACTCGGGCTCGTGCTCGCCGCCCGCGACTTCGCCCGCGACACCCTCGGCCTCGCCGTGGGCGACAGCTACGCGAGCTTCGCGACGGTCGACGGCGACGGGCAGGTCTGGGTGCTCTCGGCCGCCCGGCGCGACCGGCTCGAGCCGTACACGTGGTGGTACCCGATCGTCGGGCGCGTCCCGTACCGCGGCTTCTTCGACGCCGCGAGCGCGCGGGCCGCCGGGGCGAAGCTCGCGCGGCGCGACCTCGACGTCGAGGTCCGCACCGCGGCGGCGTTCAGCACGCTCGGCTGGTTCGCCGACCCGCTCCTCTCGAGCACCGTCGAGGAGCCGCCCGTCTCCGTCGTCGAGACCGTGCTGCACGAGCTCTTCCACGCCACACTCTACCGCCCCGGCGAGACCGCCTTCGACGAGTCGGCAGCCACCTTCGTCGGCCATCGCGGGGCGATCGCCTTCTTCTGCGCGGGCCCCGCGGCGGAGCCGACCCGCTGCGCCGAAGCCCGGCGGCGGTGGGATGCAACCCGAGAGCGCGGGCACGTCCTCGGGCGCCTGGCGACGCGGCTCCGGCGGCTCTACGCGGCGAAGCCGGCGCCGGCCACGCGGGAGCGCGCGCGCACCTGGCTCGCCGAGGCCGCCGCGGCCGAGCTGGTCCGGCGGCAGGCGGGGCGGCCCTCCGACCTCCTGCCCCCGAACAACGCGCGCCTCCTGGGCGACCTCGTGTACGTGACCCGGCTCGACGCCTTCGAGCGGCTCGCGCCCACGGACGGCGACGTGGGGCCGGCGGTCGTCGCCCTGGTGGATGCCGTGCGGGGTGCGTCGGAGCCCTTCAGAGCGGTCGAAGCTCTCGCCAGCCGCGCCGAAGCACGCTAGAAGGCCCCCCATGCCCGGTCAGCGCTTCGCCGTCGACTGGATGCTCGGTCGCCTCGCCCGCTGGCTCCGCGTGCTCGGGCACGACGTCGCCTGGGGACCGCATCTCCGGCGCCGGACACTCGTCGAGTGCGCGCGGCGCGAGGGGCGGACGATCGTCACGCGCGACACGCGGCTCGTCCGCGACCCGAACCTCCCGCCGCACGTCTTCATCACCGCCGATCGGTTCCGCGACCAGCTCCGCGAGCTGGCCGCCGCCGTGCCGCTCGCGGCGCCGGGCGAGGCGTTCCGGCGCTGCCTCGAGTGCAACCGCGTCCTCGACGAGGTCGCGCGCGACGCGGTCCGCGATCGCGTCCCGCCGTACGTCTGGGCGACGGCGGCGCGCTTCCACCGCTGCGGCGGCTGCGGGCGGCTCTACTGGCCGGCGACGCACCACGCGCACATGGTCCGCGAGCTCGCCGCCCTCGGGCTCGCCCCGGAGGACGCCCGTGGCTGAGGCGGCGCTCGCGCACGAGGCGGACTTTCCCCTCGCCCACTGCGCGCGCTGCGCGCGCGACGTCTTGACGCACGTCCGCCTCGACGGCGAGGGGCGCGAGGGCCGCGCGTGCGTGCATTGCGACGCGGCGCTCGACCCGGCGGAGATCCGCTGGGTCGACGCCGCGGCGCTCGACCGGGCGGGCTACGCCGTCCTCGGCGAGCCGGGCGGGGGCTGCGGGCGCCCCGGCTGCGGGCAGGGCCGCTGCGGGAGTCGGCCGGCGTGAGCGCGAGAACGTTCCGACGATCCAAAGGAGGCAGGAGGCAATGAACGAGCGAGTGCGCGAGATTCTCGGCTGGTACGGCAGCGACAACCCCGGAACGAAGGCGAACCTCGCCCGGCTCCTGAATCACGGGCGGCTCGGCGGAACGGGCAAGCTCGTCATCCTCCCGGTCGACCAGGGATTCGAGCACGGGCCGGCGCGTTCGTTCGCGCCGAACGCCGCCGCCTACGATCCGCGCTACCACTTCCAGCTCGCGATCCAGGCCGGCTGCAACGCCTACGCCGCCCCGCTCGGCTTCCTCGAGGCGGGCGCCGCGGAGTTCGCGGGCGAGATCCCGCTCATCCTGAAGCTCAACAACTCGGACACGCTCGCGAAGGGCGAGCCCGCGCCCGCGATCACCGGGAGCGTCGACGAGGCGCTCCGCCTCGGCTGCGCGGCGATCGGGTTCACGATCTACCCGGGCTCGTCGCTCCGGAACGAGATGTACGCGCAGCTCCGCGGGCTCGCCGAGGAGGCGAAGCGCAAGGGCCTCGCCGTCGTCGTCTGGTCCTATCCGCGCGGCTCCGGCATCTCGAAGGAGGGCGAGACCGCGATCGACGTCGTCGCGTACGCAGCGCAGATCGCCTGCCAGCTCGTCTCGCACATCGTCAAGGTGAAGCCGCCGACGGCGCACATCGAGCAGGAGGCGGCGAAGAAGGTGTACGAGAAGCAGCGGGTGCCGATCGGGACGCTCGCCGAGCGCGTCCGGCACGTCGTCCAGTCGGCGTTCGACGGGCGCCGGATCGTCATCTTCTCCGGCGGCGAGGCGAAGGACACCGCCGCCATCCTCGAGGAGATCCGCGCCATCCGCGACGGGGGCGGCTTCGGGTCGATCATCGGCCGGAACTCGTTCCAGCGGCCGCTCCGCGAGGCGGTCGAGTTCCTCCAGCAGGTGATGGACATCTACGCGGGGAAGTCCAAATGACGCGGCCGGACGGGTCCGAAGGCGGCCGGATCGAGGGGCTCTCGCGCGACTTCCTCCGCGTCTGCGAGATCGCCGCCGTCGCGTGCGCCCGCACGATGGGGCAAGGCGACCGCCGACACTCCGACCACGTCGCCACGGAGGCGATGCGGAAGGAGATGGACTCGATCCCGATGCGGGGCACGGTCGTGATCGGGGAGGGCGAGCGCGACGAGGCGCCGATGCTCTTCATCGGCGAGAAGGTCGGGCGGGGCCAGGCGGACGACGTCGAGGTGGACATCGCCGTCGACCCGCTCGAGGGCACGAACCTCTGCGCGACCGGCGCGAACAACGCGATCACGGTGCTCGCGGCGTCGAACAAGGGGGGCCTCCTCCACGCGCCCGACTGCTACATGGAGAAGATCATCGTCGGGCCGTCGGCGAAGAACTCGATCGACATCGACGCGCCGGTCGAGGACAACCTGAAGGGCATCGCCCGGTCCCTCGGCCGGTCCGTGAAGGACCTGGTCGTCATCGTGCTCGACCGGCCGCGGCACGAGAAGCTGATCGCCGACATCCGGAAGGCGGGCGCGCGCATCAAGCTGATCGGCGACGGCGACCTCTCGGCCGGCATCTCCGCGGCCGTCCGGCGGACGAACGTGCACGCCGTCATGGGAATCGGCGGCGCGCCCGAGGGCGTGCTCGCCGCCGCGGCGCTCCGCTGTCTCAACGGCGGCATGCAGGCGCGCCTCGTGCCGACGAAGCCCGGGCAGGAGGAGCGGATGCGGAAGATGGGCATCACCGATCTGAAGCGCGTCTACACCGAGCGCGACCTCGCCCCCGGCCCGGACATCCTGTTCGTCGCGACGGGCGTGACGGACGGCTCCTTCATGCGCGGCGTCCGCTTCTTCGGGGGCGGGTGCCGGACGAGCTCCGTCATCATGTCGCTCCGCGAGCGGCAGATCCGGTTCGCGGACACGGTGCGGCTCGAGGGCGGCGCGGACACGGTCGTCGAGTTCTGAGCCGCGTGGCATGGAGATCAACGGCATCGCGCACGTCATGCTCACGGTGAGCGACTTCGACGCCTGCCGGCCGTTCTACCAGAAGCTGCTCGCGTTCCTCGGGCTCAGGCCCGTCATCGACACGGACGGCATGCTCTACTGCGTCGGCGGGCGGACCGCGGTCGGGATCGTGCGCGCGGAGGACCGCTGGCGCGAGGCGCGCTTCGCGCAGCTCCGCGTCGGGCTCCACCACGTCTGCTTTCGGGCGCGGGAGCGCGCGGACGTCGACCGGCTCGGCGAGTTCCTGGTCTCGATCGGTGCGAAGATCGTCCACCCGCCCGAGGACGGCCCGTGGGCGCCGGGCTACTACTCCGTCCTCTTCGAGGACCCGGACGGGATCCGGCTCGAGATGAACCACGTGCCGGGCAAGGGGCTCTTCGAGACACCGCACGCCTGAGCGGAGGCGCGCGCCGTGCTCCGCGCGCTCGCCGCCTGGACGCTCCTCTTCGCCGTCCTGCTGGCGCCGTGGCTCCCGCACGCGGCGACGGCGCTGCCGGACGTCGGCAATCGGTGCGACGCGCGCCTCGTCGTCTGGATCCTCGCCTGGGTCGCGCACGCGCTCGCCGCGGCGCCGGCGGCCGTCTTCCAGGCGAACATCGAGCACCCGGCGCCGGCGCAGCTCACGGGCTCCGAGCACCTCTTCTCGGCCCAGCTCCTGTTCGCGCCGCTCTTCTGGACGACCGGCAGCGCCGTCCTCGCGACGAACCTGACCGTCGCGCTCTCCTACCCGCTCGCCGCGCTCGCGATGCAGCGCCTGCTCCGCGCGGTCGGGATGGCGGGCCCGGTCGCCGTCGCGGGCGCGCTCCTCTTCGCGCTCGGGCCGCGGCGGGTGCCGTTCGACGTCCACGCCGTCCAGTACCCGAACCTGTTCTTCCCGCTCGTCGCCCTCGCCCTCGTCCGGCTGCGCGCCGCGCCGAGCCTCTGGACGGCGGGCGGGCTCGCGCTCGCGGTCGGGCTCGGGGCGCTCGGCTCGTACTACCTCGCGGCGATGGTCGGCGCCGTCGCCGCGGTGTGGGGCGCGGCCGAGCTCTTCCGGCGCGCGCCGCGGCGGCTCCGCTACGCGGCGCTCGCGCTCGGCGCGGCGGCCGGCGTCGCCCTCGTCGTGCGCGTCTGCCTCGATCCGTACTTCGTCCGGGGCACGGGCGCGGCCGCCGTCGAGCCCTTCCCGCGGTTCCTGCCGCTCCGCGAGCAGCTCTGGCTGGTGGGCGTGCGCCTCTGGCTCGTGCGCCGCGATCAGGTCCTCGGGGCGCTCGGGCTCCTCGGCGTCGTCGCAGGCCTCCTCGGGGTGCCGCCGGCGCGTCGCGTCGTCCTCCCCGCCGTCGTGCTCCTCGTCGGCGCGAGCGTCCTGTCGCACGGCGTTCCGCGCGTCCTCGCCGCGGCGCTCGACGCGACGCCCTTCCGCTTCCTCCGTGCCGTGTGGCGGCTCGACGTGCTCGGGGGCTTCGGCGCGGCGCTCCTCGTCGCCGCGGGGCTCGACGCGCTCGCGCGCCGGCTCCCGCGCGCCCTCGCCGTCGCGAGCGCCGCGGCGCTCGCGGTCCTCGTCCTCGTCGGCTCGGGCCGCGCGCTCGCTCCCGCGGCGGCCGACCCCGTGCGCGCGGTCGCGCGGCGCGCGATCTACGTCGAGGTGGGGCGCGTCGTGCGCGCCGGCGGCGGCGGCGCGCTCCTCGAGCTGCCGCTCTTCGGCCGTCCCGAGCCCGGCCTCGCCGGGCTCCAGAACTGCCACGAGGCGGACGCGATGATCGGCAGCACCTATCACTGGCTCCGGCTCGTGAACGGCTACACGGGCTATCACCCGCCGCACCGCCTCCTCTTCCTCCAGCTCGTGAACGGGCTCCCAGACGCGCGCGCGCTCGACGACCTGGTGGACGTGACCCACGTCCGCTGGATCCTCCTCCGGCCCGTCGAGGACTGGGACGCGCCCCCGACCCGGGCCGCCTTCCTCGCGCGCGTCCCGGCGGATCGCGCGACCGCCGTCGCCGACCTGCCCGGCGGGTGGCGCCTCCTCCGCCTCGAGCGCGCGCCCGCCCACCCCGGCTGGTTCGCGGCGGTCGCGGCCGGAACGGCCGGCGACCGGACCGTCCTCGGCACGCCGCTCGCGCCGCTCGCGCCGCGTGACGCCGTGGGCGTCGTGCGGATCGTCGCCGGGCCGCCGACGGCGCGTGCCGGCGGCTGGCTCCCGCTCGTCGTCGGGGTGACGAACGCCGGAAGCGCGACGTGGCCGGTCGCCGCGCCCCCGACCGAGGCGCTCCAGATCAACCTCGGGTGGGGGATCGAGGCGCGGCGGCACGCGACCGTCGCCGTGCGCGCGACGTGGCGCGCCGCCGACGGCGCCGGCGCCGACGTGCCGCCGCCGGAGGAGCTGCGCCTCGTGCGCGATGTCCCTCCGGGCGAGACGCTCACGCAGCCCGTGGCGCTCCGCGCGCCCGCGCGCCCGGGCCGCTACGAGCTCGAGCTCGGGCTCGCGCAGGACGACGTCGGCCCGTTCGACGCCGCGGCGAGCCCGCCGGCGCGGGCGGCGGTCGCCGTCGACGCGGACGGCTGACGCGCGCTCAGCCGAGCCCGTAGAGCGTGGCGAACGGATCGTCGTCCGCGTCGGACGCCCAGCGGTACTCCATCCGCCGCGCGGCCTTCTCGGCGGCCCCGCGGCCGACGAGCCGGGCGATCACGGCGAGCGTCATGTCGATCCCGGCCGAGACGCCCGAGGAGGTGACGACGGCGCCCGCGTCGACCCACCGCGCGACGGGCACCCACGTGACCCGCGGGCCCTGCGCGACGACCCAGGCGAACGCGCGCTTGTTCGTTGTCGCGCGGCGGCCGTCGAGCACGCCGGCGCGCGCGAGGAGCGCGGCGCCGGTGCAGACGGAGAGCGTCACCTCGGCCGCCCTGGCGCGCGCGGCGAGGAAGCCGGTCAGGGCGCCGTTCTCGACCTGGGTGCGCGTCCCGATGCCGCCCGGGACGAGGAGGAGGTCGAGCGGCGGGGCGTCCGCGAAGCTCCGGGCGGCGACCGCTTCGGGCCCCTGCGCGCTCGCGACCGGGCCGGCGCGCTCGGCGAGCGTCAGGAGCGCGAACTCCGCCCGCAGCACGCCGAACGCCTCGAGGGGCCCGAACACGTCGAGCAGCTCGAAGCCAGGGAAGAGGACCGCGCCGACCGTCCGCATCGTCGTCCTCCAAGCGTGCTGAATCCTACGTACCCGCGCCCGCCTGACGGTAGTAGTGCCAGCTCTCGCCGGCCTCGAGGACGACGACCCGGTCGCCCGAGATGCCGCGCTTCTTGCACTGCTCGACGAAGCGCTGCGCCGGGCGGCGCGCGAACCAGCGGATCGGAAAGCCGCCCGTCTCGCCGTACGCGATCGGGATCACGCGCCGCGCGTCGAGGAGCGCGGCCGCCTTTGCCGCGTCGTCCGGGCCCATCTCCCGGCGCAAGCCGACGAGGCGGCGGCCGCCGACGGGGAGGAGCGCGGCGTCCAGGTGCGGGAAGCGGGTCGCGACGTCGACCAGCTCCGGGAAGTACGTCGTGTCGCCCGCGAGGTAGACGCTCGTGCCCTCGCGCTCGAGGACGTAGCCGTTCTCGGGGACGGAGTGGCGCGCGGGGACCGCGGTCACGACGACGTCCCCGACGTCCGTCTTCTCCCACCACTCGAGGTCCGTGATCGTCTCGAAGCCGAGCTTCTCGAGCCGGCCGTGGAGGTCGCGGGGCGCGATCACGCGCGGGATGCGCGGCGCGAGGGTGCGGAGTACCTTCGGGTCGAAGTGGTCGCTGTGCCGGTGCGTCAGGAGGACGGCGGCGGCGTCGGGGAGCGCGTCGGGCTTGAGGCCGAGCGGCTCCGCCTGGCGAACCACGTAGCCCGGGTGGAACCACGGGTCGACGAGGAAGCGCGTGCCGCGAAGGTCGAGGATGACCGAGCCGTGGACGATCCGCGTCACCGTCAGGTCCGCGTCCGAGTCGTGGTAGGGCGAGGCGCGCGGCGCAGGCGACGTGCCGCAGCCGGCGACGAGGAGGAGGGCGAGGGCGAGGAGGAGGCCGCGGGCGCGGCGGGTCGCGGTCACACCTTCCCCTGCTGGCGGAGCGCTTCGTAGAGGACGATCGCGACCGCGTTCGCGAGGTTGAGACTCCGCACGTGCTCGCTCGCGATCGGGATCCGGAAGAGCGTGTCCGCGTGCGCGGCGCGGATCGCGGGCGGAAGGCCGCGGCTCTCGCAGCCGAAAACCAGGAGGTCGTCCTCGCGGTAGCGGACGGTCGTGTAGGAGCGCGTCGCGCGCGTTGTGAGGCAGAGGAGGCGGCCCGGCGGCCGCCGGGCCGTGAACGTCTCCCAGTCCGGGTGCCGGACGACGCGGACGTGCGGCCAGTAGTCGAGCCCGGCGCGGCGGAGGTGGCGGTCGTCGATCGTGAAGCCGAGCGGGTCGATCAGGTGGAGCGTCGTGTCGGTCGCGACGCAGAGCCGGCCGATCGAGCCGGTGTTCTGCGGGATCTCGGGCGCGACGAGGACGACGTGCATCAACGGGCGGGGATCGGGACGCGCGCGCCGCCGACGGGGAGCACGAACTCGCCCGGGGGCCCGGGCTCGACGTGGCGGGCGAGCTCGTAGTACGCGGGCCGCAGGAACCGGGCGTCGTGCCGTCCGCCCTTCACGTGCGCGTAGAGGACGGCCCCCGGGCCGACACGAAGCGTCCGCGGGTCGAGCGGCTCGCGCGTCTCGTCGTTCAGGACGAGCGTGAAGCCGCGCGCGGGGTCGCCGTCGACCGCGGTCACGACCCACGGCGTGTCCTCGATGATGACGTCGGCCTTGTCCTCGCCGAGCTCGAGCCGCGCGCGCCCGTCGGGGAGGATCTTGAGCGCGCGCGAGAAGAGGCGGCGGATGGCGTGGTTCGGGATCGGCTCGTCGTCGCTGTACCAGAGGCCGTCCTTCCCGAACTTGATCTTCCCGGAGCTGATCGCGGTGAAGCCGGCGCGCGCCATCAGGCGCTCCCTTCGCCGCGGTCGGTGTCGAGGACGAGCGTCACGGGCCCGTCGTTCACGAGGGCGAGCGCCATGCGGGCCCGGAAGCGGCCGGTCGCGACCGGGACGCGCTCCTCGCGCGCGCACGCGACGAAGCGGTCGTAGAGCGCCTCCGCGCGCTCGGGCGGCGCCGCGGCGGTGAACGACGGCCGGCGCCCCTTCGTCGTGTCCGCGTAGAGCGTGAACTGCGAGACGACGAGGAGCGACCCGCCCACGTCGGCAAGCGACCGCGCGAACCGTCCCCCGTCGTCCTCGAAGACGCGGAGGCCGACGATCTTCCGGCAGAGCGCGTCCGCGTCGGACGCCGTGTCCGCGGTCCCGACGCCGAGGAGCACGCAGAGGCCGCGCCCGATGGCGCCGATCACCTCCTCGCCCACGGCGACGCGGGCCTCGGAGACGCGCTGGACGACGGCTCGCACGGCCGGTCGTTAAAGCACGATCGGCGAAGCAAGGCGAGGAACCGAGACGCGGACGCTCGTCGCGATTGCCGCCGGAATCGGAGCCATCTCACGACCGCCGCTCGCCTCGCGGTGCTCGCGGTCGTGCACCACCGGCGCGGGTC
>DASRHG010000030.1:0-34659 GCA_035650655.1 Binatia bacterium | reverse complement strand
GACGCGAGCCCGACGGCCGCGTGCCCGGAGGCGACGGCGCACACGACGTCGGCGTGCGATCCGAGGAACACCGCGGAACGGTGCGCCGTCGCCGCGTCGATGCCTTCGGCCGCGAGGGCGGCGTCCAGATGACGTCGGACGCCGGCGCTCGGGGGCCGGGAGGCGAAGCGCAGCCGGCCGAGCTTCCGGAGCGTCGGCGGCGGCGTGCCGGATGGATGGACGAGCCCGACCTCGCGCGTGACGAGATGGATGCGCGCCAGCCGCTCGCCGCCGAGATGCGTCGGGAAGCCGCCGGCATGGCATCCGGCGGCGAGAACGGCGCGCCGACCCAGCATCTCGAGCGCCCGCTTCATGTCGGCGGACACGAATCCGACGAGCGGCTCTCCCCGTTCCTGCGCGAGCGCGAGCAGGATCTCGACCACGACGTCGCCGTTCGCGGCGACCAGCGCCGGCGCCGCCGGCCCGGGCGCGGGCGCCGTCGCTTCTTCCGCCGCGTGCTCGTCCGCGCCCACGCGGCCGTTGCGCGCCGCCCACTGCATCACCTCGCCGCGCGCGAATCGCCACTCCGATCCGACGCGGCGTCCGGGAAGGCCGCGGCGCAGCAGACGATACACGTGCTTCGGATGGACGCGCAGCAGCGCCGCAACCTCGATCGTGGTGAGCAAGGGGTCGACGGGCGCCGTCGCCGCCATGGTCGTTCCTATAGCCCAGGCGGCTCGGGATGTCGCCCGGCCCCCGGACTCGCGGGTGACTCGCTCCCGAAGCCGGTGATCGTGCGCCACGTGGTCAGCGGCGCGAGCCGCGCCGAGCGATGCGGCGCGCCTCGCGCTTCGAACCCGACCGCAGCCGCCGAGGGCCGCTCCGCGCAAGGGGCGTGCGGTTGCTCCTACACCCCAATAAGGGTCCAGCAGCTACAATAGACTACCATTTGACACAAAAGGGATCCGCCATGTAAGGGCGCCGGGACATGGCACGAGACCCTCGTCACGCGCTCGGAATCGGGATGCTGGCGCTCACGCTCGTCGGCGGGACCGGTGCGGCGCGCGCCGACGGCGCCGCCGACGCCCGCATCCGGGCGCTCGAGCAGCAGCTCCGGGAGACGCAGCGCGAGCTCCAGGAGCTGAAGGCGGCGATCGAGCAGCAGAAGGCCGCCGGCCAGGCCGCGCAGAAAGAGGCCCGGGAGGCATCGGAGCAGGCGCGGACGGCCGTCGAGGCCGCCAAGAAGCGGGGCGTCTCCCTCCCCGACTGGCTCCAGCGAACGACGGTCTTCGGCGACGTCCGCCACCGCCACGAGGGCTTCTACCATCAGCCGCACGCGAAGGGCGCGGTCGTCACCGCCCGCAACCGCGAGCGCATCCGCGCCCGTCTCGGCCTGCGCGTCGCGTTCGGCGACGAGCTGTCCGCGACCATCCGCGGTGCGAGCGGCGACATCGACGACCCGATCACGACCAACGAGACGCTCACCGGCAGCTTCAGCCGCAAGAGCCTCAACCTGGACTGGGCCTTCCTCACCTTCTCGCCCGGCAGGACCTTCGGGCTCCGGCCCGGCGTCGCGAGCATCACGGCGGGCAAGTTCCCGAACCCGATCTTCCGGACGGACGAGATGGTCTTCGACGAGGACCTCTCGGCCGAGGGCCTGAGCGAGACCTTCCAGCTGCTCGGGCGCCCCGTCGGTGCTCTGGATCAGGTGAAGGTGCACGCGCTCCAGTGGACGTCCGCCGAGCTCTCGAACCGGGAGGACGGGTGGATGTTCGGCGGGCAGGTGAACCCGTCGCTCCACTTCGGGAACGTGCAGGTGGAAGGCGGGCTCGGCCAGTACTGGTGGCTCAACCCCGATCTCATCGCCCAGAGCCTCAGCCGGAACACGACCGCCTTCACGTCGTCGGGCGCCCCGGTCGCCAGCTCGAGCTTCAACTCCTCGCTCGTGAACACGAACCTGCTCGTGCTGAAGACGATCCAGCCGCCAGCGCCGAAGGGCGGCAAGAAGCCCCCGCCGTTCACGGCGATCACGGGCTATCGGAGCGGCTTCGACCAATCGAACGTGACGCTCGCCGCGACGATCCCGAACCTCGTGCTCTCCCAGCCGCTCCGCTTCTGGGTCGACTGGGTCTACAACTGGGACGCGGCGACGGACGACGCGCAGGGCTGGACGAGCGGTCTCCGCCTCGGCCAGGCGAAGACGAGGAACGACTGGTCGCTGTACGGCTTCTACGAGCACATGGGCCGGGAGGCGGCGATCTCGGCCTTCACCTTCAGCGATTTCGGGACCGGCGGCACGAACGTCGAAGGGCCGGTGGTGGGCCTCGACTACCAGCTCCTCAACCCGCTCACGCTGACGGCGCGGGCGTACTTCACGAACTTCATCGAGCGTCCGGCCGAGACGACGAACGAGACGCTCGCGCGTCTCCAGCTCGACGCGCTGCTCAAGTTCTGAGACTCGGGATTGACGGCGACTGCGACCGCGTGGGACGTCGGACCGCGAGGAGATGCACCGATGCTGAGCGCGCGGAATCAGTTCGAGGGAAGCGTCAAGACGGTGAGGATGGGCAACGTCATGGCCGAGGTGATCGTCGACGTCGGCGGCAGTCTCGAGGTGGTCTCCGCGATCACCCGCGCCTCCGCGGAGTCGCTCGGGCTGAAGAGCGGCGACGCGGTGAAGGTGGTCATCAAGTCGACCGACGTCATGATCGACAAGTAGCCGCGGTCGCGCCCGCCGGCCGCGCGCGCCCCCGGGTCACTGGTGACAGCCGCGGTTGTCGAAGATGCAGTGGTCGCACGCGAGCGTCCCGCCGACGAAGCCCAGGTCCTGGCACGTGCGGCCGAAGAGGTTCGTGCCGTCGCACTGCTCGCCCGGATCGAGACGGCCGTTGCCGCACGCGGGGACGGTGGTCGTCGAGGTGGTGGTCGTCGCGGTCGCGGTCGTGACCGTCGTCCCGGGCAGCGACGCGAGCGTCGTCGTCGCCGACCCGACGGTCGTCGTCGTGGTCGTCGTGGGCGGCGCCCCCTCGCGCAGCGACCGCACGGTGTCGCGGAGGCCCGCGAGGACGGCCGCGACCTCCGCCTCGCACGGCCCGGCGAGCGTGCCGCGGAACGCGAGCAGCTGCGCCCGCGTGTCGAACGCCGCGAGCTGGTGCTCGACGCGGCCGAGCAGCGTCCGGACGCGGCCGAGCCGCCCCCGATCCGTCGCACGCTCGGCGCGTCGCATCGTCCGCCGGACGCGGCCGAGCAGCCGGTCGAGCTTCGTCTCGAAGCGGCGCGGGCCACACCGCGGCCGCGCGCGGGCCGCGGCGAGGAGGCAGGCGGCGCGCTCGAAGCCCGCGGGCGGACAGTCGGGCGCGGGCACGTCGCCGGCCGGGGCGAGGGGGGCGAGAAGCAGGACGAGCGCGAAGGCCGCGAGGACGCGCACGCGGAGAGGGAACCGGCAGGCTCCGCGCGCCGTCAATCCCGTGTCCGCCGCGACGTCACCGCCGCCCGTGCGCTTGCGTCCCGCGGCGCGGCCCCGTAAAGCGTGACGACCGCCGTCGCGCGCCGCCCCGGCGCTCGTCGCCGCTTCCGATGCTCCTGCCGATCTTCCTCGTCGTGCTCGTGGACGTGTTTGCGTTCACGCTCGTCTTTCCGCTGCTCGCCATCTATGCCGAGCACTTCGGCGCGACGCCGCTCGAGGCGACGCTCCTCGTCTCGGTGTTCGCCGTCTGCCAGCTCGTGTCGGGGCCGCTGCTCGGGCGCGTGTCGGACCGCGTGGGGCGCAAGCCCATGCTGCTCGTGAGCCAGGCGGGCACGTTCGTCGGCCTCCTCGTCATGGGCGGCGCCCGCTCGCTCTGGATGCTCTACCTCGCGCGCGTGATCGACGGCGCGACCGCCGGCAACCTGTCGCTCGCGCAGGCGTACATCGCGGACAACACCGCGCCCGAGAACCGCTCCCGCGCCTTCGCGCTCATCGGCATCGCGTTCGGCCTCGGGTTCTTCCTCGGGCCGTCGGTGACGGGCTATCTCGTGAAGTACGGGCTGCGCGCGCCGATCTGGGCGGCCGCCGGGCTCTCGCTCGCGAGCTTCCTCTGCACGACCGTCGTCCTCCCGAACCAGGCGCCGCGGCGCGCGGCGGCGGGCGCCATGCCCGGCGGCGAGCGGCTCGCGATCTTCGAGTGGGGCGCCTACGCGCGCTACTTCGAGCGGCCGGTGCTCGCGGGGCTGCTCGTCCAGTTCTTCCTCTTCGGCTTCGCCTTCACGAGCTTCACGTCGGGGTTCGCGCTCTTCGCGGAGCGCACCTTCACCTGGCGCGCCCATCCGTTCACGCCGCGCGAGATCGGCTACCTCTTCGCGTACGCGGGCTTCCTCGGGATCATCCTCCAAGGCGGCCTCATCGGACGCCTCGTCCGCCGCTTCGGCGAGCGCCGCCTCGTCACCGCGGGCTTCGTCGCGCTCGCGATGGGGCTCTGGCTCCTCGGCGTCATCCACGACGTCGGCCCGCTCGTCGCCGTGGCGACGGTCACGGCGTTCGGACAGGGAGTCCTGCGGCCCACCCTGACGAGCCTCCTCACCCAGAACGCCGAGGCGCACGAGCAGGGCGTCGTCCTCGGCCTCGCGCAGTCGCTCTCCTCGCTCGCGCAGATCACGGCGCCCGCGCTCGGCGGCTGGCTCATCGGACACGCGCTCCTCGCGCCGTGGGCGTTCACCGCCGGCGCCGCGGCGACGCTCGGGCTCGTGGCGACCCGCTGGGGATCGGCGCGCGCGGCGGCCGCCGAAGCGCCGCGCTCGGCCGTCGCCTGACGCGCCGCTACGGCCGCTTCACCTCGGCGAGGAACGGGAGGAGCGCGCTCACGAAGTCGTTCACGGGGTCGGCGGAGTTCGGGTCGTTGTGGGCGTAGGTCTCGTGCCGGTCGACGAGCGTCAGGTGGCTCGCCCGGATGCCCGACTGCTCGGCCAGGATCCGCGCCGCGTCGAGGACGCGCTCGGCGCCGAGCGCGGCCCCGAAGGCGTAGATGCGGAGACGCTTCGGGAGGTCGTGGCCGTGCGTCGCCCGGACGTCGAGGATCGCCTGCGCGGGGTTCGGGTTCCCGGCCGCGACGGCGCCCGCGTCGATCGTGAGCCGGAGCGGGTGATACCACGCCGTCCCGTCGAGCCCGGGGAGACCCAGGCCGGAGAACATCTCCGCGTACCGCTGGATCGGCGTGATCTCGCCCGCCTGGTCCCAGCCGCGCGGGTCCCCGCTCGCCGCGAGGTGGCCGAGATGCGCCTGCGCCGCGACGAGCGCCGGCGGCGACGTCTCGGTGTCGAGCGCCCATCCGTACTGCGCGAGGTTCGTCACCCGGACGGGCGGCTTCAGGTTCGCGGGCAGGAGCGCGAACGTCTGCCCGATCGACGGCGAGTCGGGATCGAGCAGCGCGCCGAGCGACCCGGTGGCGTTGAAGAGACCGGCGAAGGGCGCCGGGATGCCGCCGAAGCTGAGCCACGGCGAGCCGCTCTGGAGCGCCAGCAGGGACGCGGACGCCTGCTCGGGGGTCACCGGCGTCGGACCGCTCCCGCCGTCGATGAACACGAGCCCCGCGAGCGCCTTGGCGCCGGGCTCGCCGTCGAAGTCCCAGGTCGCGTACGCCGTCGTGATCGAGCCGCCGAGCGAGTGGCCGCCCATCACGATCTTCCGCCCGACCGTCTTCGCGGCGAGGACGACGCGGTGGAGGTCCTCGATCTCGACCCGCATCCCCCAGTCGCGCGCGAACGCCACGTTCGCATCGGGGATCAGCTGGAAGTGGTTCGTCACCGCCGGGTTCGTGAGCCAGCCGAGGTAGTAGTCGAACAGCTCCTGGGGCGTCGCCGCACCCGCCTTCGCGCGGTCGAGGACCGAGTGGTCCTCGAGCAGGTTCTCCCGGCGCTCGACGGCCCACACCTGCCAGCCCTTCGCGCGCGCGACGATCGTCTTCGCGAGCGGCGCGAAGTACGCGGCGCTCGCCGACGTGCCGGGGTTGAGGATGAGGACGTTCTTCGCGGCCGGCGGGCCGATCTCGAGCACGCCGACGCGGTCGAGCGCGTCCGGCGTCCCGGGTGCGTCGAAGCCGCGGAGCCGGACGAAGCGCACGAAGACGTCGTCGCCGCGCGCCGGCGCGGCGAGGGTCGTGAGCACGACCCCGACGAGCGCGCCGAGGAGCGCGAGCCGTGGATGCCGCCGCGCGTGGAGCTGCATGTCCGCCTCCTTGCTTCGTGCGCCGGGAGGATAACCTCCCGGGCGCGGCTGCGTCCAATACGTTTCGCGCGCGGGACTGAAACGTCCCCGGTATCGACGGCGGGTCAGCGAGCGGGCGGCCCGGGTCACTGCCACGCGTGCGCGCACGGGCCCGCGGCCGCCGCCTTCGCCTTCGGCGTGTCGGAGAAGAGCGGCGGCAGGGGGTCGATCGCGAGCCGCGTCGCCTCGGGCGGCGCGGCCTCGAAGTACCCGGCCGTCACGGTGTCGAAGAGGCCGGTGCCGAACCAGGCGAGCATCTGCGCGAGCCCCATGCCGCCCGCGGAGACGACGAGGAGCGGCGGCAGGAGGACGACCCCGGGCCAGCGGTTCGGCACGCGCTCGCCCGCGTAGACGACGCCGCCCGCCAGCGCCCGGAACGGGACGAGGGGCGCGTTCAGCATCGCCGTCGGGCCCCGGGCGAGCGTCGCGCCGTCGACGGAGTAGGTACACCCGCCCTGCGGGCCGGGCGTCCACGTCGCGTGCGCCGGAAGCGCCGCGAACACGAGTGCGAGCAGCGTGCCGGCGGACCGGAATCGAAGCCTCATCACCCACCTCCTGGACCTCGTCCCGGGATGGGCGAGGCGTTCGAGGCCCCGTCTTACCCGCGACGCCGGCTCGCTTTCAAGCAAGCCGGGCATGCAGGCGCCGGGCGGCTACGACAGCGGCTCGAAGGTCGCGCGGCCGGTCGTGGGCGACCAGCGGTAGCGATAGAGCGGCCGGTCGGGATAGAGCCGCCGGAGCGCGGCGTTCGCGGCGCCCATGTCGCGCGCCCACACGACCTCGCCGTCGAGCGCCGGCGCGTTCAGGTGGAGGAAGGCGGGGAACTGCATCGTGCCCTCCCGATCGCGCTCGATCTCCTCCACGCACGCGGGGGCGAGCCGGTGATCGCGGGGCAGCCGGATCATCCGGTCCGGCACGACGTCGGGCGCCACCACGCCCGGGTCCGCGCTCGCGGCATCCGCGGCGAGCCGCGCGAGGAGCGCGGGCCCTCGCACGCCCGCGCGCTCCGCCTCCCCGAGCCGGCGCTCGAGCGCGCACGCGTCGAAGGCGCGGTAGAGGCGTGACGACTCGCGCATCGGCACGCCGAGCGCCCACATGCGCGCGATGAGCCGCGGCCCCCAGCCCTCGCGCATGACGACGACCGCGTGCCGGATGCCGGCGGCGGCGGCGTCCCGATCCGGATGGAGCGCAACCGACGTGCCCGCGGTGCTGAAGGAGGCGATCCGCTTCGGCACGAGCAGGCCCGCGGAGAGCAGCGCGACGACGACGAGCGCCGTCGTCACGGCGTCGCCCACCGTGACGCCGCGCCACCCGAGCCGCGCGGGCACGGTCCCGAGGTCGACCATCGCGGCGGCGAGGAGCACGAAGAGCGCCGGGACGATGGAGAAGAGGAGGCGCGGCCCGTACAGGGTGTCCCGGTGGAAGTAGAGGAAGAGCCCGGCGACGAGCGCGACGACGTACGCGGCGGGCGCGCGGAGCCCGCCCAGCCGGCCGCGCCGGCGCCAGAGCGCGACGGCGACGAGCGCCGTCACGGGAAGCGGCCACTCGAGCAGGTAGACGTTCATCTGGTGCGCGTCGACCGCGGTGAGCCCGAGCGCGCGCGCGGGCGTGAGCGCATCGCCCCACGGCGTCGCGTGGAATCCGAGGTCCAGCCCCGGCCCCCAGAGCTCGGAGTACGCGAAGCGGAGCGGGTGCCCCGTCGTGGCGGCGTTGAAGAGGAACGTCGGAGCGGCGGCCACGAGCCCGCCGAGGAGCGTCGCGCCGACGGCCGTCCAGCTCCGCGGCGACAGCGTCGCGAGGAGCGTCGCGCCGCCGAGGGCCGCGAGCGCCGTCGCGTCGAGCGGACGGATCCCGAGCCCGATCCCGGCCGCGACGCCGAGCGCGAACGCCGGGCCCGCGCCCCCGGCGGCGACGGCCGGGAGCGTCCAGAGCCCGAGCGCGATCGCGAGCGCCGCGGGGACGTGGTTCATCGCGCTCGCACCCATCCCGATCACGAACGGCGAGACGAGCGAGAGGACCGCCGCGAGCCGCGCCACGCGCTCGTCCCCCGTCCGCCGCCCGAGCGCGAAGACGGCGGCGGGAAGGAGCCCCGTCGCGAGCGGCGTCACGAGCCAGGCGGCGCCGGCAGCCATGCCGACGGCGAGGAGCGCGGGATGGAGCGGCGGGAAGTGGGAGAACCAGCCGCGGTCCGTGATCAGCATGTGCAGGGTGCCGAAGTGCGCAACCGACGGCGGCGGGGGTGCGACGAGCCGGCCCGCGAGGAAGATCCGCGCCTGGAAGAACTGCACCCATCCGTCGATCGCCTGCGGGTTGCGCGCGAAGCACCACCACGACACGGCCGCCGCCTCGGCGGCGGCGAGTCCGCCCGTGACGGCGAGGAACGCCGGCGCCGGCACGGCGAGCGCGGCGCCGAGCGCGCGCCGGAACCAGCGCCCGACCGCGCCGCGGGTCGCGACCAGGAGGAGCGCCGCCACGAGCACCGCGAGGACGAGGGTCACCGCCCAGAACCGCCACGTCTCCGCGTAGTACGCGAGGTCCGCGACGCCGGCCGCGACGCCGACCGGCAGGAGCGAGAGCACGGCCCAGAGGACGAGGAGCACCGACAGCGCCGCGTCCGCGCCGCGCACGAGCGCCCCGTACGCGGCGGCGGGACGCGCGCCGGCGCGTCCGGCGACTCCTGGCGATCCGCGACCCACGTCCGCCCCTCGTCCTCGACGCACCCAGGATGCCGCGGGCGAACGGGAGTCACAAACCGCGGCCGCGCGCCTCCCGCGCCTCGTTTCGGCCGGCGTTCGCTTTACTGGGGAGGACGGCGCGTCTAGGGGAGAGGCTCCGTGCTGAGCCGCAATCTCCTCGCCTACCTCGCGAGCCGCTTCTGCGCCGCGACCGCCATGACGATGCTCCGTGCCGGGATCCTCTGGCACGTCTTCGCCCTCACGGGCTCCGCCTTCCACCTGGGGCTCGTGGGCGTCGTCCAGTTCGTCCCGGCGCTCGGGCTCATGCTCGTCGGCGGCGCGCTCGCCGACACGTACGACCGGCGGAAGATCATGATCGTCGCGCAGGTCTTCTCGCTCGCGTGCGCCGCCGTCCTCTTCGTCGCGACCGAGCGCGGCTGGGTCGGGCTCCGGCTGCTCTACGGCGTCGTCTTCCTCCTCGCGGCCGCGACCGCCTTCGACAGCCCGTCGCGGGCGGCCCTCCTTCCGACGCTCGTGCCGCGCGAGGTGTTCCCGCGCGCCGTGACGCTCGCGGCGACGAACCAGGCGCTCGCGTTCACGACCGGCCCCGCCCTCGGCGGGCTCCTGATCGCCGCGCGCGGCGTCGGCACCGTGTACGCCGCCTACGCCCTCCTCCTCGCCGGCTCGCTCGCGGGGCTCGCGTTCCTCCGGCCCGACCGCCGGCGCGGCGGCGGCGCACGCTCCGTCACCTGGCGCGCGATCCGCGAGGGCGTCGCCTTCGTCCGGCGCCGGCAGGTCGTCCTCGGGTGCATGGTCCTCGACATGTTCGCCGTCATCTTCGGCGGGGCGGCGGCCCTCCTGCCGATCTACGCGAACGACATCCTCCACGTCGGGCCGCGCGGCTACGGGCTCCTCACCTCCTCCCTCGAGCTGGGCGCGCTCCTCACCTCGCTCGTGCTGACCGCCGTGCCGACGATCCGCAACGCGGGCCGCGCGCTCCTCACGGCCGTCGGCGTCTACGGCGCGGCGACGATCGTCTTCGGCCTCTCGCGGTGGTTCCCGCTCTCGGTCGCGTCGTACATGCTGGTCGGCGTCGCCGATCAGGTGAGCGTCGTGATGCGCAGCACGGCGATTCAGCTCTCGACCCCGGACGAGCTCCGCGGGCGCGTCAGCTCCGTCAACATGATGTTCATCGGCGCGTCGAATCAGCTCGGCGCCGCGGAGTCCGGCTTCGTCGCCGCGCTGACGAGCGCCCCGTTCGCGGTCGTGAGCGGGGGCGTCGGCTGCCTCGTCGTCCTCGCCATCGTCGCCGCGAAGATGCCCGAGCTGCGCCGCTACCGGATCGGCGGGGTCGTCGACCGCGGCGAGCCGGCGCGGACCGGCACCGCCGCGCGCTGAGGCGCCACGCCTGCACGCGTCAGCAGCGCCGGACCATGACGTGGTGCGGGCCGACGGACGGGATATCGAACCGCGGCGACGCGACCGTCCAGCCGAGGCCCTCGTAGAACGGCACCGCCGCGAGGCGCGCGTTGCACCAGAGGAGGCGCGGCCCCCCGGTCGCGCGAACGTCCGCCTCGACGAACCGGAGCAGCGCCGAGCCGATCCCGCGGCGGGCGAGGTCCGCGCGCGTCGCCATCCCGCGGAGCTGGAGCGCCGCCTCGCCCCGCCACGGCGCGGCCATCAGCGACAGGCACCCGACGTTCTCGCCCGTCTCCGCGAGGAACGCCCCGAAGTGGCGCGTCGCCGTCGCGTCGTCCCCCTCGAACGCCGCCGCCGCGACCGGAAGCCCGGGCCGCAGCTCGCGGTGGCGGAGCGGCAGGATCTCGGCGAGCGCCGCGCGCCGGAGCGTCACGGGGCGCGCGCCGACGACGATCTCGGCCGTCTCGTCGGGCGCGGTCACGCCGCGCGATCGTGGAGCGCGCCCGCCGCGGTGTCAACCGCGCTCGGGCGTTGCGGCTCCGGCGCGGATCGCGACACCCGGTCGTCCGGCCCTGCGCCGTCGCCGATCGCGGAGCCTACTTCTTCTCCGAGACGTGGATCACGAGGATGACCCCGGAGCTGGGATAGTACTTGCCGTGCACGACGATCTCTTTGTCGTGTAGAGTGGGCGACGTCAGCTGCTCGTCGATCTGCTTGGTGCCGGCGAGCAGCGGATGGACCATCTCCCCGCCGGACATGGCGAGCGCGTGTCGATGTCCTTCGCTCTCGCAGTCCTGCTTGGGCGCTGGCTGGCCCTGCACCCGGTCGGTGCACAGCCAGACGAGCTTGTCCGTGAACTCGCCCGTCTTCGTCCTTCCGCCCGTGTAGAACTTCTCCATCTCGGCGGATTGATCGCGCGTCGCCCGGCCCGCATGCTCGGCGGAGCTCGCCGCGCCGCAAGCGATCAGGATACCCATGGCCACCGCCAGTCTCGACACTCGCATCAGCATGGTCGTTCCCTCTCGGATACCGTTTCCCGGCCGCAAAATGCGCCGCCCCCACCGATCCCGGTGGGTCTCGGTGGGCCGCGTCCTCGTCGAGACGCTTCTGCGCTCGCTCCTCGCTCGCGTTCAGATCCGACACGTTGGGCGGACGCCCCTCCATCGCACGCCGACAGCGACCTCGGAGCCCCCCTCTTGCGGCACCGTCGATCGGAGGGATGCCACGACCCAGGACCGGTCCGGCGGTCGTCCGAGCGCTCGCGTCCCGTCATCGAGGGCCTCCGCACCGGAGTCGTCGCGGGATCATGGCTCGATCTTCGTCTCCCGCATCCCGCCACAGCCGTCGTCGTGGAACGGCCGGCCGCGTCCTCCGGTGAAACAGGCGTCTCCGGTGAACCCATCCTCGTTCACGACGCGGAGCCACTCGGCGACCGTCGCATTCACCTGGCCTGCCGTCATGTTGTGCTTGGCGATCAGATAGTGGGAGAGGCCCACGCGGCCTTGGCGAGATTGCAGGGGCAGCAGCAGGTCGCGAGCGAAACCTGCGCACAACAGGGTGCCTTCAAGCTCTCGAGAGCCGCAGCCTTCGTCCTTTCCTGCTCGGGCGTCAAAGGGATCGTATGGTAGTAGGCGACGAACCGGCGGGCCTCGGCCGCTCCGCCCACGACCTCGATGCTGCTCGGCCCGCCGGCGCCGAACGCGCCGCCGGGCAGAGCTGTGGACGCGAGCAAAGACATCACGGCGAGCATCGCCGCGGCCTGCGTTCTACCCCATGGTCTCATCGCGGGTAGAGGTGAAGAAGCTCCTCGACGAGCCGCGTCGCGAGATTGCCGACGACTCCCCTTCCTCCACGGGCCTCTCCCGGCATCACTTCGCCTTCTCGGCCGCCCCGTCGGCGATCGCGCGGTGCGCTCGAACGAGCTGGTCGGCCTCCTTCGCAGCCTTCTCGTACGATTCCGAGAGCGTGCGGCAGTGGTTCGGGAAGCCCAGCTTCGATGAGAGGTAGCCTGGTTCAGGTCTTCGGCCTCCCTCGCGTACACGTCCGCGATGGCCCGGTGCTCGTCGGGGGTCGTAGCGTTCTGGATCGCCTCCGCCGTGAGCCCCGGCGGCAACGATCCGGCCGCGGCGACGGGGGCCAGAACTGCGATCAGGGCACACGTGACGATTCGAGGGGCGAGTCTCATGAAGCGTCCTCCTTCCGGTGTCCCGAGAGGATCCGAGAGCAGCCACCAGCGAGCGATTGGGTATGGGTGCCTATCCTCGCCGCGCCAGGGATCGTGCCAAGAGCCAGGAAGGAGATTGGCCCGGCGCTTTCTCGGCACCGAGAACATCGCCACCCCGCGTTCCCGGCGTTGCATCGCGATCGGCACGAGCGCGCGCGGAGGGGCAGTCGGACGCGGCGCGCCGGTTACCGCACCCGTGGGCTCGAGTGCCGGTGGAGGCCCTCCGGCATCACGTCCACTCCGCGGCCGAGCGCCGGTGCAGCCCGCGGTGCCGCGCGAGGAAGTAGGTGAGCATCGTCGCCGCCGCGAGGATGTTGCCGACGAAGATCGTCCACCAGCCGAGCGATTCGACGAGCGCCACGTCCATCGCCATCACGATGCCGAAGAAGAAGACCTCGAAGCACGTGAAGAGCATGAAGACGCCGAAGAGGAGGAGCGGCTCGCGCTCGGTCACCGCGAGCAGCGTCGCGGCGAGGATCCCGAACGACACGAAGGCGGTGCCGTGGAGGACCGTGTAGCCGAGCACGACGTTCGTCGTGATGCGGAGCTGCGTCGGGTCGCGGAGCCCCTGGAGGAGCGCGGCCCCGAGGAGCGCCGGCGTGTGGAGCGGGCGGCCCACCGCCGAGTCGTAGACGAGGAACCAGACCGCGACCGTCGCCGCGCCGATGAGGCCCGCCACCACGCCCTCGCGCACGACCCGGATCCACGACCCGAGAAGGCCGCGGCCGAGCGCACGATGGCGGAGGAAGAAGTATGCGAGCATCGCCGCGGAGGCGAGGAAGTTCCCCACCAGCACGGTCCACCACGCGATCCGCGACGCGACCGAGGGGCCGAGCACCGTGACGAGCGCGATGAAGAACACCTCGAAGGCGGCGAAGAACACGACGAGGGCGGCCGCGAGGCCGATCTCCCGCTCCGCGGCGACGATCAGGAACGCCGCCGCGACCCCGAAGACGATGAACGCCGCGAAGTGCAGCGCCGTGTACTCGAGGACGTACGACCAGAGGATCGGGAGGTCGGGCCCGAGATTGCCGTGGAGCATGACGGCGGCGAGGAGCGCGGGCGTCTCGAACGGCCGGCCGCGCGTCCCGTCGACGACGAGGAACCAGAGCGCGACGACGGCGGCGCCGAGGACGCCCGCGATCACCCCGTTGCGCACGACCCGCGCCGTGGGTCACCTCGCGTCGCGCTCGAGGAGGGTGAGCGGCCGGCCGACGGCCGGCGCGTCCCGGTCCTCGAAGCGCGCCCAGCGGAAGAAGATGGCGCTCATGATGCAGAGGACGTAGAACCCCGCCCCGATCCACATGAGGAGGCCGCCGAGCACCTGATCGGCACGCGGCGCGAGGCCGAGCGGATGGGGGCCCTCGAGGTACCAGGGATAGAGGACGGCGGGCGCGTACGTGATCGGCGCCGACACGGCTGCCATCGGGATCATGAGCGCGAACAGGTAGAGCAGCTGCCCGGGATAGGAGAGCCGCGGGAGCTCCGGAAGGCGGCTCGTCATCGGCCACCACGCGATCGTGCCGGTGGCGAGGAGCGCGAGGTGGAGCGCCACGTGCACCGGCTGGTCGCGCACCATGCGATCGAACACGACCGGGACGTGGACCGCGATCAGGAGCGCGTTGTAGAGCCCGAACGCCACGAGCGGGTTCGTGAGCCGCCGCGCGAGCGCGCGGACGCCCCGCACGCGGAGCGCCGGACGGAGCGCCTCCGGCGGGACGCCGAGCAGGAGGAGCGGCGGCACGACGAGCGCCAGGAGAAGGTGCTGGAGCATGTGCGCCGTGAAGCAACGGGCGTCGGCGACCGCGTCGACCGGCCCGAGGGCGACGTAGAGCGTCGCGAGCGCGCCGCCGAAGGCGAGCCAGTCCGTCGCCTCGACCGGCGCGCGCGTCCGGCGCGCGACGGCGGCGTACGCGACCGCGAGCCCCGCGAGGCCGAGGACGACGCTCGCGTGGACGTGCGTCAGGATCCCGACGTGCGTGTGGACGTGCATCGCTCAGACCGGGGGGTGCACCGTCCGCTGGTACAGGAAGAGCAGCACGAGCGAGAACGCGACGGCGCCCGCGAAGAAGACGAGCGTGACGAAGATGCTCGTGTACAGCCAGTCGTCGAACTTGAGGTGCATGTAGAACATGGCGACGAGCGCGAACTTCGCGAGCATCAGGACGAGGAGGACCGGCACGAGGACCGGTTGGAGCGCGCGGATGTTGTAGACCAGCACCTCCATCGCGGTCAGCACGGTCAGGATGGCCGCCACGACGACGTAGGTGAGCGCGCGCGTCGGCGCCTCGTGCTCCTGCTCGGACGACTCGTTCATGCGTTCGGCACCCCCTTCATGAGGTAGACGAGCGTGAAGATGACGACCCAGACGATGTCGACGAAGTGCCAGTAGAGCGCCGCGAGCTCGACGGCGAGCGCGCGGCGTCGCGGCAGGCGGCGCCGCCACATGGCGACGGCGAGCACGAGGAGCCAGAGGACGCCGACCGTCACGTGCGCGCCGTGGAAGCCGACGAGCGTGTAGAACGTCTGCCCGAAGAGGTTCGTCTGGAGCGTCAGCCCCTCGGTGTAGAACTTGTCGAACTCGTAGACCTGCCCGAGGAGGAAGATGCTGCCGAGGACGGCCGTGCCGAGGAGCCACCCGAGCGCCGCGCCCTCGCGGCCCCGCTCCGCCGCCGAGAGCGCGAGCACCATGAAGAGGCTGCTCGTCAGCAGGATGAACGTCGTCGTCGAGGTGAGCGCGAGCTCGAGGATCTCGGCCGTCGGACCCGTCGCGCTCTGCCCGTGGTACACGAGGTAGGTCGCGATGAGCGACCCGAAGAAGACCGACTCGGAGCCGATGAAGGTCCAGATGCCGACCTTGCGGTTGTCGAACCGTCCCGGCACGATGCCCGGCGCGTCGGGGGCCTCCGCCTCGCCGTACCTCGGATGCTCGAAGCCCATCCCGATCATCGCGAGGCAGACGACGCCGAGCCCGAGGCCGACGATGCCGACCCGGCTCGCCATGAAGCCGACGCCGGTGAGCGCGAGGCCCGCGGCCAGCACGAACGGGAAGAACGACGGCGGCGGGACGTGAACCGGTTCGGGCGGCGCGAGCTCCATCCCCGGGCGGCGCGACCGCGTCTCGGCCTCGCTCATCGTCTCGGGGTGCTTCACCTTGTAGAAGCCGTCGCGCATGTTGAGGATCGGGAGGCGCGCGAAGTTGAACTCGGGCGGCGGCGACGGGATCGCCCATTCGAGGCCGCGCCCGTCCCACGGGTCGTCGCCGGCGCGGGCGCCGCGGCGGTGCGTCCAGAGGACGTTCACGACGAGCGCCAGCACGCCGAGCCCGAGGATGAACGCGCCGACCGTCGCGAGGAGGTTGAGCCCGTCCCAGCCGAGTCCCGCCGGGTAGCGGTAGATCCGGCGCGGCATGCCCCACACGCCGAGGAAGTGCATCGGGAAGAAGGTGAGGTTGAAGCCGATCACGACGAGCCAGAAGTTGAGCTTCCCGAGCCGCTCGTCGAGGAGGCGCCCCGCGATCTTCGGCCACCAGTAGTACGTCGCCGCGAAGAGCGCGAACGCGGTGCCGCCGAAGAGCACGTAGTGGAAGTGCGCGACGACGAAGTACGAGTCGTTCTGCTGGAGGTCCACCGGCGGCGCCGCGTGCATGATCCCCGAAAGCCCGCCCATCGTGAACTCGATGATGAACGCGAGCGCGAAGTAGAACGCCGTCCGCATCTGGAGCGACCCGCCGTAGATGTTCGCCGTCCAGGTGAAGATCTTGATCCCCGTCGGGATCGCGATGAGCATCGAGGAGAGCGCGAAGGCGCTGTCGGCGGCGGGCCCCATCCCGACCGGGAACATGTGGTGCCCCCACACGCCGTAGGAGAGGAAGCCGATCAGCACCGTCGAGTACGCGAGCATCGTGTACCCGAAGAGGGGCTTCCGCACGAAGACGGGGACCACCTCCGACATGATGCCGAAGGCGGGCAGCGCCATGATGTAGACCTCGGGGTGCCCGAAGAGCCAGAAGAGGTGCTGCCAGAGGACGGGGGTCCCGCCCGTGGTCGTCAGGTAGAAGTGCGTGCCGAAGCTCCGGTCCATCAGGAGGAGGATGAGCGCGACCGTGAGGGGCGGGAACGCGATCAGGACGAGGACGACGAGCACCAGGATGTTCCAGACGAACATCGGCATCCGCATGTACGTCATCCCCGGGCAGCGCATGTTGACGATGGTCACGAAGAAGTTGATCCCGGTGAGGAGCGTCGAGATGCCGAGGATGAGGAGCCCCACGACCCAGAAGTCCATGTTCGCGCCCGGCGTGTAGTACCGCTCGGTGAGGGGGGCGTAGGCGTACCATCCGGCGTCCGGCAGCGCGTGGGCGAGGAAGCTCGCGTGCAGAAGGAGGGCGCCGAAGAGGAAGATCCAGTAGCTGAGCGCGTTGAGGCGCGGGAAGGCGACGTCGCGGCACCCGAGGTGCAGCGGCAGGATGAAGTTCCCGAAGAACGCGAGGCCGAGCGGCATGACGACGAGGAAGATCATCGTCGTGCCGTGCATCGTGAAGAGACCGTTGTAGGTGTCCGCCCCGAGGAACGTGTTGTTCGGGACGGCGAGCTGGATGCGGATCAGGAGCGCCTCGACGCCCCCCACGAGGAAGAAGAAGAGCGCGGTCACGCCGTACATGACGGCGATCCGCTTGTGGTCGACGGTCGTGAGCCAGCCCCAGAGCCCGCCGCCCTCGAGGTAGCTCTTCTCGGCGTGCTCGACGGTCTCGACGGCGACGGCCATCGTCTCTACTCGAGGCTCCGGAGGTACGCGACGAGCTCGGCGATCTGGTGCTCCGGCACGCCGAGCGGCGGCATCTTCACGCCCGGCTTCAGCGCCGGCGGGTTCCGGAGCCACGCCGCCAGGTTCTCGGGAGTGTTCGGCACCGTCGCGCCTGCGAACGTCGTGCGACTCCCGAAGTGCGTCAGGTTCGGGCCGAACACGCCGCGCGCCGCGGACCCGACGGCGTGGCAGGGCGTGCACGAGCTCGTCGCGAACACGCGGGCGCCGGCGCGGACGGGGTCGTTCGGCGCCGCGGGTGGCGCCGCGATGCGCGGCGGCGCCGCCTGCGCCGCCGCCCAGGCGTCGAACCGGTCGGGCGGGTCGACGAACACCTCGAAGCGCATGTTCGCGTGCGAGGTGCCGCAGAACTCCGCGCACTCGCCGGGATAGGTCCCCACCGTGTGCGCGACGAACGTCAGGTCGTTCGTCTGCCCCGGGACCACGTCGCGCTTGCCGGCGAGCCGCGGCACCCAGAAGCTGTGCACGACGTCGGCGGAGTCGAGGCGGATGCGGACCGGGCGGTCGGCGGGAACGTGGATCTCGTTCGCGGTCACGACGCCGAGGCTCGGGTAGCGGACGTCCCACCACCACTGGTGCGCCGTCACGCGGACGACGAGCGCGTCGGTCGGCACGGTCGGCCGCTGGGTCTGGAAGGACAAGCGGACCGCGAACGTCCCGATGACGGCGATGATGAGCGCCGGCCCGACCGTCCAGGCGATCTCGAGCTTCAGCTGCCGCTCGTGCGACACCTCGCTGCCGAGTCCCTCCCGCTTCGAGTACCTGAGCACCGCGAGCGCCGCGAGGGCGCTCACGAGGACGAGGATGAAGACGTCGACGGCCGTGATGCCGAGGAAGAGCTTCGTGATGCCCGCCGCGAGGTCGGAGTCGAACGAGATCATCGACATCGGCGGCGCGCCGTTCATGGCTCCGCCTCCCGCTGGACGGGCACGCGCCCAACGCCGTCGCGCACGGAGAGGAGGAAGACGCCGAGGAAGCCGAGGCTCGTCGCCGCCTCGACCCAGCCGAGCGGGATCGTCTTCGGCGAGAGCGAGGGCACCACGAGGACGTAGCGCTCGATCCACACGCCGAGGAGCCCGAGGACGCAGACCGAGCCGAAGATCGCGGGCGTCCGCTTCGGGCGGCGTCCCATGAGCACCGTGAAGGGGACGACCCACACGAGGACGAACGCGAGCCATCCCATGACGCCCCACGGAAGCCGGTGCACGCGCGGCGCGACGAAGAACGTCTCCGGCGGCAGGTCGGCGTACCAGATCGGCAGGTACTGCGACCAGAGGAGGTAGACCCAGAAGACGGAGAAGGCGAAGACGAGCTTGCCGAGGTCGTGCAGGATGCCGCCGCGCTCGCCGGAACGGTCGAGCCGCCGCGGCCGGCGGCCGAAGACGACGAGCACCCCCATCGCGACGAGCGCGCTCCAGAAGGCCCCGGCCGAGAAGTACGCGCCGAAGAGCGTGCTCCGCCATCGCGGGGCGAGCGACATCACGAGGTCGAAGCCGACGAGCGAGTACACGACCGCGTAGAGGAGGATCACCGCGGGCGCGAGCCGGCGGACGGCCGGCGGCGGCTCGTCGATGTCGCCGTACGACTCGGCCCAGCGGACCGCGTCCGCGCGACGGGACGCGCGGAGGAACCAGACGCTGAGCACCGTCATCACGAGGAGCGCGATGCCGTCGCGCGCGAAGAAGAAGGGCACGTTCAGCCACGCCGCCTTCTCGGGGAGCGGATGGAGCACCCAGGGGAAGACGATCGCCCGGGCCGGGACGAGTGCCCAAAAGAGGACCCATCCGACCGGCAGGAACCCGGCGAACGCCTCGGCGAGCCGATAGAGCCCCGCGCCGCCCCAGCGCGCCTCCGTGATGTAGAACGACGCCGAGACGACGATCCCGCCCTGCGCGATGCCGAGCCAGAAGAGGAGGTTCACGAGGAACGCCTCCCAGGCGCGGAGCACGGCCCCGAACGCGAGCGCGGCCGCGAAGCCGGCGATGCCGACGAGCGCGAGCACGCCGCCCACGATCTCGATCCGCCGCGCCGCCGTCATCGCGTTCCGCCGCGCGCCTGGAGGGCGCGGACCCAGAGGACGAGCTCCCAGCGCTCCGCGACGGACGTGGCGTCGCCGTACGCGGGCATGACGACGCTCCCGTTGCGGATCGTCGCGTAGACGTAGCCGTCCGTCCGCCGGGGCGGCATGCCGGCGGTCAGGTCGGGCGGCGGGAGGACCAGCTGGTAGGCGACGGGGCCGGCGCCGCGCCCGTCCGCGCCGTGGCAGGGCGTGCAGCTCGTCTCGAAGAGCGCCTTGCCGTGCGCGAGGCGCGCAGGCGTCGGCGCGAACGGGTTCGCCAGCACGCGCGCCGCCACCCCGCGCGCCATCGGCGGCTCGCCGCCCGCGACGGGCAGCACCCCCGGGGGCATGCGCCGCGGCGTGCGCTCGAACGGCTGGACCGACGGCGCGACGTACATGTCCGTGCTCCACGGGAACGCGGCGGCGAGGGCGGGCGCGGCGAGGAGGACGGCCGCCGCGAGGGCGCGCTCACGCCTCCGCACGCGTCACCTCCTCCGCGCCCGCCGCGCGGAGCCGCGCTTCCGCTTCCCCGGCGCGCGCCGCCGGGCTGCGGACGACGACGCCGAAGCGGTCGCCGGTGAAACGCGGGTCGAAGCCGGGAAACGCCTCGAGCTGCGGGAAGCCGCCGTGGAAGATGAAGCCGGCGGTTCCGGCGAGGGCCCCGAAGAGGATCATCATCTCGAACGCGATCACGACGAAGGGCGGCACGGAGACGTACGGCATCCCCGCGACCACGCGCGGGTACCAGCCGGTCGAGAGGCCGATGGTGAGCGCGAAGCCGCTCGCGGCGCCCGCGATGCCCCCGGCGAGCACCCACGCGCGGACGGGGCTCGTGTGGAGCCCGGCCGCCTCGAGGATCTCCGGGCTCGGGAACGGCGAGTACGCGCGCGGACGGCCGAAGCCCGCCGCGCGGACGTCGCGGATCGCGCGCACGGCGGACTCCTCGTCCGCGAAGAAGCCGGTGACGTCCACCAGCGGACCGTCCGTCACGCCGCTTCCCTCCGCTGGTCGCGGAGCGCCTGACGAAGCCACGGGAGCCCCTCCTTCACCTCCGTCATGGAGACGACCGGGACGAGCTTCGTGAAGAGCGTGAACCACATGAGGAGCCAGCAGAAGCTCGCGCCGGTGATGACGACCTCCACCCACGTCGGCCGGTGGTAGGCCCACTGCGAGGGCTCGAACGCGGTCGCGAGCGAGCCCGCGATGATCATGTAGCGCTCGGTCCACATCCCGACGTTGATGAAGAGCGCCACGATCCAGAGCGCGACGACGCTGCGGCGCACGCGGCGCGAGAAGAGCACGAGCGGGATCACCGAGTTGCACGCGATCGTGATCCAGAAGAGGAAGCCGTACGTCGAGCCGAAGTAGCGCATGTGGAACGTCACGCGCTCGTAGGGGTCGGCGGCGTACCAATTCATGAACGACTCGGCCGCGTACGAGTAGGTGACGACGAGCGACATCGCGAGCGTCAGCTTCGCCAAGTTGTCGAAGTGCCACGGCGTGAGCGTCTCTTCGAGACGAAGGAAGCGGCGGACGGGGACGAGGAGCGTGATGACCATCGCGCAGCCCGAGAAGATCGCGCCGGCGACGAAGTACGGCGCGAAGATCGTGCTGTGCCAGCCGGGGACCTGCGCCATCGCGAAGTCCCACGAGACGACGCTGTGGACGGAGAGGACGAGCGGCGTGATGAAGCCCGCGAGGAGCAGGTAGACGGTCGAGAAGTGGCGCCACTGCGCCTCGCTGCCCTGCCACCCGAGCGAGAGGAACGCGTAGAACTTGCGCCGCCAGCCGACCATGCCGTCGCGTGCCGCGGCCGCGTCGGGCATGAGCCCGATGAAGTAGAAGATGCAGCTCACGGTGAAGTACGTGCCGACCGCGAACGCGTCCCAGACGAGGGGCGAGCGGAAGTTCGGCTGGAGCCAGCGCTCGTTCGGGTACGGGAGCAGCCAGTAGAACCACCAGACGCGACCCAGGTGGACGAGCGGGAAGAGCCCGGCCGTCGCGATCGCGAAGATCGTCATCGTCTCGGCGGCACGGTAGACGGGCGTCCGCCACCGGCTCCGGAAGAGGTAGAGGATGGCGGAGATGAGCGTCCCGGCGTGCCCGATCCCGACCCAGAAGACGAAGTTCGTGATGTAGACGGCCCACATGGTGGGCTGCCGGAGACCGGTCACGCCGAGGCCCGTGTAGATCTGGTAGGCCCACGTGGCGGCGCCCGCGGCGACGCCGGTCGCGAAGAAGCCGAGGAGCAGCCAGAAGAGCGCGCCCGGGCGCGCGAGCGCGCGGATCACGACGTTGTCGACGTCGGTGTAGCCGATCTGGCCGTCGCCTCGGGTCATCCGCGCTCGCGGCTCCGGTAGACCTCCGCGAGGTAGACGATCGCGGGCTTCGTGTTCAGGTCCTCGAGCGCGCGATAGGTCCGCACGCCGTGGTCGCGGCGCCGGCGGAGCACGGCCGCCCCGTCGTCCTTCATGTCGCCGAACGTGATCGCCTGCGCCGGACACGCCTGCTGGCACGCGGTCTGGACCTCGCCGTCGCGGACCGGACGCCCCTCCTCACGCGCGTTCTCCTCGGCGAAGCGGATCCGCTGGATGCAGAACGTGCACTTCTCCATGACGCCGGCGCCGCGGACGGTGACGTCGGGATTCAGCTGGAGGTGGAGCGGCGCCGGCCACTCCGGCGCGAACCAGTTGAAGCGGCGGACCTTGTACGGGCAGTTGTTGTTGCAGTAGCGCGTCCCGATGCACCGGTTGTAGACCTGCGCATTGATGCCCTCGTCGCTGTGCACCGACGCGTACACGGGGCAGACCGGCTCGCACGGCGCGTGGTCGCACTGCTGGCAGAGCATCGGCAGGAGATGGAGCGGCGGCGCCGCCGGGCTCGTCGGCACGAACCGCTCGATGCGCAGCCACGCCATCCACTGCCCGCGCGCCACGTTCTCGCGCCCGACGACCGGCACGTTGTTCTCCGCGTAGCACGCGACGACGCACGCGCTGCATCCCGTGCACGCGGCCAGGTCGATCGTCATGCCCCAGCGGTGCACGTACTCGTGTCGCGGCCGGAGCTCGTAGGGCTCCGGCGGCGGGGGCTCCACCCACTCGGGCTTCTCGCCCCGCGCGAGCTCGGCGAGGTCGATCGCGAGCGCGAGCGGGCGGCCGAGCGTCACGTCGAGACCGGATTGCGGGCTCACGAGGGCGCGGCGCTCGCCCGTGCGGCGGGCTTCGACCTCCGTCCATCGCCGTCCGCGCGGCAGGAGCCGCCAGGCGTTCGCGCCGCGGTGCTCGGCGTAGCGGCCGTACGCCGTGTGACCCTGCCCGAGCGGCACCGCGAGGACGCCCGGGCGGACGTGCGGCGTCGGGAGCGCGGGCGCCGCGATCGTGCCGTGGGGCGAGCGAAGCTCGAGCACGTCGTCCCGGGCGACGCCGAGCGTCTTCGCGGTCTCCGGGTGCACCGCGACCCACGTGTCCCAGACGAGCTGCGAGATCGGCTCCGGCACCTCCTGGAGCCAGGGCTCGTCCGCGCCGCGGCCGTCGCCGAGGAGGAGGTGCGGGAAGACCATGACGGCGAGGCCGTCGGGCGGCGAGGGCACCGCGAGCGGCGCGGCGAGCGCGTCGGGCCGCAGCGTCACGCGCGCGACCGGCACGTCCTCGAAGAGCCCGCCCTCGCGCCGCACGCGCTCCCAGAACGCGTCGAAGGGCGCCCGCTCGTTCCGGCGCGCGTGGAGGTCGCGCCACGTGGCCTCGACGGCCGCGCGCATGCCGTCCCACGGCTGCTCGCCGCCGGTCGGCGCGTCGCGCGCCGTCGCGAGCAGGACGTCGCCGAGGGGGAGCGTCGCATACACGGGCTGCATGACGGGCTGGCCGAGCACGATGACGCCCGGCCGCGGCATGGCGTCGCCCCAGGTCTCGAGGGCGTGGTCGACCGGGAGGAGGAGATGCGCCGCGGCCGCCGTCTCGTCGGGGACCTGCCCGCACCAGACGACGAACGGCACGCGCCCGAACGCCTCGGCCGCGCGCAGCTCGGCCGGCAGCGTGAAGAGCGGGTTCGCCCCGGCGACGACGCACACGTCGACGGCGCCGCCGCGCATGGCGTCGAGCAGCGCGGCCGTCTCCTCGAGCGTCGCCTCCGGGCCGTCGGCGTCGCCCTCGAGGAAGCGGACCGTCCGCCCGACGTTCCCCGTGACGTGGTTCAGGAGGTGGGCGGCCACGTGCGTCGCCTCGTCGTCCGTGCCCGCGAGCGCGAGGGCGCCGTCCGCGCCGGCGAACCACGCCGCGACGCGCGCGACGTCGTCGGGCGAGACGCCGCTCACCGCCGCCATCGCCTCGGGCACGTACGGCGCCGTGAAGCGACGTACGGCGGCGAGGTCCGGTCCGTCCGCGAGCTGCCTCGCGACTGCGTGCAGGATCGCGAGCGCGGCCGCCGCCTCGCCCCCCGCCCGCGTCGAGAGCCACTCGTCGCCGTTCGCCGCCGTGAGCCCGAAGCGCGAGCCGACGTAGACGAGGCGGCCGACGCGGCTCGTGTCCGTCCCGCGCGGCACGCGGAAGGCGGCGTACTGCCGTCCGTACTCGACGGGCGAGCGCCACGTCTCCAGGAAGTCGGCGCCGAACGAGACGACGCACGTCGCCGCGTCGAGGCGATGGACGGGGAGGTCGCGGCGCCCGAAGCAGCGGGCACCGGCGGCGCGCGCCGCCGACTCGTCGAGCGCCCGGTACGCGAGGCGACGGCCCGAGCCCCAGCTCCGGATCCAGCGCTCCGCGAGGCGTTCGAGCGTCGGCCCCGCCGGGGCGCTCACGAACGCGACCCGGTCGGCGCCCGCGCTCGCCGCGGCCGCGAGCCGCCGGCGCAGCGTGTCGAGCGCCGCCTCCCAGCCGATCGGCGTCGCGCGCCCGTCGCTCTGCCGCGCGCGCGGCTCGGGCAGCCGATCCGGGTTGTAGAGCCCCTGGAGCGCCGCCTGCCCCCGCGCGCAGAGCGCACCGCCGCCGATCGGGTTCGACGGGTTGCCCTCGAGCTTGATCGCGCGGCCCTCGCGCACGCGCGCGATCACGCCGCAGCCCGCCTCGCATTCCGTGCAGAGCCCGGCGAAGAACGACGGCATCCCGGGCACGACGTTCTCGTCCGGGACGACGTACGGCATGATCTCGCGGCCCGGCACCTCACCGCAGCCCGCCGCCGCCGCGCCGAGCACGCCCATCATCTTCAGCATCGAGCGTCGCGAGAGGTCGAGCGTCATCTCAGTAGTGGCAGAGGATGCAGTCCTTGCTGACGTTCCGCGCGGTGTGACACGAGATGCAGAACCCCATGTTGATCTCCCGGACCGGCTCGACCCGGTCCATCGTCTCGACGGGACCGTGGCACTCTCGGCACGCGACGCCCGCGCGCACGTGCGGCCGGTGCGTGAAGCGTACGAAGTCCGGCAGCGCGTAGACCCGCTTCCACACCACCTGGAACGGCAGCTGGCGGTCGTCGGTCCACGGCTGGCGCACGCCGACGAGCGGCGGCCCCTCGGCACCGACCTGGCGATGGCACCCAATGCAGCGCTGCATCGGGGGCACGCCGGCGCTGCGCGAGCGCCGCGCGTACTCGTGGCAATACTGGCACGGGATCTGGCGCTGCCCGGCGTGCACGCGATGGCTGAACTCGATCGGCTGCACGACGCCGCTCCGCGGCGCCCAGGGGCGCTGGGACACGGCGGTCAGGAAGCCGCCGGCGAGGAGCAGGAGCACCCCGAGCGGCAGCACGCGCCGGGCGACGACGCCGCCCGCCGGCGGGAAGACCATCGGCTTCACGGGCGCGCCTTCTCGTCCCCGGAAAGTCCCCCGCGACGCGGCAGCGCGACGCCGGGCGCCGACGCCGCGTCGAGCGCCGTCCCGTTCGGTGCCACGCCGTTCGCGTCGAGCAGACGAGCGATCACGTCCCAGTACTCGCCGGGCTCCAGACTCGCCGGCTGGTCCGCGGGCATGGCCGCCGACACGAAGTCGAAGACGTCGGCCGCGGTCTCGAACCGCTGCCGGCGGATCTGCTGGTAGGGCCGCGGCTCGGGCGGGAGCGCGTTCGGCCCGACGAGCTCGGGCGCCGTGAGGCCCCTCCAGGCGTCGGCCTTTCCTTCCGCGTTCGGCCCGTGGCAGCGCGCGCACTGGCGGCGGAGGACCCACGCGCCGTGCATCACCTGCGCCTGCGTGAACGCGTCCGCGGCACGCGCAGCCACGAGGACGGCGCCGACGGCGAGCGCGCAAACGGGCGCGGTGCTGCGGAGATGTGCGCGCATGACGCCTGCGTCGCCGGATGATGGAACCGCGGCGCGAAAACGGTCAATCCCGTTGTCGCGACTCCAGGCGCGACGGCCTCGCGCGCGCCGCTAGTATAGTATCCATGCGAAGTGTCCGCGCAGCTCGGACGGGGCCGCTCGCCCTCCGCCGCGGCCGCCGCAGCGCCGTCCCTCGCGTCGCTCGCCCGCCGCGTAACGACCGCGCGCACACCCGTGTTGCGCCGCGCTCCGAAGGAGGTACGAGGACGATGAAGAAACTCTTCTTCCCCCTGGGCGCGCTCGCGGCGCTCCTCGTCGGGGCACCCCGCGCCGACGCGCACGTCGTGGTGGCGTTCGGCCTGCCCGGCTTCCACGTCGTCGCCGCGCCGCCGCCGCCCGTCTACTGGGCGCCGCGCCCCGTGTACTACGGCGGCCCGTACGTGCGCGTGGGCTGGCGGTACGGCGGACACCACCGGTGGAGGCATCACGGCCGCCATTGCGGTCGCTGAGCGTCAAAACCGTGTCGGCCGGGCGGCCCTCCGCGGCCGCCCGGCACGCCCCCCCGCAGCCCCGCCCCCCGCCTCCACGACCCCGCTGCACGCCGACTGCCGCCTCACGCGCCGTGGCTCACGACATCCGGTGTGCGCCGACCGAGCACCTGCCGCGGCCGACGCGCTCGCCGCCGCGGCGGCGTCCGCGCCGGAAGACCGTCCGCGCCTCGCCGTGCCGCGGCGGGCGCCATGCCGGCACGGCGCCTGCTCGTTCGTCGCGCCGGAGGGCATCGTGAGCGAGCTCGGGGTCATCGCGGGAGGCCGCGCGGCGACGCGCGACTGGTCGATCGGCAGCACCGGCAGGGGACACGACGCCCTGCCGCTCTTCGAGCCCGACGCGCTCCTGCCCGAGCAGTTCCTCGCCGCCCACCGTCGGACGGCAGGCTGCGAGCCCGAGCGGCTGCTCATGCTGGCCGTGCTCGAGGAGGCGATCCAGTCCTACCGCGCCACCGCCTTCGCGCGCGATGCGCGGAGCCGTCAGACGTTCGCCGAGGCACGCGACTGGTTCGCGTCCGAGGACCGGACCTGGCTCTTCGCGTTCGAGAGCATCTGCGACGTGCTCGGGATCGACGCCGCCTGGGTCCGCCGCCGCCTCCGCGAGTGGCGCATCGACGCCGCGCGCCGGCGGCGCCGGACGCCGCTCACCGTCGTGCCGGGCACGGGCGCGCGCCGAGAGAGCGCCTAGCCGGGGGCGTCCGCGGCGAAGCGGAGGCGCACGTAGTCGACGTGCCACGTGCCGTCCGCGCGGCGGAGGATCGGCGCGAGGTCGACGCCGACGACCGAGCAACCGCGCGCGACGAGCGCCTCCGTGAGCCGGCCGTCCCCGCAGCCGAGGTCGAGGATGCGCTCGCCCGCCACGGGGGCGAGCAGCTCGACGACGGGACCGGCGAGCTCGGTGACGAAGCGTGCGTTCCGCGCGCAGCGCTCCGGGTCCCACGTCTGCGCGCGGCTCATCCCGCGAGCGCGCGCTCGATCGCGTCGACGAGGCGGCGCTTCGGCACGGCGCCGAGGATCTGGTCGACGACCCTCCCGCTCTTCACGACGGCGAAGTTCGGGACCGCGCGCACCGCGAAGCGCGCGGGCGCCTCTGGGCTCGCGTCCGCGTCCCGCCTGACGACCTCGGGACGGCCCGCGTACTCGCCCGCGAGCCGGTCGACGTGGGCAGCATCGCCCGGCAGGACGCGCAGTACGGGGCCCGGGACGGGGAGCGGCGAGCGCAGCACCTCGGCCTCGAACGTCGCACCGGTCACGTCCGGTGCCATGGCCGAGCGATAGGCGGCACGGCGTTTCCCTGCAAGCGCGAGGTGGCGACCATGGAGCCGAGGACGTCGAGGTCCTCGACCGCGGCGCACTCCCGCGTCGATGCCGGCTCCGCCCGGCACGCGGGCCTCACGCGAGCGAGCCCGTGTTGAAGAGACGCCGCGGGCTCGGGTTCGCGACCTCCCCGAGGAGCGCGAGGAGGTCCCGCCTGACGCCCGCGCAGGCCGCGTCGTCCCAGCGGTTCTCGAGCTCGCCCGGGTCGTTCCGCCGGTCGTACAGCTCGCCGACGCCCGGAAGCGTGTCCCAGCGCGTGAGCACCCACCGCTCGGTCGTGAGCGTGCGGAGGTACATCGGGAGGCCCATCTCGTGGTCGTTCTCGGTGAGGACCCACTCGCGGTCCTCGCTCCCGCCCGCGAGGAACGGACGGAGCGAGCGCCCTTCGACCGTCGCCGGAATCGGGAGACCGACGAGGTCGAGGATCGTCGGCGCGAGGTCGATCGTCCCGACCGGCGCGCCGACGACGCCCGGGCGGACGCCCGGGCCGCGGACGAGGAGCGGCACGCGGAGGAGGCCGTCGTAGTGGAGCGGGCCCTTGAAGAGCAGCTGATGGTCGCCGAGGAGCTCGCCGTGGTCGGTCGTGACGACGACGAGCGTGTCGTCCGCCTGCCCGGTCTCCGCGAGCGCCGCGAGCACGCGGCCGACGGCGTGGTCGAGCTGCGCGACCATGCCGTAGTAGCCGGCCATCATCTCGGCGAGCTCGCGGTCGGTGAGCCGCATCCCGCCCGGGTTGGCCCACCGCATCGGCTCGGGCAGGCCGCCCGCCCACAGACGATGGAAGGGCGGCTTGCGGTCGAACTCCTCCGGATGGCGCGCCGGGACCGTCATGTCGGCCGCGCGGTAGCGGTCGCACCACGGTGCGGGCGGATCCATCGGATGGTGCGGGTCGGTGAACGACGTCCAGCAGAACCACGGCCGCCGGCGATCCACCGTGCGGAGGAAGTCGATCGTGCGGTCGGCGACCCACGTCGTCGGGTGGTCTTCCTCGGGAAGCGCCGAGGCCCACGTCTCGGGGGCGGGCGACGGCCGGAGCGCCGCGTCCTCGCCCATGAGCCGCAGGCGGCGCCTGCCCGCCTCCTCCCCGTCGCGGAAGAGGAAGCGCGCGTAGTGGAGCCCGCGCGGCGGCGGGCCCCAGTGCTCCGGCGTCCTGCCCGAACCGGGGTGGATGTGGTGTCCGAAGAGCACGAGCTCGAGGTCGGTGAAGCCCATGTACGGGCCGCGCCAGTCGGCGGGCACGGCAGCCGAGCCCTCGACCGACTCGAGGGCGCCGGTCGGCGTGCGCGGATACGTCGACGCGAAGTGCGCCTTGCCGCGGAACGCGGTCGTCCAGCCCGCGGCGGCGAGCGTCGCGGAGAGGGTCGTCCCCACCTCGGCGGCGGGGAAGTCGACGCCGTTCGAGTGCACGCCGTGGCTCGACGGGTAGCGCCCGGTGAGGATCGTGGCCCGCGACGGCTGGCAGTACGGGTTCTGCGTCCGGCAGAGGTCGAAGCGGACGCCCGCCGCCGCGAAGCGGTCGAGGTGCGGCGTCGCCTCGAGGCGCGAGCCGTAGGCGCCGAGCGTGTCGGCGCGCTGCTGATCGGTCGTGACGAGGAGGACGTTCACGCCGGGCTCTCGACGCGGAGCCGCGGCTCGCGCGGCTTCGGCAGGTGGTCGTAGAGGTCGGCGACCAGGTCCGCGCGGAGCTTCCGGTACCCGGCGTCGGCCCAGAGGTTCCGCCACTGGTGCGGGTCCTCGCGCACGTCGTACAGCTCGCCTTCCGTGCCGTCGTACGCGAAGTCGGGCAGCGGGAGGTCCACGCCGAAGGCGCGGTAGAGACGCGCGAGGTCCCACCCTTGGTCGCGCGTCGACGGCTCGTAGACCGTACAGATGAAGCCGTCGCGGTAGATCGTCCGGAGGTGCATCCCGATCTGCGCGAACTGGCTGTCCCATTCGGTGATGACGCGCTCGCGGCCGGATCCGGGCGCGGTCGGGAGCGGCGCGCCCTGCATCCAGTCGGGGATCGGCACGCCGGCGATGCGGCAGAACGTCGGCGCGAGGTCGAGCTGGCCGACCGGCTCCGCGATCTCGGCGGGCGGGACCCGGGCCGACGGCGCGGGCCGCCAGAGCATCGGAATCCGCATGAGCGCGTCGACGTGGTACGGGCCTTTGTAGAGGAGCCCGAAGTCGCCCTGGAGCTCGCCGTGGTCGGTGGTGAAGAAGACGTCGGTGTCGGCGTCCCACCCGCGCGCCGCGATGCGCGCGAGCACGCGGCCGCACGCCTCGTCGATCAGCTCGTTCTCGACGTGGACCAGCGCGTTCACCTCGCGGATCTGGTCGTGCGTCAACGCGGCGGGCACGAACGTCATCGGGCCGCCCTCGTTGTTCCGGAAGCGGCCCTCCCACCATGCCAGCCAGTGCCGCGGCTTCTGCGCGAGGATCTTCTCGATCTTCTCGCGCGAGCCGGGATGTCCGGGCGGCAGGTCGAGGTCCTGCCAGCGGATGCGCCGCGCCTCCGAGGCGGGCGGGTCCCAGGGATGGTGCGGGTCGGGGAAGCTCATCCAGACGAACCAGTCCTCGTCGTCCGCGAGCGTGTCGAGCCACGCGATCGTGCGGTCGGCGACCCAGTCCGTGTGGTACCACTCGCGCGGGATCGGGTTGTACGCGACCTCGGGCGCGCCGGTGTCGCCGCCGCCCTGCGCGGAGAGGATCGGCGCGAAGCCGTCCAGGGCGTCGGGGTGGGTCCGCTGGAGCCAGAGCGAGTAGTGCCACGTGCCCACCGGCACGTGCATCGCGAGCTCGAGATGCTCGAAGCCGCGGTACGGGCCCGTCGACCCTTCGCGCCCCATCCGGTTCTCGAACCAGCGGCCCTTCGGATCCATCGCGGGCTCGAAGTGCGCCTTGCCGACGAGCGCCGTGCGGTAGCCCGCCTGCTCGCGGAGCCACGCGGCGACGCTCGGCGCGTTGGGCGGGAGCGGGACGCCGTTCGCGACCACGCCGTGCGTCCGGACGTACTGACCGGTCACCATCGTCGAGCGCGCCGGCATGCAGACGACGTTCTGGTTGTGCGCGCGCCGGTAGTTGATCCCCGTCGCCGCCAGGCGGTCCGCGACCGGCGTCCGGGCGACCGTCCCGCCGTTGCAGCCGAGCGCGTCGAAGCGCTGCTGGTCGGTCGTGACGAAGAGGATCTTCCGTCCCACGTCAGCGCGCCTCCGCGAGCCAGGCCAGACAGCCCGTCTCGGCGAGGATCGTGTCGAGGCGCGCCCGATCCGCGACGGCGGCCCAGCGCGCCTGCAGCATGCCGAGCGACTTCGCGTGGTACTTCTGCGGCTCCTGCCGAAACGGCCTCCCGTCGAGCGTCACGGCCAGCTCCTTCTCGCCTGCGGCGAGCGCGCGCGCGTTCGCGGCCGTCCACGGAAGGAACACCCCGGCGACCTCGTCGCGGAGCAGCGGCGCGAGCGTCGGCGCCAGCGCGTCCCACGGCTCGAACGCACCCTCGCCGCGCGGGTCGAGCATCCGCTCGATCCAGTCGAGGACACGCGGCCCAAGAGCGCGGAGGAGCGCGGCGGGCGTCGGGTCGGTCGAGCACTGGTAGAGCTGCGCGAAGAGCCCGAAGTCGGCGAACGCGGGGCGGCCGCCCATGACGTACGGCCGCGCGGCGAGGTGGCGCTCGAGGATCGCGACCTCGCGGAGGAACGAGCCCTCGATCGTGTCCTTCGTCGCCGCCGACGAGCCGACGAACGAGAGCCGCCCGATCATCCGGACCTTCACGGTCTCGGCGACGCCGCGGAGCGCATCCTCGTCGAGCCCCGGCATCATGCTCCGCGCGAGGCGCTCGGCCGCGGACTCCTGATCCGGCGGGTAGAACCACCGGTAGTGGAACATCGGCTTGTTGCCCCACTCGTCGGCGTACTCCTCGAGGAGCGCGGAGAGGAAGGCGAGCGTCGGGTCGGGGGGATGGATGGACGGCTCGGGGTAGAGCCGTTCGAAGTGCTCGAGGATCGGCGTCGAGTCCTGGAGCGCGGTGCCGTCGGGCATGACGACGAGGGGGACGAGCGGCAGCTTCGCGTGGCGGCGGAACTCGTCCTCCGTCGCCGCGCTCCGGACGACCCAGTCGTGCGGGACGCCCTTGTAGCGGAGGTACGACCGCACCTTGACCGAATACGGCGAGAGCTCGTTGCCGAAGAGCCGGTATACGTCGCCCATTCCGATTCCCCTCAGAGCCGGCGAAGCCGCCCGGCGATCCCTTCGGCGCCGAGGAGGGCCGCGAGCGTCCGGGCCATCACGCGGCGCGCGCGCTCGACGGACAGGCGCTGGTGGCGGCGGAGCGACTCCCAGGTGGGCCAGCTCGACACCGCCGCGAGCGCGTCGAGCAGGTCCTGTCGCTCAGCCCGCTCCCGCCGCTCGAGCTCGGCCGCGAAGGTCCGCTCGACCTCGGCGCGCTTCAGCTGCCGCATGAGCTGGAGCCGGGTGGCGATCGCGGGCGAGAACGGCTCGCGCAGAAGGGCCGCGCGGCGGACGGGTGCGATCGCCTCGAGGAGACGAGCCCGCTGCTGGACGAAGGCCTCGAGCCGCTCGGCGAGCGGGCCGTCGGCGGGCAGGTCGCCGAGGAGGCCGGCGAGGCGCTCCATCTGCCGCTCGGCGGCGGCCCCGAAGAGGGCCTCCAGGTCTGCGAAGTGCTGGAAGACCGAGCGGAGCGCGACGCCCGCGCGCTCGGCGATGCGCGCGGCCGTCGGGCGGAGGTCGCCGTCCTCGAGGAGGTCGAGCAGCGCGTCGACGACGGCGCGCCGCGAGCGCGCCGCACGCGCGAGCCGGCCGTCGAGGGTGGTCGCAGGAGCCGAGATGTGCGGCGAGTTACTGCAGTCAGGGTGCAAATACAAGCCGAGGGGACCGCCGCCCCGGCGGCGCCGCCGGAGGCGCCCCGGATTGACCGGGCGGCGGCGCTCCTGCTTTAGTGCGCGCGCCGTAGCTAACAATAGGTACGACAACCCCGGCGTCCCGCCGACGAGCGAGCGAGGTCCTCATGAGGCTCACGGGAATCCTGGCCGTCTCCCTCGCCTTCCTCCTCATGGACGTGCCGCGCGCGCGCGCGATCCCGGCACCGGGGCCGCTCCGCTTCCTCGCCCCCGCCCCGAGCTCCCTCGTGACGACGTCGTCGATCTCGGTGCAGCTCGACGCCGCGTGCACGTTCGACCCGGCGACGCTCGCCGTGAGCCTGAACGGCGCCGCGATCCCCGCGAGCCGGTTCCTGCCCTTTTCGGCGTGCACGAACAACCGGATGACGTCGCAGCCCGTCTCGGTCGCGCTCCCGCTCCCGAACGGAACGATCTCGAGCGCGCCGGCGTCCTTGACCGCCGGCCAGACCGCCACCTTCTCGGGCAGCGGGACCGGCGACGGCCTCGCCTGGAATTTCGACGGCGGCGCCGCCCCCGCGACCGGCGCGTCCGTGAACGCGCGGTTCACCGCCGGCGGCACGTTCACCGTCCGGCTCCGCGCGACCAGGACGGAGAAGCTCCAGGCCTCGGGCACCGACGACGGCAACCTGGTGACGGCCGAGGACGGCTTCGAGGGCGGCGACCCGACGCCCGACAGCCGCGCCGTCGCGGTCGTCGTCCCGCCCGACGTCGACTTCGTGAACTGGGAGTCGGCGCACGTGCACCCGATCGCGCTCTCGGCCGCCCGCGACCGGCTCTACGCGGTCAACACGCCGGAGGGCCGCCTCGCCGTCTTCACCGTCGCCGCCGACGGCTCACTCGCGTTCGCTGGCGACGTGCCCGTCGGCCTCGACCCGGTGAGCCTCGCCGTGCGACCGGGGACGAACGAGGTGTGGGTCGCCAACCACCTCTCCGACGACGTGACCGTCGTCGACCCGGTCGCGAAGAAGGTGCTCGCGACGATCCCGGTCGGCGACGAGCCGAACGACGTCGTCTTCGCGAGCGGGCGCGCGTTCGTCGCGTGCGGCGGGAACGAGGACCGGGTGAAGGTGTTCGACGCGGCGACGCGCGCGGCGATCACGTCGATCGACATCTTCAGCGACACGCCGCGGGCGCTCGCGGCGAACGCCGCGGGCACCGAGGTGTACGCGGTCGCGCTCGAGTCGGGCAACCGGACGACCGCGCTGTTCACGGCGCTCGTGACCGCCGGCGGCGGACCGCCGGCGCCGAACCCGCCGCGGAGCCCGTCCCTCGGCGCCGCGCCGGCCGTCGGCCTGATCGTCGAGTGGAACGGCTCGAGGTGGGTCGACGAGACGGGCAAGGACTGGTCGAATTTCGTGCGCTACTCGCTGCCGGACCAGGACGTGTTCGTGATCGGAGCCAGCGCGGCGACGCCGGGGGTCGTCCGCACGGTGAGCGGCGTCGGCACGACGCTCTACGACGTCGCGTTCGACCCGGCGAACGGCACGCTCTGGGTGCCGAACACGGACGCGCGGAACCTGACCCGCTTCGAGCCCAACCTCCGCGGCCACCTCGTCCAGACGCGCGTGTCGATCGTGAGCCCGTCGACGGGCGCCGTCTCCGTCGTCGACCTGAATCCCCACATCGATTACGGCGTCTCGCCCGGGCCGCCGGGCGAGATCGCGCAGAGCCTCTCGCAGCCGACGCACGGCGTCTTCACGGCCGACGGCAGCCGGTTCTACCTCGCGGCCTTCGGCTCGCGGAAGGTCGCCGTGCTCGACGCCGCGGGCGCGGTGACGGCGCGGATCGACGTCGGCGGCGGGCCGAGCGGCGTCGCGCTCCACGAGGCGGCCGGGCGGCTCTACGTGACGAACCGGTTCGACAACACGATCTCGATCGTCGACACGTCGACGAGCCAGCAGATCGCGACGACGGGGATCGCGGGCCCGTCGCGCTTCGACCCGAGCCCCGACGTCGTCAAGACCGGGCGGAAGTTCCTCTACGACGCGCAGCTCACCTCGGGCCACGGCGACATCGCCTGCGCGACGTGCCACCTCTTCGGGAACTTCGACAACCTCGCGTGGGACCTCGGGGACCCCGAGGGCGCGTTCGTCCCCTACACGTCGGCGAACCACTTCGCGCCGCTCGGTCCTTCGACGAACGGCTTCGACCCCATGAAGGGGCCGATGGCGACCCAGACGCTCCGGGGGCTCGAGAGCCTCGAGCCGTTCCACTGGCGCGGCGACCGGCCGAGCTTC
>DASRHG010000029.1:0-18383 GCA_035650655.1 Binatia bacterium | reverse complement strand
CGCGAGCCGGCGGCGCGCGCGCGCAGCTGCGGTCAGGCGCGGACGGCGACGCCCCAGTGCCATCCGGGCACGAACGGCGCCCGCAGCGCCGTGACGCGAAGGCCGACGTCGTCGAGAGCACGACGGAACGTCGGAAAGTCGAACATCGTGTCCCACGGGTGGACCGTGAAGCGCCGGAGGAACGGCGAGACGAGCGGCACGTCGCGGAAGAACTCGATCGACAGCTCCTCGAAGAAGAAACGCCCCCCGGGTCGCAGCACGCGCCGGATCTCGGCGAGCGCGCGGCGCCAGCCGGGGACGTGGTGCAGGATCGCGAACTCGCAGACCGCGTCGTAGGCGGCGGCGGGCGCGGCGATCCGCTCCGCGTCGCCGACCCAGAGACGCACCGGCACCCCGTCGAGGGCGGCGACGTGCGCGCGAGCGCGCGCGACCTGGCGCTCGTCGAGGTCGAAGCCGTCGATGGCCGGCGGGCGAAGGCGGCGCGCGATCTCGCGGATGCCCGAGCCCTGCCCGCAGCCGACCTCGAGCGCGCGCCCGACCGTCGCGCCGCCCGCCGCGGCGTGGAGCCACGCGACCGAGCGGCGCATGAGGAGGTCGCGGACGGGATTGTTGACGAGGAGCGTCTCGACGACGTTCAGCTTCACGCCCCCCCGCTTAGCACAGGCGCGGGGCCGGACGCTCGCCCGAGGCCGCGCTCGCGCCAGAGCGCGTAGATCGCGGGGTAGACCAGGAGCTCCATCAGGAACGACGTCACGATCCCCCCGATCATCGGCGCCGCGATCCGCTTCATCACGTCGGCGCCGGTCCCGTGCGACCACATGATGGGGAGGAGCCCCATGATCATGACGCCGACGGTCATCACCTTCGGGCGCAGCCGCTGCACGGCGCCTTCGACGATCGCGTCGTGGAGGTCGGCCGTCGTCCGCATCCGGTTCTGGCGCACGCGCTCGCTCCAGGCGAGGTCCAGATAGAGGAGCATGAAGACGCCCGTCTCCGCGTCGACGCCGAGGAGGGCCACGAGCCCGACCCACACCGCGATCGACGTGTTGTAGCCGAGGAGCCAGAGGAGCCAGACGGCCCCGACGGCCGAGAACGGGACGGCGAGCAGCACGATCATCGTCTTCGTGACCGACCCGGTGTTCAGGTAGAGGAGGACGAAGACGATCAGCAGCGTCGCCGGCACGACGAGCAGGAGCCGCGCGCGCGCCCGCTCGAGGTACTCGAACTGCCCGGCCCACTGGAGGTGGTACCCGGGCGGCAGCGAGACGCGCTCGGCGACCGCGCGCTTCGCCTGCGCGACGTAGCTCCCGAGGTCGCGCCCGGCGACGTCGACGTAGACGAAGCCCGCGAGCGCGCCGTTCTCGTCGTGGATCGTCGGCGCGGCGGTCGACACGGTGACGTCGGCGAGCTGGCCGAGCGGCACCTGGATGCCGTCGGGGGCGGCGACGAGCACCCGCCGGAGCGTCTCCGGGTCGCTCCGCTCGTCCCGGGGGTAGCGGACGGCGATCGAGTACCGCTCGCGCCCCTCGACCGTCTGCGAGACGGTCGCGCCGCCGATCGCCGATTCGACGACGTCCTGCACGTCGCCGACGGTCATCCCGTAGCGGGCGACGGCGTCGCGGCGGACCGTGACGTCCAGGTAGTAGCCGCCCGTCGTCCGCTCCGCGAAGACACTCCGCGTGCCGGGGAGCGTCGCGATCGTCTGCTCGATCGCGGCCGCGATGCGGCCGATCTCCGCGAGGTCGGGCCCGAAGACCTTCACGCCGAGGATGCTCCGGATCCCCGTCGCGAGCATCTCGGTCCGCGTCTGGATTGGCATCCACCAGATGTTCGGCATGCCGGGGTAGCGGATCGCGCGGTCCATCTCGGCGAGGAGGCGGTCCCACGTCATCCCCGGGCGCCACTCGGACTCGGGCCGGAGCGTGACGATCGTCTCGAACATGTTGACGGGCGCCGGGTCGGTCGGCGACTCCGCGCGGCCGGCCTTGCCGAAGACGTGCGCCACCTCCGGGAACTGCATGAGCGCGCGGTCCTGCGTCTGGATGGCGGCGCGCGCCTGCGTGATCGACATGCCGGGGAGCGCCGTCGGCATGTAGAGGATCGTTCCTTCGTTCAGCGGCGGCATGAACTCGGAGCCGAGCCGGAGGAAGAGCGGCACGGTCGCGACGACCGCGAGGACGGCGAGCGCGATCGCCGTGCGCCGCCAGCGGAGCACGAGGTCGACGACCGGGTGGTAGAGCCGCATGAGGGGCCGGCTGATCGGATGGGTCTCCTCGCCGTGGATCGTGCCGACGAGCACGGCGTTCGCGATCCGGCGGAGCCACGCGGGCCGGAACGCGAACGGGTCGAGCCGCGTGAAGAGGAGCCGGACCGCGGGGTCGAGCGTCACGGCGAGGACGGCGGCGATCGCCATCGAGAAGTTCTTCGTGAACGCGAGCGGCTTGAAGAGCCGCCCTTCCTGCGCCTCGAAGGCGAAGATGGGGAGGAAGGAGACGGCGATCACGAGGAGCGAGAAGAAGCTCGGCCCGCCCACCTCCTTCACCGCGCCGACGACGACGTCCCGGAAGTCGCCCGGGCGGCCGGCCCGCTGCCAGCGCTCGAGCTTCTTGTGGGTCTGCTCGACGACGACGATCGCGGCGTCCACCATCGCGCCGATCGCGACCGCGATACCGCCGAGGGACATGATGTTCGCCGTGATTCCCATCGCGCGCATCGGGACGAAGGCGAGGAGCACGGCGATCGGGATGGTCACGATCGGGATGAGCGCGCTCGGGAGATGCCAGAGGAAGACGAGGATCACGAGGCTCACGATCGCGAGCTCCTCGGCGAGCGTGTGCCGGAGCGTGTCGATCGCCCGCTCGATGAGCTCCGAGCGGTCGTACGTCGTGACCACCTCCACGCCGGGCGGCAGGGACGCCGCCACCTCGGCGAGCTTCGCCTCGACGCCGTCGATCACGCGGAGCGCGTTCTCGCCGTGCCGCATGACGACGACGCCGCCGACCGCCTCACCCTGGCCGTCCAGCTCGACGAGCCCGCGCCGGAGGTCCGGCCCGAGGTGCACGCGCGCGACGTCGCGGACGCGGACGGGGGTGCCGCGTCCGTTCGTGCCGACGGCGATCGCCGCGATGTCGTCGGCGGAGCGCACGTAGCCGCGCCCGCGCACGACGTACTCCGCGCCGCTCATCTCGACGAGCCGCCCGCCGACGTCGTTGTTCGAGCGGCGGATCGCCTCCGTCACCTGGCGGAGGGTCACGCGGTGGGCGAGGAGCGCCGCCGGGTCGACCTCCACCTGGTACTGCTTCACGAAGCCGCCGACGGACGCGACCTCGGCGACGCCGGGGACGCTCGCGAGCCAGTAGCGGAGATACCAGTCCTGGAAGGAGCGGAGCTCGGCGAGGCTCCGCGTGCCGGTGCGGTCGACGAGCGCGTACTCGTACACCCAGCCGACGCCCGTCGCGTCGGGCCCCAGGCGGGGCGCCACGCCCTCGGGGAGGCGCTCGCCGATGCCCTGGAGGTACTCGAGGACGCGGCTGCGCGCCCAGTAGAGGTCCGTCCCGTCGCGGAAGACGACGTTCACGAACGAGTAGCCGAACATCGACTCGCCGCGGACGTACTTGACGCGCGGCGCGGCGATCATCGTCGAGACGATCGGGTAGGTGATCTGGTCCTCGACGAGATCGGGGCTCCGTCCCGGCCAGTCCGTGAACACGATCACCTGCACGTCGGAGAGGTCGGGGAGGGCATCGAGAGGGCTCGTCCGGAGCGACCACCAGCCCGCCGCGGTCGCGAAGCCGACGAGGAGGAGGACGAGGAAGCGGTTCCGCGCGCTCCACTCGATCGTGCGATCGATCATGACGTCACCCGCACCGTGAAGCGCCCGCGGACGGGCGGGGTGCCCGGCCGCGCGACCTCGACGACGACGGACCACGGGCCGCCCATCGTGAACCGCACCATCCCCTCGTAGACCCCGTCGCCGAGCTCGCGCGTCGGGGCCGCCTCGATCTGCATGCCGGGCATGTCCATCGTGTACTCGAGGCGGAGGGTGGCGCCGGTGACCGGCGCGCCGGAGGCGTCGCGCACCCGGACGCGGAGCGGCACGTCGCCGACGGTCGCCGGCTCGCGCGCGGGGAAGACGGCGACGCGGAGGCCGTCCACCTCGCGCTCCTCGGGCCGCGGAGGCGCGCCGCCGCCGCCCATCTCCATGCGCGCTCCGCCCATCTGGCCGCCGCCCATCCCGAGCGCGCCCATCATGCCCATCATGCTCTCGGCCGCCGCGAGGCGGCTCTCCGAGTCGACCAGGAAGTTCGCGCTCGTGACGACGCGCTCGCCCGGCTCGAGCCCCGAGCGGATCTCGGCCCATCCGTCCGCGACGGTGCCGACCTCGACCGTCCGAGGCACGAGCCGCCCGTCGCCCGCGTCGACGAACACGAGCCGGCGCCGGCCGGAGTCGAGCACGGCCGTGTCGGGGACGACGAGGCGCTCGGGCAGCGGCACGCGCAGCTCGAGCGTGCCGTACGTCTCCGGCCGGAGGACGGCGTCCGGCGTGTTCGGCAGCTCGAGGCGGACCGGTGCGGAGCGCGTCTTCGGGTCGAGGAGCGGAGGGACCCACGTGATGCGCGCCGTGAAGCGCTGGCCCGGCATGGAAGGCAGGGTGAGGACGCCCTCCTGCCCGACGCGGACGAAGGGGAGGTCCTGCTCGTAGACGTCGGCGTAGACCCAGACGGTGGACAGGTCGGCGACCTTGAACAGCGTCGTCCCGGGCTCGACGCGCTGCCCGCGCACCGCCGCCTTCTCGATCACGACGCCGGCGATCGGCGAGCGGATGACGGCCGTCGTGCCGGCCCTCCCGCGCCGCGCGAGCGCGGCGACCTCGACGTCGCCGAGGTCCCAGAGGCGGAGACGCTCCCGGCTCGCACGGACGAGCGCGTCGGCGGACGCGCGCGCCTCCGGCACGCGGCTCGCGGTGAGGCGCCGGGCGGTCTCGAGGGCGAGGAGATACTCCTCCTCCGCGGTCACGAGGTCGGGGCTGTAGATCGAGAGGAGCGGCTCGCCCCGCCGCACGGCCCTGCCCGTGTAGTCGGCGTAGAGCGTCTCGATCCACCCGCCGACCTTGAGCGTCACCTCGGCGAGCTTCCGCTCGTCGACGTCGAGTCGGGCGGTCGTGCGGACGATGCGCTCGCTCGCGCGCCGCTCCGCCGTCCCGAGCGTCAGGCCGATCGCCTGCCGCTGCGCCGGGTCGAGCCGGATGGGCGCGCGGTCGGCGGCGCCGTCGTCCGCCGCCCCGGCCGGGACGGCGAGTGCCAGGAGGAAGGCCGCGGTCCACCTCGTCCGTCGGTTCGTCATCGCGTCACTCCCCTCCGTCGCGCGCGAGCTCGGCGCCGACGGCGCGCTCGAGGTCGGCCCAGGCGGTCTCGAAGTCGGCCGACGCCCGCACGTGCTCGAGGTGGACCATCTGCACGGCGCGCACGCTGTCGACGAGCGACAGGAAGTCGACCTTGCCGGTCCGATACCCCGTCTCGCTCGCGCGCAGCGCCTGCTCGGCGTGCGGCACGTGCGTCGTCGCGAAGAGATCGTGCTCGGTGCGCGCCGCCTGCGCGCGGAGGTACGCCTGCTCCACCTCGCGGCGGACGCGGTCCTGGAGCCGCCGCAGCTCGGCTTCGGCGGCGGCGAGCGCGGCCGCCGCCTCGGCGCGCCCGGCGTCGTACTTCGCCTTGTTCGGGAGCGGCACCGTGACCGAGGCCATCGCGCCGACGCCGTCGCGGCCGCGCACGTTGATGAAGCGCCCCACGCTCAGCTCGAAGTCCGGAAGGTACTCGAGGCGGGCGAGCCGGACCGCCTCGCGCGCGCGCGCGATGACGGCCGCCTGCCCGACGAGCTCGGGCCGCGCGGCGAGCGCGCGGGCGATCAGCCCGTCGGTCCGCGGGGGGACCCGCGGCGCGGGGGGCTCCTCGAGCGGGCCGAGCGGCGCGTCGGGCGGACGGGAGAGGAGCGCGTTCAGCTCGGCCCGCGCGCCGTCGGCGCCGAGCGTCTCGGTCGTGAGGCGGTTCACCTGATGCGCGAGCTCGACCTGCGCGCGCAGCACGTCGGACTGCGCCGCCTCGCCGACGGTGTACTTCTCGAGCGCGATCCGCGCGTACCGGTCGACGAGGTCGCGGTCGCGCTCGACGATCGCGACGGTCCGCCGGCGACGCCAGAGGTCCCAGTAGGCGTGCTTCACGGCGGTGACGACGTCGAGGGCCACGGCGTCGGCGTCGCGCGCGGCCATGTCGGCGTCGCGCGCGGCCATGCGGCCCATGAGCGTCAGCTTGCCGGGGAAGGGGAGCTTCTGCCCGACCCGGACGATGTTGTTGTCGGCGCGCGCGACGTCGAACGACTCGGGCGCGTTCCACGCCTCCCACGTGACGACCGGGTCTTCCCAGGCGCGCGCCTGCGGCGGCCGGGCCGCCGCCGCGTCGGCGCGGGCGCGCGCCGCGGCGATCTCGGGGTTCCGCGCGCGTGCCTCCGCGACCACGTCCGCCAGGCGGACCGGAGCCTCCGCCGCCGCGACCGACGTGGCGCCGGCCGCGATCGCCGCCCACAGGATCACCCCTGGGCTCGCACTCCCGATGAATCGCATGGTCGTCTCCCTCCCGTTCGGATGCCGACTGGCGCCGCACGAGCGACGCCGGGGCGCGCCGGCGGAGCCGGCGCGAGCGCGGGGAAGACGGTCAGAGTCTCAGGATGCCGAGGACCAGGAAGAGCGGACCGGCGCGCGCGACCGCGTCGCGGTCGATCGAGACGACGGCGGGGCACCGTGGCGCCGCAACCGGCACGACGACGGCCGCGGCGAGGAGCGGCGCGGCCGCCGCGGTCGTCACGGTCGCGTGCTCGTCCGCGGCCTGCTCGACGCCGCAGCAGCGAACGGCGTCCGCCACCGAGCGCGCGTGACGGCAGCGGCGCGCGCAGCAATCGGCCGCCGCGAACGCGCGCGCTTCCCGCAGGGGTGCAGCCATCGCGAGCTGCGAGAACAGCAGCGCGGCGGCAACGGCGAAGCGAAGCGAGCGCGCGACGGTCACCGCCTCCGAGCCTACTCCGCGCCCTTCCGACGGGCAAGCAGCCGCGCGAAGGGTCGAGGTCCCTGTGCGCACCCAGTACCGGCTCGCGCACCGCCGAACGGCTGGCACGCCGGCTGCCCGCGCGCTAAGAGGCGCGCGTGGAGCGGCGCGACGTCATCATCGTCGGCTCGGGTCCGGCCGGCGCCGCGACGGCGCTCGCGCTCGCGACCCGGGACCCCGCGCGCGCCGCGCGGACGGTCCTGCTCGAGAAAGCGCGCCATCCGCGGGACAAGACGTGCGCCGGGGGGGTGATCCCGAAGGCGACGGCGCTCCTCGACGCGCTCGGCGTCCGACTCGCCGTTCCCGAGGCGCGCGTCGACGCCGCGGCCGTCGCCGTCCCGGGCGCGACCGTCCGGATCGCCGGCGCGAACCTCTGCCGCGTCGTCCGCCGTCGCGATCTCGACGCCGCGCTCGCGTGGGCGGCGCGCGACCGGGGCGTCGAGCTGCGGGAGGAGGAGCGGGTCGTGCACGTCGCGCGCGAGGGGCGCGGCGTACGCGTCGAGACCGCCCGCCGCACGTACTGGGCGCCCGTCGTCGTCGGCGCGGACGGCAGCGGGAGCGTCGTCCGCCGCGCGCTCGTCGGCGCGCCGCGCGGCGCCGTCGCGCGGGCCGTCATGGCCGACGTGCCGATCGCGGCCACGCGCTGGGACGGCCACGCGGCGCGCCGCTACGACTTCGACTTCACGTCGTGCCCCGGTGGCCTCCGCGGCTATCGCTGGACGTTCCCGTGCCTCGTCGGCGGCACGCCGCATGCGAACGTCGGGGTCTACGCGCTGCCGCCCGTCGCCGGCGCGCGCCTCCAGGCCGAGCTCGCCCGGGAGCTCGAGCGCATCGGGGCGTGCGCGGCGGGGTGGAAGGCGTTCCCGATCCAGACCTTCGGCGCGCGGACGCGGGTCGCGGCGCCCCACGTGCTGCTCGCCGGCGACGCCGCCGGCGTCGACCCGCTCATGGGCGAGGGAATCTCGTTCGCGATCGAGTACGGGCTCTGCGCGGCGGACGCCGTCGTCGATGCGTTCGCGCGCGACGCGTGGGACTTCACGGGCTACGTGCGCGCCGTCCACGGCGGCGCGATCGGGCGGAAGCTCCGTCGCCTGGGGCTCGGCGCCCGTCTCTTCTACGGCCGCCACGCGCGCGCGTGGCTCCGCCTCGCGGCGGCGAGCCGGCGCGCGCAGGCGATCGGCCTCGCCTGGTACAACGGCGTCGACGGCTGGGACGAGCGCGGCGCGCTCGGCGCTCTCGCGTCGCTCGCGGGGATCGGGCGGCCGCTTCCGGCCGTGCGCGCCGAGGTCGCCTGAGCGGGGCGCGATCGCTCCGACCTTCGTCGTAGCCTTCGACGCGCGGCCCCGCGCCGTTCGGGTAGTGTCCGAATTTCGGCCTGCGCCGTGCCGCGGATTTGCTACACCGGCCCGCGCGGTGCGGACGCGCGCTCCGCGTCCGGCGAGCGAGGAGGTGGCGATGACGCATGGAGGTGGGTGGGTCCGAGCGGTCGTGTCGGCGTCGGCGCTCGTCGCCGCTCGGGGGGCTGCGGACGCCGCGATTCTCTACCTCGGGCTCCCCGGGGGCACGTCGAGCGCGTACGTCACCCTCGGCGCGAACGCCGGATGGACGCGCCTCGCCGCCGCGGACCTCCCGCGCGTCGGCTTCGGCGCCGCGCCGGCGCTCGCAGACCTCGACGGGGACGGCGACGCGGACGCGCTCGTCGGTGACTCGACCGGGCACGTCGTCGCGTTCGAGAACGACGGCACCGACGCGGTGCCGGTCTGGACGCGCCACGCCGCCTGGGACCTCGGCGTCGACGTCGGCGGCGGCGCCGCGCCGGCGCTCGCCGATCTCGACGGCGACGGCGACGCGGACCTCGTCGTCGGCAGCACGGCCGGCACGGTCGCCGTGTACGAGAACGCGGGCGGCCGCGCAGCGCCGTCCTGGCGCGCGCGGCCGGAGCTCGCGCTCGGCGGCCTCGGCGGCGCCACGCGCCCGACGCTCGGCGACGTCGACGGCGACCGGCATGCGGACCTCGTCGTCGGGCTCGGCACGGGCGCGGTCGCCGCCTGGGCGGGGCCCGCGCCGTTCACGCGCCGTCCGGAGTGGGACGCGCCGACGGCCGGCAGCGATCGCGCCGGGGCCGCGCTCGGCGACCTCGACGGCGACGGCCGCCCCGACCTCGTCGTCTCCGACGGGCTGGCGCGCATGACCGTCTACCGGAACGCGGGCGGCGCGTGGCAGGCGATGCCGGGCGCCGCGCCCCCCGATCCCGGCTCCGGCCCGCTCGCCGTCGCCTTCGTCCCGCTCGGTGGCGGGACGTCGTCCCCGCCGCCGTCCACGAGCGGGGCGCCCGTCGCGCGCCTGCGTGCGACGCCGACGAGCGGCGCCGCGCCGCTCACGGTGCGCCTCGACGCCTCGGGGTCGAGCGACCCGAACGGCGACGCGCTCGCCTTCGCCTGGGACTTCGGCGACGGCAGCGCCGCCGCCGTCCCGCCCGCCGACCCGGGACGCGCGCTCCAGCAGACGTTCGCGGGCTACGCGACCGCGAAAGCGACGCGCGACGCGAAGAACTTCGCGGAGGCCGTGACGCTCTACCTCGCCGACGCCGCGGCGCTCCTCCCGCTCACCACGGTCGCCGGCGGCGGGCCGATCACCGTCCAGGGCACGAACGACATCGGCCGCCTCGCGAACTGGCAGCTCGGGAAGATCGGGCACGACCTCGGCGCCATCTACCTCTTCCACAGCCTCGGGCTCTCCGCGTGCGACCGCTACGCGCGTGCGCTCCAGTACTCGTGGGAGTCGGCGAAGTACTACACCGCGGGCGGCTTCGGGTCCCTCGTCGCCGTGAACGGGACGGGCGACAACATCGCCGCCGCCGAGGCCGCGCTCGCGCGGTACGGCTGCGCCGTCCCGACCCCGACGCCGATGTTCGCCGCGAGCACGCCGGGCGGCGCCGTCGTCGACCACCGTTACGCGGCGCCGGGCGTCTACACCGCCACCGTCACCGCGCGCGACGGGACGCACGCCGCCACGGCGTCGGTCGTCGTCCGGGTCGGCACGGTCTCGACGCCTCCGCCCTCGCCGCCGGCCGGCGGGAGCGGGGACGCGGAGCCGTACGAGGGCTTCGGGGCGTCGACGCCGGGCGGCGCCGGAGGGCGCGAGATCGCGGTGACCGAGGCGACGGACGCCGCCGTCCGGGCCGCGTTCGAGCAGGCGAACGCGGGCCACGCGGTCGTCGTCTTCCGGGTGACGCAGCCGATCGCCGTGAAGAGCCCGCTGCCCCAGCTCACGGGCAGCTTCATCACGATCGAGGGGAACGGCGCGACGCTCCTCGGCGACGCGCTCTACCGTGCGGCGCCGATCGTCGACGTGCGCGGCCACGACGTCATCGTCCGCAACCTCCGCCTCCGCAACGGCGGCGACAACATCCGCGCCCAGGGGCCGAACGCCTACAACGTCGTCTTCAGCCACCTCTCCTCGACCGGCTCGGGCGACGACGGGATCTCGATCGGGTACGGCGCGCACGACGTCACCGTCCAGTACTGCTTCCTCGCCGGCAACACGCGCTCGATCTTCCTCAAGTACAAGACGACGACGAACGTCTCGATCCACCACACGTGGATCATGAAGCAGTGGATCCGGGGCCCGCTCGTCTCGACGAACGTGCTCGCCGACCTCCGCAACCTGATCGTCGAGGACTGGACGCTCTGGGGGACCCGCTTCGAGGATACGGCGAGCGGGAACGTCGTCGCCTCCCTCTGGCGCGACGGCGACTTCGCCGCCTCGAACGGCAACGGCGGCTCGGCGCTCCGCTTCACCGGCGGGAGCCGGGTGTATGCGTCCGGGAACGTCTTCGCCGGCCACGCGCGCTCCGACGCCGTCGCGAACGTCGCCGCCCCGTTCCCCGCGCCGCTCGTCACGACGCTCCCGGTGCCGCAGATGATCGGCGTGGTCGAGGGCCGCGCCGGCTGCATGCCCCGCGACGCCGTCGACCAGGCATACATCGCGATGCCGGCGCCATGGCCGCGCGCGACGGGGTTCCACCCGATCCGCCTGAGCCCGTGAAGGGCGGCGACGGGGCGGGGGCCGGGGGCGGCGTCTGCTCGCGGGTGTTCGGCGTTCGCGCTACCTCACGAGCCGCCCTCGGCCCGCGCCCCGTCCCGCCCTTTGCGTCCCGGACCGCTCCCTGCTACGCGTCCGCCCCGAGGGGTGGACGCATGGGGGCTCGACGCACGAAGCGCCGCCGCGGCCCGGCGACCGCGGCGCCGCACCTCGAGACGCTCCTCTGGCGCGTCGGCATCCGCCACGTCGCGGGCGTCGACGAGGTCGGGATGGGGCCGCTCGCCGGGCCCGTCGTCGCGGCCGCGGTCGTCTTCCCGCCGGGGACGAAGATCGACGGCATCGCGGACTCGAAGGCGCTGCCGGCCGCGGTGCGCGAGCGGCTCGCCGGCGAGATCCGCCGCCGCGCGGTCGCCGTCGGGCTCGCCGTCGTCGAGCCGGACGAGATCGACCGCGTGAACATCTACCAGGCCGGCCTCCTCGCGCTCCGGCGCGCGGTCGAGGCGCTCGACGTCGTGCCCGGCTACGTGCTCGTCGACGGGCGTGAGATCCCGGGCCTTGCGATGCCGCAGAGCGCGTATCCGAAGGGCGACTCGTTCGTGTGCTCGATCGCCGCGGCGTCGATCGTCGCGAAGGTGCATCGCGACGCGATCATGCGCGAGCTCGACGCGCGGTATCCCGCGTACGGCTTCGGGCGGCACATGGGCTACTCGACGGCCGCGCACTTCGCCGCGATCCGTGCGCACGGCCCGTCGCCCGTCCACCGGCGCTCCTTCGCGCCGGTGCGGGCGCTCGTCGACGCCGCGGCCGACTCGCAGATGGCGCTCCTTCCGGCCGGCTGAGCTGCTTTTCAGTGGCATCGATTCCCCTATAATCGAGCACACGTCATGGATGCTGCGCTGCTGCTGAGCCTCTACCGCCAGATGTGTCTCTGCCGCCGCTTCGAGGAGGCCGCGGCGAAGGCGTACTCGCAGGGGAAGATCTCGGGCTTCCTCCACCTCTACATCGGGCAGGAGGCGGTCGCGGTCGGCGCGATCTCCGCGGCTCTGCCGACGGACTACATCGTCGCGACGTACCGCGAGCACGCGCACTACCTCGCGCGGACCGGCGACGCGCGCGGCGCCATGGCGGAGCTCTTCGGCAGGACGACGGGATGCAGCGGCGGCCGGGGCGGCTCGATGCACCTCTTCGACGCGAAGCAGCGCTTCCTCGGCGGCTGGGCGATCGTCGGCGGACACGTGCCGATCGCGGCGGGCGTGGCGTTCGCGTCGAAGTACCGGGACGAGTCCGACGTCACGCTCTGCTTCTTCGGCGACGGCACGGCGAACCAGGGGGCGTTCCACGAAGGGCTCGCGCTCGCCGGCCTCTGGAAGCTGCCCGTCGTCTTCATCTGCGAGAACAACCAGTACGCGATGGGGACGCCGCTCTACCGCACTCTCTCCGTCGCCGACGTCGCCGTGCGCGCGCGCGGCTACCCGATCGACGCCGAGATCGTGAACGGCGACGACGTGCTCGAGATGCGCGAAGCGGTGCGCCACGCCGCCGAGCGCGCGCGGAAGGACCACCTCCCGTTCTTCATCGAGGCGAAGACGTACCGCTTCCGCGGCCACTCCGTCGCGGACCCGGCGAAGTACCGGACGAAGGAGGAGGTGCAGAAGTGGATGGAGCGCGACCCGATCGGCATCCTCGGGCAGCGCATCGTGCACCTCGGCATCGCGAACGAGGAGCAGCTGCGGGCGCTCGACGACGAGGCGAAGGCGCAGGTCGAGGACGCCGTCGAGTTCGCCGAGAAGTCCCCGCTTCCGGCGCCCGAGACGGTCGAGGAGTACGTGTATGCCTGAGGCGCGCGTCCTGAGCTTCCGCGAGGCGATTCGCGAGGCGATGGTCGAGGAGATGGAGCGGGACGCATCCATCTTCCTCATGGGCGAGGAGGTCGGGCACTACAGCGGCGCCTACAAGGTGTCGGAGGGGATGCTCGAGCGGTTCGGCGAGCGGCGCGTGATCGACACGCCGATCGCCGAGACGGGGTTCGCGGGCGTCGGCATCGGCGCCGCCATGGTCGGCCTGCGGCCGATCGTCGAGTTCATGACCTGGAACTTCTCGCTCGTCGCCTACGACCAGCTCGTGAACAACGCGGCGAAGCTCCGCTACATGTCGAACGGCCAGTTCACGCTGCCGATCGTCTTCCGCGGCCCCGAGGGGGCCGCGCACGCGCTCGGCGCCCAGCACTCGCAGGCGCTCGAGTCGATCTACGCTCACGTCCCCGGCTTGAAGGTGGTCGTGCCGTCGACGCCCGGCGACGCGAAGGGGCTCTTGAAGGCGGCGATCCGCGACGACGACCCGGTCCTCTTCATGGAGAGCGAGGTGATGTACGCGCTCAAGGGCGAGGTGCCGGCGGGCGAGCACGTCGTGCCGCTCGGCGTCGCCGACGTGAAGCGCGCGGGGCGCGACGTGACGGTCGTCACGTGGGGCAAGATCCTGCACACGGTCGAGAACGCGGCCGACGCGCTCGCGGGGGAGGGGATCGAGGTCGAGATCCTCGACCTCCGCACGATCCGCCCCCTCGACGCCGCGCGGCTCCTCGAGTCCGTGCGCCGCACCCATCGCTGCCTCGTCGTGCAGGAGGGGTGGCCCTACGCCGGCGTCGCCGCCGAGGTGATCACGGTCGTCACGCGGGAGGCGTTCGACTGGCTCGACGCGCCCCCCGAGCGCGTGACGAGCCTCGACGTGCCGATGCCCTACGCCAGAAACCTCGAGAACCTCGTGCTGCCCTCGCCCGAGAGGGTCGCGGCCGCCGTCCGCCGCCTCCTCGGGCGTGAGGCAGCCCCCGCCCGGCCGACGATCGCCGTTCGCCGCCGCTAGGACTCCCATGCCGATCGAAGTGACCATGCCGAAGCTCTCCGACACGATGGAGGAGGGCAAGATCCTCAAGTGGATGAAGCGTGTCGGTGACCCCGTGAAGATCGGCGACGTCCTCGCCGAGGTCGAGACCGACAAGGCCAACATGGAGCTCGAGGCGTACGACGAGGGCACGCTCGCCGAGGTCCGCGTGAACGAGGACCAGAGCGCGCCCGTCGGCGCCGTGATCGCGGTCCTCGCGCCGCCCGGGGAGGCGGTGAGCGCGCCGGCGCCGGCGAAGAAGGCCGCAGCCGCGGCGAAGGTCGCGGAGCGCCCCGCCGAGGAGAAGCGCGCGCCGGAGCGTCCGGCGGGGGAGAAGCGCCCGCCCGAGCGCGCGGTCGCCGGCGGCGAGAAGGCGCCCGAGCGGGCGGCCGCGGGCGGGAAGGCGGCGTTCGCCGCGGCGGCGCGCGAGACGTTCCGGCCGCAGGTCGTGCGGCGGCCGGAGCCCGCGCCCGAAGCGGGCGACGCCGGGCGCGTGAAGGCGTCGCCGCTCGCGCGCCGCCTCGCGGAAGAGCACGGGCTCGATCTCGGCACGATCCGCGGCACGGGGCCCGGGGGGCGCATCGTCGAGCAGGACGTCGAGACGGCGCTCGCCGACCGCCGCGAGGCGGCGCCGGCGGAGACGACGGCGCGGCGGGCGGCGCCGGCGCCCGCGCGTGCCGCCGCGCCGCCGGCGCGCGGGGGCCGCCTGGAGCTCTCTCGCATCCGCCGGACCACCGCGAAGCGGATGGGCGAGTCGAAGCGCGAGGTCCCGCACTTCTACGTGTCGGCCGAGGTCGCGATGGACGACGCCGTGCGGCTCAAGGACTCGCTCGCAGCGCTCGGGGGCGACTTCGCGGGCGTCACCTTCACCCACCTCGTCGTGAAGGCGGCGGCGCTGGCCCTCGTCCGCGTGCCCGAGGTGAACGCCTCCTACGACGGCGACGCGCTCGTCCTGCACGACGCGGTGAACGTCGGCATCGCGACGGCGGTCGACGAGGGGCTCATGGTGCCGGTCCTGCACCACGTCGACCGCGAGCCGCTCGCGGCGGTCGTGCGCCAGGCGCGCGGTCTCGTCGAGCGGACGCGCGCGGGCCGCTTCGCGGGCGACGACCTCTCGGGCGCGACCTTCACGGTGTCGAACCTCGGCATGCTGCCGGTGACGGAGTTCGCGGCGATCATCAACCAGCCGCAGGCCGCGATCCTCGCCGTCGGCGCCATCCGCGACGTGCCGGTGGTGCGCGGGGGGGCCATCGTGCCTGGGAAGGTGATGGCGGTCACGCTTTCCGCCGACCACCGCGTGATCGACGGCGTGATCGCCGGACGGTTTCTCCGCGAGCTGAAGATGCTCCTCGAGAACCCGATCGCGCTCCTCGTCTGAGGGCGTCATGCCGGACTACGACCTCGTCGTCGTCGGCGCGGGGCCCGGCGGGTACGTCGCCGCCATCCGCGCCGCGCAGCTCGGGCTCTCGACCGCCATCGTCGAGCGCGACCGCCCCGGCGGCGTCTGCGGCAACTGGGGCTGCATCCCCTCGAAGGCGCTCCTCGCGGACGCGACCCTCTACGCGGAGATGAAGGCTGCGGCGCAGCGCGGCCTCGTCGCCGACGACCTCCGCGTCGACTTCGCGAAGGTCCTCGCGCGGAGCCGCCAGGTCGCCGAGGCGCAGGCGAAGGGCGTCGCGTTCCTGCTCCGGAAGAACAAGGTCGCCTACCACCAGGGCGTCGGTCGGCTGGCGCCCGGGGCGGTCCTGGTGAGCTCGGACGGCGCCGCCCCCGCGCGGCTCGGCGCGCGCTTCGTCCTCCTCGCGACGGGGAGCTGCGAGCGCACGCTCCCCGGGCTCGAGGTGGACGGGAAGGTCGTGCAGACGAGCCGCGAGGCGCTCGAGGACCCGCGGCTGCCGGCGAGCGTGGTCGTCGTCGGCGGCGGTGCGGTCGGGGTCGAGTTCGCGTACGTCTACGCGTGCTTCGGGAGCCGCGTGACCGTGGTCGAGATGGCGGAGACCCTCCTCCCCGGCTTGGACGTCGAGCTCGGCCGCGAGCTCGGGCGGAGCTTCAAGAAGCAGGGGATCGAGGTGCTGGCGGGACACCGCTACGAGCGCCTCGCGCGGACGGCGAACGGTGCGGAGGTAACGGTCGTCGGCCCGGCCGGGGCGGCGACCCTCGCCGCCGAGCGGGTCCTCGTCGCCGTCGGCCGCGCGCCCCTCTCGGGCGACCTCGGACTCGCCGAGGCCGGGGTCCGGCTCGAGCGCGGCTTCGTCGCGGTCGATCCGACCATGCGGACGAGCGTCGGGAGCGTGTACGCGATCGGCGATCTGGTCGGCCCGCTCCTCCTCGCCCACGCCGCTTCCGAGCAGGGCGTCGCCGCCGTCGAGGCGATGGCGGGCCGGGCGACGAACGGCGGCCCCGACCCGCGCCGCGTGCCCGTCTGCATCTACTGCGAGCCGCAGGTGGCGGCCGTCGGCCTCACGGAGGCCGAGGCGCGGGCGGGCGGGCGCGAGGTGAAGGTCGGCAAGTTCCCCTTCCGGGCGCTCGGCAAGTCGATGGCGACCGGACACGTCGACGGCTTCGTGAAGCTCGTCGCGGGCGCGCGATACGGGGAGATCCTCGGCGTGCACATGATCGGCGCCGGGGTGACCGACCTCATCGCCGAGGCCGCGCTCGCCCTGACGCTCGAGGCGACGACGGCGGAGCTGATCGAGACCGTGCACGCGCATCCGACGCTCGCCGAGGCCCTCCGCGAGGCGGCGCTCGTCGCCGAGGGCCGGGGGGTGAACGTCTAGTGCGCCGGCTCGAGGTCGCGCTCCCCGGCGTGCTCGACTACGCCCGGGCGACGGCGTGGCAGGAGGCGCTCGTCGCGCGCCGGATCGCCGGGGGGCCCGACGCGCTCCTCCTCCTCGAGCATCCGCCCGTCTACACGCTCGGCCGCGGCGCGGATCCGAAGCACCTCGGGGCGGCGGCGGCCGGTCCGATCCCGATCGTCCGCGCGCACCGCGGGGGGGAGGTGACGTACCACGGCCCCGGGCAGCTCGTCGGCTACCCGATCGTCGGCCTCCGCGACCACCGCCCCGACGTCCGCTGGTACCTCAGGCGGCTCGAGGACGTGCTGATCGCCGCGCTCGCGGCGCTCGGCGTCGCGGCGGAGCGCCGGACGGGGCTCACGGGCGTCTGGGTGGGCCCGCGGAAGATCGCGTCGATCGGCGTCGCGCTCCGGCGCTGGGTCGCGTGGCACGGGTTCGCCCTCAACGTCGCGACCGACGTGGGGGGCTTCGCCGCGATCACCCCCTGCGGCATCACCGGCGTCGAGATGACGTCGGTCGCGCGCGAGGGCGGGCCGGGCGAGGTCGCGACGGTACTTCCCGCCGTGCTCGCGGCCTTCGTCGACGCCTTCGGGTACGGCGGCTGGACACCACTCGCCGCCGCGCCGCCTGCGGCGGAGGCGTGCGCATGAGTGCACCCGTCGCCCGCCGGCATCCGGAGTGGCTCAAGGTGCGCGCGCCGGGTGGACCCGGCTTCGTCGAGACCCGGGAGACGGTCCGTACGCTCGGCCTGCATACCGTCTGCGAGGAGGCACGCTGCCCGAACATCGGGGAGTGCTGGGGACACAAGACCGCCACCTTCATGCTGCTCGGCGACACCTGCACGCGCCGCTGCGCGTTCTGCGCGGTCGGGCACGGCCGTCCCCGTCCCGTCGACCCGGCGGAGCCGATCCGCGTCGCGTCGGCCGTCGCGCGGCTCGGGCTCCGGCACGTCGTCGTCACGTCCGTCGACCGCGACGACCTGCCCGACGGGGGCGCGGCCCACTTCGCCGCCACGGCCCGCGCGATCAAGGGCCTCCTTCCGGCGTGCCGCGTCGAGGTCCTCGTCCCGGACTTCCAGGGCGACGAGGCGGCGGTCACGACCGTCGCCGAGGCGCCGATCGACGTCTTCAACCACAACGTCGAAACCGTCCCGCGCCTCTACCGCCGGGTGCGGTCCGGCTCGCGCTACGACCGCTCGCTCGCCGTGCTCGCCGCGGCCCGCGCGGCGCGCCCGGGCCTCCTCACGAAGACGGGCCTGATGCTCGGCCTCGGGGAGGAGGCGGCGGAGCTCCGCCGGGTCTTCGCCGACCTGCGGAGCGTCGGCTGCGCGATCCTGACGCTCGGTCAGTACCTCCGGCCGTCGGGCGACGCGCGCCATGTCCCGGTCGAGCGCTACCTCGCACCCGAGGAGTTCGCCGCGCTGCGTGCGGACGCGCTCGCGCTCGGCTTCCTCCACGTCGAGTCCGGGCCCCTCGTGCGCAGCTCCTACCACGCGTGGGCGCACGTGCCTTCCTAAAAAAAGTCCGAAAAAATAAGGGGTTTTTTCCGGCCCAAATATTGCCTGGGGCCGGCT
>DASRHG010000028.1:0-18878 GCA_035650655.1 Binatia bacterium | reverse complement strand
CCGGGACGAACATCACGACGAACTCGGGCGTGGGGTCGAACTGCTCGAAGTAGGCTCGGCCCGACAGCGAGGCGACGTGCGCGCGCACCTGCGCCGCGTGCTGGGCGAGCAGGCGCCGGCGCGTCTCCTCGTCCGGCGCCTCGACCGCCGAGAGATAAGCCTCAAGCGGCACCTTCACGTCGATCACCACCTGCCGGCCGCCCGGGAGGCGCACGATCATGTCGGGGCGGAGGCGGCCGCCGTCGGTCGTCTGCGTCACCTGCTCCTCGAAGTCGCAGTGCTCGAGCATGCCGGCCAGCTCGACGACGCGGCGGAGCTGCGTCTCGCCCCAGCGGCCGCGGGTCTGGGGCTGGCGGAGGGCCTGGACGAGGCTCGCGGTCTCGCGGTGGAGCTGCGGAAGGTGGACCTTCAGGAGATCGTCGACGGACTGCGCGAGCGCGCGGTAGGCGCCGCGGCGGCTCCGCTCCAGCTCGTCGAGCTTGCCGTCGAACCGCTCGAGCCGCTCGCGGATCGGCTGCGCGAGATCGGCGATCGCCTTCCCGCGCGCTTCGAGCTCGGCCTTCGCACCCTCCTGGAAGCGCGCAAGGCTCTCCGCGGCGAGCTTGATGAACGTCTCGTTGCTCGCCCGGAGCGCGTCGGCCGAAAGGGCCTTGAACGCATCCGTGAGCTTCTCGCGAGCGTTCTCGAGGAGCGCGAGCTTCTCCTCCCCGAGCCGCTCCGCGGCGAGCGTCGCGAAGACCTCCGTCACGGCAACCGCGCCCCTGCGCCGCGCCGGGGGTCCTGGACGGGAGGCCCGCTGATAGATGTCCGGCTGCAAAGGCGTATTGCGATGTGCCTTGCTGCGAAATGCACGGCGAAAGAGATGCCTACGAAACGACGCGAGCGGCTGTCAAGAGAAAGTCGTTTTCCACCCCCGCCCTGATCGACCGGCCGTCAGCCGCTGACGGAGGCAGGACGAGAGCCGGCGCTTCGCGCGCGCGGCGAGGATCCGCTGGTTCTCCGCGCAACGCGGCGGCGCTCGACCACTGCGTCCCGACGCGCCACCCGAACGGCCTCCCGGGTGGGATTCTGGCAGACGGGTACACGAAGCCCGACGCCGACCGGGCCCACCTTCTCGAGCAGCGAGCGTGCCCCGAGCGCGAACACCGTACCGTCGAGCGCCTCGAGGGCGTCGCGTGCGAGCCAGAGCGCAGTCAGGTCCTCGTGGGTGAACGGCAGATGATCCTGCCGGCGGAACCCGTCCACCACGCGCGTCAGGAGCCGCGTCACCTGACGGCCGCGGCGGACGCGTCGTGCCGGCGAGGCGCTCCCGGCAAGGCCGTCAGCCGCTCTTCTCGGCCAGATCGCTGGCTTCGGCCCTTCGTCTCGCGGCGCGCGCTGCGCTTCGCGAGCGCCTGCTCGAGACGGGACGCGCACGCCACAGTCGCCGCTGCCGGCGTGCCGTGTCGGGGCACCGCCCCGAGCGAGCCGCGACGACGGGCTGGCGCGGTTCGCCGCCCGCGCAGCGCCGAGTCAGGCGACGCGTTTCAAGTCGTAGTACTTCCGGGCCACGAGCCGGTGGCTCACCATGTCGACGACCGCGCCCGCCAGCTCGAGCACCGTGTAGCCGACGAGCGGCTCGTAGCCGGTTCCGCGGGGCTCCATGTCGACGAACACCACCTCGCCGACGACGGGCCGGAAGCCGGGAAGCTGGATGCGGACCGGACCACAGACCACCGCCGGCACCACGCGTTGATCGGCGGTTTCGAGCTCGACGGTCGCGACCTCGTCGAGTCGGCCGAGCCGCTCGCGCCATGCCGAGGGCAGGATCAGGCCGAACGCGCCCGTGTCGACCATGGCATCGAAGCCGACGTCGTGGCCGGGATCGAGCAGACTCCCGACTTGGACCCGGGTCGTCACTTGCCCCACGTCGCTCTCCCGTCGCGGATAGAAGGGCCGGATGCTGCTCATCGCCCACCTCTGTCGCAATGCCCGGGACAGTAGCACACGGACCGAACACGCGCCCGAGTCGCTGCTCCTGGCCACGTCCCAGGCGGAGTACGCCACCGACGTCCCGCTCACGGTCCGCACTCCCTGCACGCGCTCTACCCCGCGGCGGCTGCGCCGCGCCACCTTTTGTCCGCGCGCCGAGGACACGTGAAGCTTTGCGAAGATCCGCTATCGCGGCCGGCGAATCTCCATATGGTCCGCCGCCTGTTGCCCGCGTACGCGAGGTGCGTCCGGTAACTGAGGCGAGGGCGTCCCTAGCTCTTCCCCCGCTGGCGCCGCCGTTCCTTCGCGGCCTCGCGTCTCCGCTGCTTCAGGCGCTCGCGGCGGCGCTTGCGCCGTCGCCGGAGCTCGCGCTGTCGTTCCGTCGCCATGCGGCGCATGTATAATGCCGCGCTCGGCGCGGCAAGCCGCGGCGCGTGCATGTCGAGCGAACGTCGTCTCCTCTCGCCGCCCTTCGTCCGCGTCATCGCGGCGAACTTCTGCCTCTTCCTCACCTTCGCGTCCTTCTTCCTCCTGCCGCTCCACGTGCGCGCGCTCGGCGGGTCGGAGCAGATGATCGGGCTCGTCATGGGGACGGCGGGGCTCGCCGCGCTCGCGGTCGTCGTCGTCGCCGGATGGCTCCTCGACCGCTTCGGGCGCCGGCCGTTCCTCGTGGGCGGGCTCGTCGCGATGAGCGTCTCGGCGGCCGCGTTCCTCGCCGTCGACCACATCGGGCCGGCGCTCTTCCTCCTCCGCGTCGTCCAGGGGCTCGCGTTCGCCGCCGGGTTCAACGCGGCCTCGACGCTCGCCGTCGAGCTGGCGCCGCTCGAGCGGCGGGCGGCGGCGCTCGGGCTCTTCGGCGTCTCGACGCTCACGACGCACGCGCTCGCGCCCGCGCTCGGCGAGGTCCTCGTCGCGCGCGCTCGTCGCCACCTTCGCGACCGTCGCGTGCTGCGGCATCGCGTTCGGCTCGGTCATCACCTACGTCCCGACCTTCGTCGCCGACGCGCATCTCGGCCGCGTCGGCGTCTTCTTCCTCGCGTACACGACGGCGGCCGTCCTCTCGCGCGTCCTCGGCGGCGGCCTCGGCGACGCCTTCGAGCGGCGCACGGTCATCCTGCCCATGATCGGGCTCCTCGCGGCGTCGATCGCCGCGCTCGCCCTCGTCCACGCGCCCGCGACGCTCGCGATGGCGGGCGTCGGCTTCGGGCTCGCGCAGGGGCTCTCGTATCCGACGCTCAACGCGTTCGCGATCGACCAGACCGGGACGGACCGCCTGGGCCGTGTGCAGACCTTCTACAACGGCGCGTTCAACCTCGGCACGACGAGCGGCGCCATGCTCCTCGGCGGCGTCGTCGAGGCGTGGGGGCACCGGGCGATGTTCGGGTGCGCCGCCGGGGTCGCCGCGCTCGCCTTCGCGGTCTTCCAGCTCGGCACGACGGGCGCGCTCCGCCCCGCGGCCCGACCCCCGCGTTCCCTTGACAGCGCCGCACCCGCCGCCGATTAGACGGACGCGTGGACATCGACTACCGCCGCTTCCCCGTCGTCGTCGTCGACGACGAGCCGGACATCCTGCGGTCGTTCGCGCTCAGCTACGGCGACGAGTTCGACGTCCACACCGCCGACAGCGGCGCCCGCGGCCTCGACCTGCTCCGCGCGCACGACGCGGCCGTGATCGTGGCCGACCAGCGCATGCCGGTCATGAGCGGCGTCGAGTTCCTCGAGCGCTCGATGGCGCTGCGGCCCGACGCGAACCGCATCATCCTGACCGGCTACACCGACGTCGAGTCGATCGTCGAGGCGATCAACCGCAGCCGCATTTTCCGCTACGTGACGAAGCCCTGGGAGAACGAGGAGCTCCGGCTGACGCTCCGGCGCGCCGTCGAGATGTTCCAGCTCGCGCGCGAGAACGCGCGGCTCGTCGAGGAGCTGCGCGCGCTGAACGACCGCCTCGCGACCGAGAACGCGTACCTCCGGCAGCGCAGCGCGCCGGCGCACGAGATCATCGGCGAGAGCCCCGCGATGCGCCACGTGCTCGACCTCGTCGCGAAGGTCGCGGGCGCGCGCTCGACCGTGCTGATCGAGGGCGAGACGGGCACCGGCAAGGAGCTCGTCGCGCGCGCGATCCACGCGGCGAGCCCGCGGCGGGAGCGCCTCTTCGTCGCCGTCAACTGCGCGGCGCTCTCCGAGGGCATCCTCGAGAGCGAGCTCTTCGGTCACCGGCGGGGCGCCTTCACGGGCGCGACGGCCGACCACAAGGGCCTGTTCGAGGTCGCGGACGGGGGCACGATCTTCCTCGACGAGATCTCGGAGACGACGCCCGCGCTCCAGGCGAAGCTCCTCCGCGTCCTCCAGGAGGGCGAGGTGCGCCCGGTCGGCGAGAGCCGGCCGCGCACGGTCGACGTCCGCGTCATCGCGGCCACGAACCGGACGCTCGAGGACGAGGTGAAGGCCGGCCGCTTCCGTGAGGACCTCTACTACCGCCTCCGCGTCTTCCCGATCCGCCTCCCGCCGCTCCGCGAGCGCGCCGAGGACATCCCGGCGCTCGCGCGCTTCCTCGTCCGCCGCCTCGCCGAGCAGCAGAAGAAGCCGGTCGGTCCGCCCTCGGCGGACGCCCTGGCCCTGCTCGTCCGCTACCCGTTCCCCGGCAACGTCCGCGAGCTCGCGAACGAGCTCGAGCGGGCGGTGCTCCTGGCCCCCCCGGGCGGCGAGATCACCGCCGACTGCCTCTCCGAGGAGCTCCAGACGTCGAGCGACGCCGGCGAGGGCGCGCCCGAATCGCTCGAGGAGCGGAGGTCGAGCTTCGAGCGCGAGGAGATCGTCGCCGCGCTCGAGCGGGCGGGCGGCGTCAAGACGCGGGCCGCCGAGGAGCTCGGGATCACGTACCGCGGGCTCCTGAAGAAGATGCGCCGGCTCGGGATGTAGCGGCCCCGGGGCCGCCGGCCGTGAACGCGCGGTCGGAGCGGCGTCGGCGCATAGGAACGGACGTTCACGGCCGCGGGAGCGGCACCCTCGGTCGCGCGGGCGCGTCCGTGCCGCGGGACGCGGGCATGGCGGTTGCTGTGGAGGCGCGCACGCCCCCCCATGGAAGGAGGCCACGGCATGACGCCCGAGGACCCGACGCCGCTCGACCTTCGCAATCCGACCCGCTCCGACGCCGCGCGCACCGGCGCCCTCCTGAACCTCGTCCGCGGCGCCAAGGTGCGGGCGGCGGTCGACATGAGCCTCCTCGCGGACCTCGTCGGCGAGCCCGAGCTGAAGCGAGACCTCGCGCGGCACGGGCTCGACGAGAGCCGCCACGCCTACCTCCTCCTCGAGCGGATGACCGAGCTCGGCTTTCACGCCTTCCGCGTGCCCCCCGCGCTCGATCGCATCGAGAACCTCCTCGCCCGGACGCGCGCCCGCGATCTCCAGCTGCTGCACGCCGCGCGCGCGACCGTGAACGAGGCGGAGCTGATGGAGCTGGTCGCCGCGGCGGTGGTTGCCGAGGAGGACTCGCTCCAGAAGCTCCGCGCGCACCACGCGACGCTCGCCGGCGATCGGCGCACGCAGGCGCTCCTCGCCGAGATCATCGCCGACGAGGAGCGGCACCTCGGGTATCTGACGCGCCGGCTCGCGCGCTTCGAGGCCCGCTTCTCCCGCCGCGCCGTCGCGCGGACCCGCGAGCGGCTCGAGCAGGTGCTGCGCGAGGTGGACGTCGCGTACACGGCCGCCCTCCACGCGTACTTCGAGCGGGCGGCCGCATGAGACACCTCGCCGTGGCGACGATCCCGACGCAGACGTTCGTCGAGCACGCGGACCGGGCCCTCGCCCTCGTGCGCGCGGAGCTCCGCCGCCCGAAGGGCGATCGGACCTCGCGCGCGTCGGACGCGGACCTGAACTACGCCCTCCGCCGGATCGAGGAGATGCGCCGGCGCGCGCTCGACCGGACGCTCCCGGAGCGCGGCGCGCGGTACCCGGTGCTCACGCGGCTCGTCGTCGACCACTGGCGGCTCGCGGGCGAGATCGGGCGCGCGATCGTCGCGCTCGAAGAGGAGTACGGGAGGCTCTGACCGTTTCAGCGCCCGCCGCCGTGAAGCGGACGCGCTCCTCGGCCGCGGCGCGCCGGCCGCGCGCGTTGCACCCCGGCGGCACCGGCGTTTCATCCCGCCGCCCCCGGCGCCCGTCGCGCCGCGGTTTTCCGCGGGTCCGTTTCTTGGATCGCGGCGCGCGCGATGCCGCGCCACGCCTCGCTCGCCGCCTGCGCCGCGCTCCTCGGGCTCGCCGCGCTCGCGCCCGCGGGCCTCGCGTGCAACCACGACGGCGTCCGCAACGGCAGCGAGGCGTGCGACGGCACGGACCTCGGCGCCTTCGGCTGCGAGAACCTCTGCTTCGACGGCGGCCGGCTCGCCTGCCGCGCCGACTGCACGTTCGAGACCGCGGGCTGCACGCGCTGCGGGAACGGCCGTCGCGAGCCCGGCGAGGCGTGCGACGGCGCGGACCTGGGCGGCTGGACGTGCCCGGAGGGCGGCGTCGCCGCGTGCGCGCCCGACTGCTTCGCGATCGACGAGCGCGGCTGCTTCCGCTGCGGGAACGGGCGGCGCGAGGGGACCGAGGAGTGCGACCAGGGCGACCTCGGCGGCGCCGCGTGCGACGCGCCCGGCGAGACGGGCGGCGCGCTCGCGTGCACCGCGGGCTGCCGGCTCGACCGGACGGGCTGCTGGCGCTGCGGAAACGGCCGCGTCGACCCGGGCGAGGAGTGTGACGACGGCGCCGCGAACGGCGCCCCCGACGACGGCTGTACGCTCGCGTGCCGCACGGCGTGCGGGGACGGCGTCCTCCAGGCGGGCGAGGAGTGCGACGACGGGAACCGCGCCGACGGCGACGGCTGCTCGGCGCGCTGCGCGTTCGAGGCGCCGTACGGCGGCGGCGGCGGTGAGCCGTGGGACCTCTGCGCCGTCGAGTGGGGGGTCGCGGGCCTCGCGGGCGGCGTCGCCGCGTGCCGCGACGGTGCGCCCTGCGACCGCGACCCGGCCGCCGGCCGCTGCGGCTTCACCGTCTCCTACTGCCTGAACACCGCGCTCGTGACGAGCGGCGGCACCACGCCGTGCCGGCCGACGGACGTCGCGCGCGTCGCGCTCGCCCCCGAGACGACCCTCGACGCGGCCGCGCGCGCCGCGTTCTTCGCCGCGCTCGCCGCGACGCTCGGCGCGGACGGCGGCGCGGTCGCGGGCGAGGATCCCGCGCTCGTCGTGACGCCGGCGCTCGCGGCGCGCCACGTGTGCGGCGAAATTCCCGTCGGCGTCGCGGCGGGCGCGTCCGTCGTCCTCGCCGTCGAGGCGACGGACGCGGCCGGCGCCGCCGACCGCGACCGCTTGGGCTTCACGTGTACGCCGTGACCCCGCCCGCCGGAGGACGCCGATGACGACGCTTCGTCTCGTGACGCTCGGAGCCGTCGTGACGCTCGCCGCGCGCGCCGCCGCGGCCGGGACCGTGACCGAGGAGCTGCGCGCGATGATGGACGAGAGCGACGCGACGACGCGGCTGCCGGTGATCGTCGAGCTGGCGGACCAGGTGGACGTCGCGGCGGCCGTCGAGGGGCGCGCGGGGAAGGACGCGGTCGTCCCGGCGCTCGTCGACGCGCTCAAGACGAAGGCCGCGACCACCCAGAACGCCGCCGACTGCGGCGGCCGCGGCCTCCTCGACGAGCTCGCCGGCCTCGGGCCCGACGAAGTCCGGAACGTCCGCTCGTTCTGGATCGTCAACGCGGTCGCGCTCGAGACGACGAAGGACGTGATCGGCATGGCGGCCGCGCGGGACGACGTCGCCACCGTCCGCTACGACGGCATGACGACGCGGCCGGCGCCCGCCGCCGACGCGGCGACGCCGTTCGACTCGCTCGCGGCGGTGCGCGCCGTCGAGGCGCGCGCGGTCGGCGACGGGACCGGGACGGTCGTGGGCCTCGTCGGCACCGGCGCCGACGCCGAGCATCCGGCGCTCCGCGACACCGCGCTCCGCCGGAGCGACGGCTCGGTCGTCTGGCGGGACGCGGTCGGCGGGCGGCCCGTCCCCTACGACGACCACGGCGAGGGCACGCATCTCCTCGGGGTCGCGGTCGGCGCGAACGGCCTCGGCGTCGCGCCGGGCGCCCGGTGGATCGCGTGCAAGGGCATCGGGCTCGAGGCGGCGACGGTCGAGCAGGTGCGCGGGCGCCTCCTCGACTGCCTCCAGTGGATGCTCGACCCCGACGAGCCGGCGCCGCTCGATTCCGGCCACGTGCCGGACGTCGTCCTCCTCCCGTGGTGGATCGACGACCCGGGGCACTGCGACCCGGATCTGCTCGACCCGCTCCGCGTGCTGCGCGCCGCGGGCATCGTGCCCGTCGTCGCGGTTGGGCACGACACGGTCGTCGCGGGCGCGCCGGCGCCGGCCGACGCGCTGCCCTCGCCCGCGAACTACCCCGAGGCCTTCGCCGTCGGCGCGTCGGCGCCGGCCGCGCCCGCGGAGCTTCTCGCGACCAGCTACCGGGGTACGGCGGGCTGCCGGAAGCCGACGGACCGCGTGCCGCCGAACCTGCCCGACCGCGCGGGGCCGCAGGTCGTCGCGCCGGGGGTCGACGTCGCGTCCGCGTGGCCGGGCGGCGGGACGCGGATCCTGGTCGGCAATCCCGAGGGCGTCGCCGCGGCGCACGTCGCCGGCGCCGCCGCCCTCCTCCGGAGCGTGGCGCCCACCCTCGACCCGGCCCAGGTCGAGGACGCGCTCCGGCGGACCGCGGCCGGCTGGCAGCCCGGACCGCCGGAGCGCCCCGGGCTCCTCGATGTGCTCCGCGCGGTCACGTTCGAGGACGCGACCTTCACGCCGCCCGCGACGCCGCCCCCCGCGGGCACGGTCACCGACGCGCCCGCCGCCGCGTCCGTCACGATGACGAACAGCGGCGTCACGACGTGGCGGCCGGGCGTCCAGCGCCTCGCGGCGCTCGCCCCCGTCTGGGGGCCGACCCTCGTCGACTGGAGCGAGCCGCGCGACCCGGCGAGCGGCGCGCCGCGCGTCGTGCTCCCGGGCGAGCGCGCGACGTTCCGCTGGACGGCGACCGCGCCGCACGTGCCGGGAACGTACGACTTCCAGTGGCGCATGGTGAACGGGAGCGCCGCGTTCGGCACCCCGTCGGACGCGGTGCGCGTCCCCGTCGTCGGCACGGACGTCGCCGTCTACCAGGGACGGACGCCCGCGACGCTTGCGCCCGGCACGTGCGCGACGGCCGACGTCGCCTTCCGCAACCAGGGCACGAACACGTGGGCGCCCGGCGTCTACGCGCTCACCGAGGTCGACGCGGCGGGCTGGGCCGGCGGCGCGCGCGCCGAGCTCGCGGCGGCGACGCCGCCCACGGCGGTCGGGCACTTCCGCGCGCGCGTGTGCGCGCCGCGCGTGCAGGGAACGTACGACTTCGCGTGGGCGCTCGCGAAGGACGGGCGCCCGCTCGGCACCTACACGCCGAACGACCGCGTGCTCGTGCTCGGCACGGACGACGCGATCCTCACCGCGTTCGCGCCGCCGCCGTGGGAGATGCGGCCCGGGAGCGGCGCCGACGTCCGCGTCGTGATGGCGAACGCCGGGACGAACGCGTGGCTCCCCGGCTACTGCCTCAAGTGCGAGCAGGCGAGCTTCTGGCACGTGCCGGACGTGTGCCTGGGCGCGACCGACGTCGTCTACCCGGGCGGCGCGTACGCCTTCGTCGTCCACGTGACGGCGCCCGACGGGCGCCAGCGCCAGTGGTTCAACTGGCGGCTCCACACGAACGCCGGCGCCCCCTTCGGCCCCCTCGCCTGGGCGACGGTCGGCATGCCGTGGGAGTTCCAGGCGAGCGCCGGCTTCTCCGCGGTCCAGGGCCAGTCGTACTGGTTCTACCGCTACTGGAACGGCCGCGGCTGGGCGAAGATGTCGTGGGTCGCGCGCCAGTCGCAGTGGCGCGGCGCCGACCCGACCCAGCTCGTCTGGGTGAACGGGGCGTGGCCGGGCGACCCGAACCCCTCGGGGCGCTTCTGGCAGAGCCCCGTCGCGGGCCGCATCCGCGTGACGAGCCGGGTCGTCGACAACAACACGCGCTGCGGCGACGGCGTCGACGTGCGCGTCTGGCGGAACAGGACGCTCCTCTTCGACGGCGGCGTCGGGGCCGCGTCGCCCACGCTCGAGATCCGGCTCGAGGGCGTGCCGGTCGCCGTGAACGACACCGTCCGCTTCACCGTGAACCGGCGGACGACGAACGCGTGCGACGGCACGATGTACGACCCGCTCGTCCAGATCCTGCCCCCCGACACGGTCGGCCGCATTCCGTCGCCGACGGGCATCACGCCGCTCGACGTCGAGCCGTAGCCGGAGGCCGCCATGCGACACTCGCGACGCGTTTCGTGGCTCGTCCCGCTCGCCCTCCTCGCCGGCGCGGCGCGCCCGGCGCGCGCGCTGACCGAGGGGCCGCCGGGCGCGACGACCGGCGACGCGGCGAGCGCCTTCGCCGGGCTCACCGCGGCGGCCGACGCGCGCCTCGTCGACGGCGCGGCGACGACGAGCGTCGCGATCGAAGTGCCGCCCGGGCGGAACGGGATGCAGCCGAACCTCGCGCTCGCGTACTCGAGCCTCGGCGGCCCGGGGCCCTGGGGTCGGGGCTGGGACCTGCCGATCGGCCGCATCGAGCGGAGCACGCGCCGCGGCGTTCCGACGTACGGCGCGGCGGACACGTTCGTCGTCGTCCTGCCCGACGGCACGGCCGAGCTGGTCGACCAGGGGCCGGCGGGCGGCGGCGTCGAGCGCTTCGGCGCGCGCCTCGACGAGACCCACGCGAGCGTCGCCGCGACCCCGGCGGCGAACGTCTGGACGCTCCACGACCGGAGCGGGCGCGACTACACGTTCGGCGACGGGCCGAGCGCGCGGCTCGGTCCCGCGCCGTCGTCCTTCGCGGGCACGTTCGCGTGGTATCTCACGCGGATCGCGGACGCGAACGGGAACACGGTCGACGTCACGTGGAGCGCGTCGGCCGGCGGGCACGGCGTGCATCCGAGCGAGATCCGCTGGGGCGGGAACCGGAGCGGCCTCGGCCACGCGTGGGCCGTGCGCTTCGGGTGGACGCCGAGCCCGGGGACGAACCGCCTCTCGTGGGCCGCGGGCTTCGCGCGCGACCTGCCCGAGGTCTGCACGCGCATCGAGGTGCGCTACCTCCGCACGGGGGCGCTCGTCCGCGCGTACGACCTCGCGTACCGCGCGAGCGCGGCGAACGGCGAGGCGCTCCTCGCCTCCGTCCTCCGCCGCGGCGCGGACGGGAGCGCCGAGCTCTTCGTCGGCCCGGACGGCGCCGTGCCCGCGGCGGCGACGTTCCGCTACGCCGAGACGGCCGACGTGGCGCTCGCGCCCGCGTACGTCGGCGTCGACGTGCACGAGACGTCGTTCCGCGACGGCGACGACTGCAACAACCGCGACTTCCTCGACCTCGACGGCGACGGCCGGCCCGATCTCGTGCGCACGGCGAGCTGGGCGACGACGGGCGCGTGGACGGTGTACCTGAATCGCGGGGCGGGTGCGCCGGGCGGGATGTTCGGGGCGCCGGTCGCGTGGCCCGCGCCGCGCGCGTGCATCACGGCGCGCGTCCCGGACGAGAACCTGACGACCGCCGCGGTCGTCGACCTCGACGGCGACGGGCTCCCCGACTACGTCGACAGCACCGAGGCGCCCTGGACGGTCTGGCTCAACACCGGGCGCGGCTTCGCGACGACGCCCGTCCGCTGGTACGCCGACGGCGTCGCCTACCTCCGCGCGGGCGACGCCGACGGCGCGATCGTCCGCGACGTCGTCGACGTGAACGGCGACGGGCGCCCGGACCTGGTCGGCACCGCGGGGTGGTCGGCGTCCCACACGTGGTGGCACGTCCGCTACAACCAGGGCTGCACCGCCGGGCCGCGGGGGCCCGTCTGCGGCTTCGCGGACGGCGTCCCCTTCTTCGCGCCGTACGGCGCCATCCGCGACGGCGGCGTCGACACCGCGGACCGCAACATCCGCTCCGACTTCTTCGACGTGAACGGCGACGGGCTCCCGGACAAGGTCGTCGCCAAGGGGAACGACGACGGGCGGGGGGCCCACTGGAACGTCTGGTTCGGCACCGGGACGGGGCTCGCCGGCGCCGACGCCGCGGGGCATCCGTACCGCTGGCCGAGCGCCGGCCCCGCGCTCCTGCGCTCGTGGGACGCCGGGCTCGCCGAGTTCCAGTTCGACGTCCTCGACGTGAACGGCGACGGGCTCCCGGACTTCGTCGACGTGCGCGACTGGCGCGCGAACGGCCACGCGTGGGTCGTCTGGCTCAACACGGGCGCGGGCCTCGCGCCGCCCGTGCGCATGGCCGCGCCGGAGCGGCTGCGGCGGAAGCTCGACGACGGCGGATCGCGCGCCACCGGCGCGCTCGTCATGGACACGTTCGACCTCGACGGCAACGGCTTCCCGGACATCGTCCGGCTCGGGGGGAACGGCAGCGTCGCCCGGGTGTACTTCGGCCATCCGGTCCCCGTGCCCGCGGACGGGATGCTCGAGATGCGCGACGGGCTCGGGAGCGTCACCACGATCGCCTACGACGTGACGACCGCGCTCGGCGGCGCGAACGGGCCGAACGTCGACCCGGCGCTCTTCGACGGCCGCCCGCACATGCCCTTCCCGCTCGCCGTCGTGCGGGCGATCGTGCGCGTCGACCCGTGGGACCCGGCGAGCGCGACGGCGCACGCCTTCGCGTACGGCGGCGCCTACTGGGACGCCGCACGGCGCGAGTTCCGCGGCTTCCGCGTGGCCGCCCGGACCGAGGTCGCGCCCGACGGCACGCCCGGCACGACCGAGTGGACGGAGTTCCGGCAGACCGACGCGCTCCGCGGGCGCGTCGCGCGCGTCGCGACGTACGCGCGCTGGCCGGTCGCGCCCGACGGCCTCTTGCGCGAGACGCTCTCCGGCTGGACGTGCGCGACGAGCGCCGACTGCGCGGCGCCCGACGTCGCCGGGCGGTGGCTCCCGACGCTCCACGACGTCACGCGGCGCGAGTACGAGAGCGCCGCGGACCTCCCGTGGACGAGCACCGGGCGGAGCCGGACGTCGGTCAGCACGTACGAGTACGACGCGTGCGGGAACACGACCCGCGAGACGACGACCGATCTCGCCCACGGCACGTCGATGACGAGCACCGCCGCCTGGGCGCCGATCGGCGGCGGATGCGACGCGCTCCGGCTCTGCGTCGGCATCTGCGACCGGGCGTCGGCCGTCGGCGTCGCGGGCGGCGTGCAGAAGACGTTCGCGTACGACGCGCGCGGGAACCTCGTCCGCTCGACGCTCGTCGGGGAGGGGAACCCGACGACGCTCCTCGCGTACGACGCCTACGGGAACGTTCGCACGACCACGACGCCGCGCGGGATGCAGACGACGATCGACTACGACCCCGAGACCGCGAGCCGTCCGGCCGTCGTGACCCGCCGCGCGAACGGGCGCACCTACGTCGAGCGCTTCGCGTGGGACCCGCGCTTCGGCAAGCGGATCCTCGAGACGGACGCGGCGGGCGCGACCGTCCGCTGGAGCTACGACGCGTTCGGGCGCCTCGCGACGGTCGTAGAGCCGGGCACGAGCGACGCCCTGCCGAGCCGGCGGTTCGCGTACGTCCTCGGACCCGTCTCCCGCGTCGAGACGTTCGTGCTCGAGACGAGCCCCGCGCCGCACTGGATCGCGCACGCGACCTTCTTCGACGCCTTCGGCCGGCCGCTCCAGAGCCAGGTGACGGCGCGCGTGCGCGGCGAGGCGCGCGTCGTCGCGACGGGCGCGCGCCGGTACGGCGCGAACGACCGCCTCGTCGCGGAGTACGCGCCCGTCGTGCTCCCCCCGGGCGCGGCGCCCGCCGTGCGCGTCCCCGTCGCCGACCCCGCGCGCGCCACCGTCTACCTGCACGACGAGTTCGGCCGCGCGATCCGGCGGATGGACCCGGACGGCGCGGTGACGGCGACGTCGTACGCCGCGCCGTGGACCGTGCGGCGCTGCGACGCCCGCCACGGCGAGGACGCGACGACCGGGGAGTGCGTCGAGGAGGAGTCGGACGCCTTCCGGCGCCTCGTCGCGCGGCGGACGTACCTCGGCGCGGCGGCGACGCCGGACGCGATCGAGGAGCGCACGTACTTCCCGTCGGGCCTGCTCGCGACGGAGCGCCGCAGCTCGAGCGCGCTCACCGTCCTGCCCGTCGTCTACGGCTACGACGCGCTCGGCCGGAAGACGTCGGTCGCGGACCCGGACACGGGCGGCGTCTGGCGCTCGGGCTGGGACCTCGACGGCAACCTCGTCTGGGTGGACGACCCGGAGCCCGGGCAGCACGTCGAGATGACGTACGACGACCTGGGCCGCCTGACGCAGCGGATCGCCTTCAGCGGCGACGACCCGGGCGAAGGCACGCCGACGGTGCTCGAGGCGTACGCGTACGACACGGCGAGCGGCGGCACGGGGCGGCTCGCGCGCGTGACCGACGCGTCGGGGTTCACGGCGTTCGAGGCGTACGACGCGCGCGGCAACGTGCTGCGGAGCACGAAGGCGATCACGTTCGCGCCGCCGGGCGGCGCGCCGGTGACGCGCGTGTTCACCACCGAGAGCGCGTACGACCCGATGACGGGGCGGCTCGTGGCGACCACCGTGCCGTGGCCGGGGGGCGCCGAGCGCATTGCGGTCGAGTACTCGCCGGAGGGCGCGGCGACGGCGCTCCGCTCCGAGCGCGGGACGTACGTCTTCGACGTCGAGCGCGACGAGACGGGGCGGCCGACGCGCATCCGCTACGGGAACGGCGTCGAGGACCGCTTCGCGTACGCCCCGCCCGACGCCGGCTACCGCCTGCGCGAGCTCGTGACCGCGCGCGCGGCGACGCCCGGCGCGCCCGAGGCCGTCTACCGCGACGTGCTCTACCAGGACTACGACCGGAACGGGAACGTGCGCGCGATCCGCGACCTCCTCTACCCCCCGCGCACGCCCTGGTCGGAGACGATCGCGGCCGAGTACGACGACGCCGCGCGGCTCGCCCACGCGGTCCAGTGCGGCGGCGGCCCCTCGCCCGCCGCGCGCCCGTACGAGGGCGTCTTCGCGAGCGACGGCCTCGGGAACCTCGTCGGGAAGGACGGCGCGGCGTACGCCTACGTCCCCACCGCGCACCCGCACCAGCCGGCGGCCATCGGCGGCGCCGCGATCGCCTACGACGCGAACGGCGCGATGACGGCGCTCCCCGGCGAGCGGACGCTCGTCTGGGATCCGCTCGGCCGCCTCGTCGAGGTGCGGCGCGCCGGCGCGCTCGTCGCGCGCTACCTCTACGACCACCGCGGCGAGCGGGTCGCCGCCTGGTCCGCCGCCGACGGCGCCACCACCTTCTTCTTCGGCGCCTTCGACGTCCGCGACGGGACGGTCGTGCGGCACCTCCGCCTCGACGGCCGGCTCGTCGCCTCCTCGCCCGTGAGCGCGGCGTCGGTCCTCGCGACCGCGCTGCCCGCCTCGCGGGCGAGCGCGGCCGCGGGGACGGCGAGCGGCGCCGTCGTGCTCGTGCTCGTCGGGGCGGCGCTCGCCGTCCCCGGGCGGCGGCGCTGCGGCGCCTTCGGCCGGATGCGGCGCGCGTCGATCGCGCTCGTGGCCGTGCTCCTCTGGGCGGCGGAGCTGCCCGCGGGCGCGCCGGCCGCGGCGCAGTGCGACGCGCCCGCGACGTCGCCGCCCGCGGGAACCGTCTTCTACCACCGCGACCACCTCGGGAGCCCGCGGCTGCTCACGGGCGCGGACGGCGCGGTGCTCGAGCACCTGGTCGTGCGGCCGTTCGGCGCGCTCGCCGCCGTCTGGGACGCGGCCGGACACGCGCTCGCCGACTCCCGGAGCGCGTTCGGGTTCGGCGGCCATCGCGGCGACGACGGCAGCGGGCTCCTCTACTTCGGCGCGCGCTGGTACGATCCCGGGCTCGGCCTCTTCGTCTCGCACGACCCGGCGCGCGAGTTCGCGAGCCCGTACAGCCACGTCGGCGGCAATCCGCTCAACGTGACCGACCCGAACGGCACGTGCGGGTTCCTCTGCGGCCTCATCGTCGGCGTCATCGTCGGCGCGCTCGTCGGCGCGGCGACCGCCGCCATCCGCGCCGCGATGAGCGGTGCGTCGCTGTCGCAGGTGCTCCAGGCCGCGGGCCTCGGCGCGGCGTACGGCGCGGCGACGGGCGCCGTGCTCGGGATCGTCGGGGCGGCGGTGAACGCGGTCGACAGCGTCGCGCTCGCGTTCGCGTACCGGCTCGCGCTTGCCGGCTACGCGGCGTACAACGCCGCGGAGGACCTCGCCCGCGGACAGTACCTCACGGGCTTGCTCACGATCGTCGAGGCGGCGGCGGCGTTGAAGGGCGCGACCGGTGCGCTGCGGAAGGCCGCGCCCGGACGGCCGTCGGCGGGCGAGGCGGGCGGGACCGAGGACGGGGCGCGCGACGCGACCGCGCCCGGCCCCGACTGGATCCGTCTCTTCGACCGCGCCGCCGGCGCGCTCGGCAAGGCGTGGGGGCTCTCCGCGACGCTCCTCGGGCTCGCGCTCGGGCTCGCGGGCTGGGCGCTCGGCGGCGCCCGCCCCGTGCTCGGCGACAACGCGATCGAGTTCCTGCGGAACCCGCTCGTGGACTTCCTCGGCCGCGTGGGCTTCGCCGACGCGATCTCGCTCGGAAACGTGACGCTCTACCAGTCGGACGCCTCGCCCTGGTCGCCCGGCGCCGCGGGCGGCACGATCGGCGTCGAGGAGATGCAGCACACGATTCAGAACGAGGTGCTGGGCCCGTTCTACATCCCCGCCCACCTCGCGTTCGGCATCGTGAGCGCGCTCTGGAGCCGCGAGTGGCACGGGCCGCTCAACCTCCTCGAGCTCGGCCCGCACCGGAGCCCGGTCGGCCCGTGGCCGTGAGGCGCGTGCGGCGCTAGCCCGGGCCGCAGCACTCGGGGCGCGGGCCGGCCGCGATGCCGATGCGGCCGTCCTCGGCGCGCACGAGGACGCGGGTCAGGGGACAGCCCCAGGAGATGCGGACGCCGTAGGTGCGGTCGCCGCGGCGGCGCACGTCGGTCGTCGTCGTCCCCGCGTTCGCGCGGACGGCGTCGCAGTCGAGGCCGTCCAGGACGAGGGCCGCGACCTCGTGCGCCTCGGGCGAGAACGTCCGGCGCTCCTCCTCGACGAGCGCCAGGAACGCCCACACGCAGAGGGCGACGATCGCGAGCGGGAGCGCCGTCGCGGCGCGCCCGAGGAGCGGGCGCGCGCGGCGGAGCGGCTGCCACCAGTCGCGCGTGCAGACGAAGACCGAGAGCGTGTTGAACGCGCCGCGCCCGAGGAAGACGAGCGCCATCTCGCCCACCTGGCTCCCGTCCGGCAGCTCGAAGAGGAGGTACACGTAGCGGGCGGGCGTCCAGTAGCGCCAGTACGGCCAGAGCGAGGTGAAGCCCGCGAGGAAGAGGTACGCGGCGGCGGTCTTCGCGAGCGCGAGCCAGCGGACGTGCGGGCCGTCGCGGAGGAAGCCGAGGAGCATGCCGACCTGGACCGCGACGTACGCGGCGACGAACCAGAGCGCGTCGTGGTAGTGCGCGCGATACCCGGGGTCCGCGACGTCGGACGCGAGGACCGCGACCGCGCTCGCGAGCGTCACGAGCGCGACCGCGGCGTTCAGCCAGCGGAACGCGCGGCGCACCGGGCCTCTGTACCACCTTTCGGCTCGAGGAGTCCGGCAGCCTCCGCCGCGAATGATCGCGGCCCCGCGGAAGGGCACACGCCGATGACAACCAGCGCGTGCAAAGCCTTCATCGGAAGAATCTCGACGCCTGCGTCGATGACGCCCCCGATGAAGAACGCCATGTGCCCGACGAGCATATCGTAGGCGACGAAGGCGTACTTGCCGAACGGGCGAGAGCACATCTCTTGGATTCGCACGCCGCCCCACCCGCCTCCGATCCGACGGGCCCGCTCGCTAATCCTCAGCGTCCCGATGGCCGTGAGCCATTGCCGCCATCTCCAGCTGCGCATCTTCCCGATAGGCGCCTCGCACGGCGTCCAGGGCGATGCGGAGACCCTGCGCCGGTGCGCGACGGCGAACCACCCGGGATGGGGCGGGTCCTGCGTCTCGGCGGAGTAGACTCGATGTGGGGCTCGGCTCATGTACGGGCCGACCCATGGGCCGCGTCTTCAATTCCCCCCGCATCGCAAGCTGGATTCGATGGCGAGCGATCTGGACGTACTCGGCGACGATCTCGGCGCCGGCCGCGCGCCGGTCGTGCATCACCGCAGCGCAGGCCGTGCTGCCGACGCCGAGATAGGGATCGAGGACCAGGTCCCCCGGCACCGTCGTCGCGAGGACGAACCGCTCGACGAGCTCCACCGGAAACTGGCACGGGTGCGACGTCTTCTCGACGTGATTCGATTTCACGTTCGGGAAGATCCAGACGTCGCCCGGGTTCTTGCCGAGTGGGTGTCCCGTGTACTGTCCCGCCTTCGGGCCCTTCCACGCTCGCTTCCCCGGGTACTTCTGGGGCACGCGAAGCGGATCGACGTCGAAGACGTACTCGTCGCCCTTGGTGAACCACAGGATCACCTCGTACCGGCCCGAGAAGCGCCTCGAGCAGTGAAGCCCATGCTCGAAGTGCCAGACGATCCTGTTTCGGAGAGCCAACTCGGCGTGCCGCGCGAACACCGGGTACAAGGGGATATCGAGCGGAAGGATCCGACCGTCCACGACGTGGTTGCCGACCTCCCAGCAGAGGCTGCCCCCCGGGCGCAGCACTCGCACGCATTCGTCGATGACGGTCGTCTGCTCAGCCACGTACTCGTCGGTCGTGCGCTTGCGGTCCTTCTCGTACTCCTTGGCAAGGTTGTAAGGCGGGGACGTGATGACGAGTTGTGCACTC